>NZ_JBFAMT010000127.1:0-1161 GCF_040656635.1 Actinosynnema sp. NPDC049800 | reverse complement strand
CTTGGGTTCTAGTGGTCGTCGCAACACCCCAGTTGGGGAGTTGTGGTGGATTTCGAGATCCGGGATCGGTCGGTCAACCTGGGCGGTCGGCGTCTGACGCGTGAGCGCGAGGCTTACCTTGCGCTCATGCGTCAGGGCGTCGGCAACCGGGAAGCGTGCAGGATCGTCGGTATCAACATCCGGACCGGGAAGCGTTGGCGCAACGGGCGTAATCCAACAGGCCGTGAGACGGGGGCGTCGCCGATCACCTCGGCGGCGTCCCCGTCGGTGTCGGGGCGGTATCTCAACGAGGACGAGCGGATCGTGATCGCCGACCGGCGACGGGCGAGGGCGTCGATCCGGGCTATCGCCGCCGAGTTGGGCCGGTCACCCTCGACGGTTAAACGGGAGTTGGACCGCAACTCCCATCCGGTGTCCGGGGACTACCGGCCGCACGCCGCCCAGGTCCGCGCCGACGCGCGTCGTCCGCGTCCGAAGACGCGGAAACTCGCGGCCGATCCGGAGCTGCATCGGATCGTGCAGGACCATCTGGTCAGGAAGCACAGTCCCGAGCAGATCGTCGCGGTGCTGCGGCGGGACTTCCCCGACCGGCCGGAGTGGCACGTGACCCACGAGACGATCTACCAGGCTCTCTACCTGCAAGGACGCGGTGAGTTGCGCCGTGAACTCGTGCGGGCGTTGCGGACCGGCCGCACCGTGCGCAAACCCCGCCGTCAGGCGCAGCGGCGGCAGCCGCGGTTCGTCCACCCGATGGTGATGATCAGCGACCGGCCGGCCGAGGTCGAGGACCGGGCGGTGCCCGGCCACTGGGAAGGCGACCTGATCCTGGGCAAGGACAACGCCTCCGCCATCGGCACGCTGGTGGAACGGGCGACCCGCTACGTGATGCTGTTGCACCTGCCCCACGGCCGCACCGCCGAACACGTCCGCGACGCCCTGACCATCACCGTCCAGGCCCTGCCCGCCCACCTCACCCGGTCGCTGACCTGGGACCAGGGCTCGGAGATGGCGCGGCACCACGAGTTCAGCGTGGCCACCGACATCCCGGTCTACTTCTGCGACCCGGCCAGCCCCTGGCAACGCGGCAGCAACGAAAACACCAACGGCCTGCTGCGCCAGTATTTCCCCAAGAGCACCGACCTGGCCGTCCACAGCGCCGAG
>NZ_JBFAMT010000126.1:0-1169 GCF_040656635.1 Actinosynnema sp. NPDC049800 | reverse complement strand
CGCGCCGGCAGTTGGTCGGCTTCGCCGCCGCCGAAGACGTTGCCGACCGCGCCGCGGCGCAGCAGCCAGGTGACGTGCGTGCCGGGGTGCCGTTCGGCGAGGTTCGTCAGTGCGACCAGGGCGGTGAGCGCGGAGTGCCCGCTGCCGGCCACGGCGATCCGCTTGCCCGCGTACCGTTCGGCCTCGCCGACGACGTCGGGCACGCGGTAGCCGATCCGGTCCGCCGCCTCCGGCTCGCCGACCGCGGGCAGTCCGTCGCCGCCGAGCGGGTTGGGCGCGCCCCAGGTGCCGGAGGCGTCGACGACGGCCCGTGCGGTGATCCGCCGGCCGCCTTCGACGTGCACGGTGAGCGGTTCGCTGTCGCGGCCGGCGTCCACGACGCGGTCCCGGCCGCGGCGGGCGACGCCGATGACGCGGGCGTTCACCCGGACGTGCTCGCCCAGCGCCTCGGCCAGCGGCACCAGGTACTGCGCCGCCCACTGCTCGCCGGTGGGGTAGGTCTCGCCGTCCGGGGCGGTCCACCCGGTGGGTTCCAGCAGTCGGCGGGCGGCGGGGTCGACGAGTTCCGACCACTGCGAGAACAGCCGCACGTGCCGCCACCGGGCCACCGCCGCGCCGGCCTGGGGGCCGGCTTCGAGTACCACGGGTCGCAGGCCGCGTTCGAGCAGGTGCGCCGCCGCCGCCAACCCGACCGGCCCCGCCCCGACCACGACCACCGGAAGCTCGTCCACGAGCCACCCCTTTTCATCGTCTGTCTTCGATCGAACAGGTGGGAATGTATCGAGTCTGCTCGATGGATGCAACCATCGGCGTTTGTCGATACTCTGGTGGGCATGACGACGACGCTGCCCGCGGTGGGCCTCGCCCCCGAGGACGCCTCCACCTATGCCGAGTGGTTCGCCTGCCTGGCCGACCCCACCCGCGTGCGCCTGCTGCACACCGTCGCCACCCACCCCGGCGAGATCACCGTGGGCGCGCTGACCGAGGCGGTCGGCGTCAGCCAGTCCACCTGCTCGCACCACCTGCGCAAACTCGCCGACGTCGGGTTCGTGCGGTTGCGCAAGGAGGGCACCGCGACCCTGGTGTCGGTCAACCCGGCGTGCTGCACGGGCCTGCCGCACGCCGCCGACGCCGTCATGGGCACCATCGTCACCCGCCCGTGCTGCCCG
>NZ_JBFAMT010000125.1:0-1458 GCF_040656635.1 Actinosynnema sp. NPDC049800 | reverse complement strand
CGAGTCTTAATGACCCGTGTCAAGTGGCTGTGGGCGCTGGTGTGGCGGAACTTGTCGTTGTGAACGGCCGGTTGTCGCGCAACAGTGCCCACAGCACGTCGACCAGGCGGCGGGCCAGGGCGATCAGGGCTTGGATGTGGTGTTTACCTTCAGCTCGTTTGCGCTGGTAGAAGGTCCGTGAAGGTCCTTCGCGCAGGGTGGAGCACAGGGCGGCCATGTAGAACACCCGGCGCAGGCCCCGGTGGTAGCGGCGGGGTTTGCGCAGGTTGCCGTTGATCCGGCCGGAGTCGCGGGGCATCGGGGCCAGGCCGGCGAAGGCGGCGAGTTTGTCGGGGCCGCGGAAGGCGGTCAGGTCGCCGCCGGTGCCGACCAGGAACTCCGCACCCAGCACCGGACCCAGGCCGGGCAGGCTTTCGATGATCGAGGCGTGGGGGTGGGCGCGGAAGGTGTCGCCGATCAGTTTGGTGAGGTCCTTGGCCTCGCGGTCCAGGTCGAGCAGCCGTCGGGCCAGGCGCGCGATCAACGGCGCGGTGACGGCCTCGGCGGGCAGGGTGACGGTCTGTTCCGCCGCGGCGGCCAGGGCCTTGACGATCACCGAGTGCGCGGTGCCGGGGCGAACGCCGAGGTCGTGCAGGTGGCGGGTCAGGCCGGGTTCGCCCGCCGTGCGGATCGCCGCCGGTGTCTGAAACCCGGTCAGCAGGGACAGTGCGGCGCGGGTGGTGCAGTCCAGCGCCTTCTCCAGGGCGGGGAAGATCGAGGACAGTAGTTCGCGCAGTCGGTTGACGTCACGTACCCAGTCGTTGACCAGGTCGGCGCGTCGCGCGGTGAGCACCGCCAAGTCGGTCACGACCTGGTCCGGGACGGACAATCGGGGCAGGTCGCCGCGCATTCTGCAGGTCTGGGCGATGACCCTGGCGTCCTTGGCGTCGGTTTTGCCCTCGCCGCCGAAGGCGCCGGCCATGCGGTTGACCGTCTGTCCGGACACGTAGGTCACCGGCTGTCCGGTGGACAGCAGCAGCACGACCAGCAGCCCTGCCGCGCCCGAGGTCAGGTCCAGAGCCCACCGCACCTCGACAGCGGCTTTGCCGGCACGTGCGATGAGCTGCTCGATCGCGGTCTGGCCGTTGTCGACCCGTTGGGAGAACACGACCTTCCCGGTCTCGTCCACGGCGCAGGCGTGGTGGGTGGTCTTGCCCACGTCGATGCCCACCCAGATCCGTTCGCGAACCGCCACGCGGCTCGTTCCTTCCGTTTCCGCGGTTCAGGCCCGTGGACGACCCCGCCGGCACCTCCATAAACAGCGACCGCGCGCACAAGTCTCAATCAGAGGCCGAGGCGTCCAGATCGGCGGGGCGGCCACTCGTCGAGAGCCATCCAACGGCAGAGGACTGATTGCCACACCCCACCAACCCGGGCGTCCGGAACATCGTGTCCCGGACGATCAAGAGCTTATGGAGG
>NZ_JBFAMT010000124.1:0-1495 GCF_040656635.1 Actinosynnema sp. NPDC049800 | reverse complement strand
TTTCATTTTGGTTTGTTTGTTGGGCTGGGTGTCTTTTGTGGTGGTTTTTTTTTAAAACCCCACATTTTTGGGGGGGTATCAACACTAAACCCTTCTGCTGGAGGGGAGGTGGTGGAGGGTTGGCCTCCTCGTGACCGCCTCAGCCCTTCCCTGCCGCCCTGCGACCAGAGCCGACGTACCCCTTCGCTGTGGATGCAGGCGCTGCGGCCACCACCCGGGGGGTCCGTCCGTGGACCGCGGGGATCTTGGCCTTCTTGGAGCCCGATGCGGGGTTCTTCCTCGCTGGACGTTTACTTGGCGGCTCCTCGGGCTGCGGGACGACGGCGGCCTCGATGCGGGCCAGTCGCTCGTTGATCCGCGCGAATTCCTCGCTCTCCGCGAGGCGCACACCGTTGACCGCGTGCTCGATGATCTCTCGAACCAACGCCGTGTAGCGCATACCGCGCGTCTGCGCGAGCGCCTTGAGCGCGTCGACGACGTCACCCGGCAATCGAAGGGACGTGGTTTGCATCGGACGCGGATCAACCCACTCGCCATGCTCGATTTCGGCCGACGTGTCATGGGTGTCGTAGTGAGCGGCCAGCGCCTCAAGGTCTTCGACCGGACGAGGAAGGGACTCGTTTCGCTTTGCCATTGTCATCACCGTGCCTTCCTCAGGAAGGTCTTCTTCTCACTGGGTGTCATGTCCCGCGCGGTCACGATGAACGCTTCACCGTTGTCTTCGGCGGCCACCACGAACAGATACCGTCCCGCATAGGTGCGGCCGTACATCAAAATCGTGTCGTCCCGGCCTTCGGCCTGCCAGTACGGACGTTCGAGGATCGCCTCCCTCACCTCGTCCAAGGTCACACCGTGTCGGGCGATGTGGTCGCCGACCACTTGCTGTCCTTGACACCACGGAACACCGACCCAAGTGTAATACGAACGCATTGCGTTATCACTGCCGCGTGTGGTGCCGGGAGGCATGCCCGGCACCTGACGGCGGCGACCTGCCGGGTGCGCCGTGGACGAGGGCCGGCCGTTGCGACGCGCGGCCGAGCGGTTCCAGGTCTAGCCGACCACCGCCCACTGGGCCTCGCGTTGTCGCGTGCTGGGCGAGGCGGGCACGACCGACCGTTGCAGCCGACCGCACCACAGCCCGCGTCGCCTGCCCACCCGCTGCGAACGCCGGATCGTGAAGGTCCGCCTGGCGCGGCGGTGGGGTCCGACCCGCATCGCCTACCTGCTCGGCGGGGTACACCCTGCTCGACGAATGGGCCTACGCCCAGCCCTACCGGTCCGAAGCCGAACGACGAGCCGCACTGCCACACGGGCTGCACACCTACAACCACCACCGCGGCCACACCGCACTGGGCGGCCAACCACCAGCCAGCCGCGTCCCCAACCTCCCCGGGCAGTACAGCTAGCGCCTGTTTCACAAGTCTCGTTCGATGAGAGTCGCGCCTGAGGTGGTTCCCGGCGGTGCGGCCGAATGGGCCGCATACCGCTGTTGTAT
>NZ_JBFAMT010000123.1:0-1632 GCF_040656635.1 Actinosynnema sp. NPDC049800 | reverse complement strand
CAGCTCTCCCGGCACCAACAGCTCCGGCAACAGCTCCTCCGGCAACGGCGACTCGTCCACTTCGGACACCTCCGGTAACGGCACGGGGACCGGCAATGGCGACGGCACCGGCACACCGCCGGCCAACCGTCCGGGCGACAGCACCACCACCTCCGGCACCACCACCGATCCGACGACCTCCTCGGCGTCACGGCCCGGCCGGGGCGACCCGACCGACGTGCCCACCCCGACCAGCCGCCCCGGACGCGATCCCGGCAGCCCCGACAACGACCTCCCGCGCGGCAACACCGCCGGCAACCCGCCCCTCGGCGAACACCGAGGCGGCCCCGGCGGACAGCCCGCACCCGGCAGCCACGGACCCAGCAGCCACGGAAACGGCAGCCCGAGCGGCGGCTCACCCAGCAGCGGCAGCGGCGGCGGCGCTCCGAGCAGCAGCAGCAACCCGGGTGGCAACGGCAACCCAGGTGGCGGCAGCCCGAGCACCGTCGGCGGTCATGGCGGCGGCAGCGGCAGCGGTAGCGGCTATGGCAGTGGTGGAAACGGCGGTTCGCACAGCGGTGGGGGCGGCAGCCCCAGCGGTGGGGCGCCGACGCCGCACAGCTCCCCTCGTTTCGACCAGACCTCCGCGGCCAACGCCGCGGCGCCCGAAGCCCCATCGCGCCCCGACCAGCCCCACACCGGTGGCGGTCCCAACACCGGGAACCCCAACACCGGTTCACAGCCCAACCAGCCCGGTCCGGCCGGTGGTGCGCCGTCGGCCGGCGCGCCAGGTGGCGGCAACCCCGGTGGTGGCGCGCCCGGCGGCAGCGGACGTCCGGGCGGCGGTGGTTGGACCGGTACCCCGGGCAGCCGGGGTGACGTCGGCTCCGGCATCCCGACCGCACGCGGGCCCGAGAACGTCAGCCCGTCCGCACACGGGCCGTCCCGTACCAACCCGTCCCAGGCAGGGCCTTCACACGCAGGTCCCGCACACGCAGGACCTTCACACGCGGGTCCGGCGCACGCGGGTCCGGCGCACGCAGGTCCCGGCACGCCTCACCACGGCCCGGCCTCGCCCAACACCGGCGTGCCGGGCACCCCGCACAGCGGTCCCCGGCACGCGGCCCCGAACCCCTCCCACACCAATCCCACCGGCGCCGGCCCGGGCCACACGCGCCCGCAGAACGGTCCGACGCCACCGCCGGCCGGTCCGCCGCACGCAGGTCCGCCGCGTCCCGGTCCGACCTACCCCAACGCCCCGCACAACGCGCCGCACAATGGGCCGGCCACCGGGCCCGCGCGGCCGTACTCCCCGAACGGCCCGGCGCACACCAACCCCTCCCAGAACACCCCGCACAGCGGGCCGCCCAACCGAGGCCCGGCCGGCCCACCGCACCAACGCGACGCCGGCCCCGACTTCACCCGCCCACGCGGCGACGGCCCGCCGGCCCCGCGGCACCCGGACACGCACACACCCGCTCCCCGCCGGGACCCGGATGGCCAAATCCCACCGCGGCGCGATCCCGACGGCGTCCCCGGCCAACGCCGAGACCCCGACGCGTGGACCCCGCCCCACCGCGACCCCGACCCGAGCACCAACCGGCCGGACAACGACACCCCGAACGGCGACCGCCCCGACAGCGGCCCCGACAC
>NZ_JBFAMT010000121.1:0-1911 GCF_040656635.1 Actinosynnema sp. NPDC049800 | reverse complement strand
TTTTGTCCCCTAACCCCCCTTTTGGCTTGTTTTTTTGCGGGTCGGGGGGGGGGGGGGGGTCCGGTTGCCCGCCCCCCCGGCCGCTCCGCCGTCGTCACATGCGCCCGAACTCCCGCAACGCCATCAGGTCGGGCACCAGCACGTCACGCCTCAGGTGGCTCACCACCACCCCCGCTTTGCGCAGGTCGGAGAACGCCTTCTCGGCCGTCCTGGGCTTCATCCCGACGATGGAGGCGAGTTCCACCTTCGTCAGCGGAATTCCCAACGTCCACCCGTGCGCCTCTTCGCGCCCGTAGGTCTGCACCAAGTCGACCAGCACCCGCGCCACCCGTTCGGCGGCCGGGTGGGACAGGAAATCCCGCCGGCGCTGGTTCGCCCAGCGCAGCCGGTCGTCGATCATCCCGATCAACTCCACGAACACGTCGTTGCGCCGGTGCAGGAACGCCATGAACTCGCCGCTGGTGATCAGCTTCGCGACCACGTCGCCACAGGTCACGACGCTGGCCGAGCGCGGCTTCTGGTCCAGCGCCGCCATCTCGCCGACCAGGTCGCCCGCGACCCTGATCGCGAGCAGCGCCGTGTCACCCGTCTCGTCCGTGGTCTGCACCTTGACCACGCCGTCGAGCAGCAACAGGACGTGAGTGTCCTTCGCGTCCTGCTCGATGACCTCACGGTCGGCCCGGTACCTCACGACCGTGCCGAGGTCGAGGAACTCCCGACGGGTCGAGTCGCGAAGACGACCGAGCAGGCTGTGACCGGGCCACCCCGGACCCGAGCCGACCGGGTCGGCCACCCCCGAGTACACGATCGGGCGATCAGCGACGATGGACGCCGCGCGCTGGACGAACCCGCCCCTCAGCGACGACGCCGGTGGGATCGACCGGTTGACGCGGCCCACGATGCGCTGGACCACGTCGTCCGGGGCCCGATCGCGGAGATCGCGAACGTCGTCCGCACCGAACGAAGAGTCCTCGACGAGGTGCTCCACCGCCGTCGAGTGGCCGACCGCGTGCTCAGACATTGCCACCCCCGCCCCCAGTCGATCGACCGGTGTTGCGCCGATGTCTCTCCAAAGCCCCTTTGATGACGCCGTGGGTCGTGTTCAGCAGTTCCGCTATCTCGCCGACCGTGTACCCGGACTCCGACAGGACCAGCGCCGACCTGGCGTACTCGTTCGGGATGCCGGCGAGACCGCGTCTGATCTCCAACTTGGTGACCACCGCCTCGCCGGGGTCGGGGCCGGGCGCCGCCAGGTCCGCCGGCACCTCGACGCCCGATAATCGGCCGGCCTCCGCCTCCTGCCGGCTGCGGTCCCTCCTCCACTTGCGGTAGACGTTGGGGAACGCGTACACGCAGCCCGTGGCGAAGTAGGTCTTCAGGCTCGCACCACCCGTCGGATCCCACGCGCCGCCCAACAGGGCCTTGTCCCGGAAGTCGCCGATCGCGTCGACCACCGTGTCACCGGCGAGGCTGACCAGGTCCTCGTGCTCCCAGTACAGCGGCGGCCCGCCGACCGGGTACCCCTTCTCCCGGCAGAGCGTGAAGATCAACCCGGACCTCAACCACCCCACCATCGAGGCGAAGCCGTACTCGCTGAGCACCCTGGTGAACCGCAGCCACTCCGGGCCCGCGCAGTTCTCCGCGACGAGCGCGTCACGCAGCTTGACGTCCGCCTGGCGCCGATCATCGTTGCCCACCAATCGCGACCCCCTCGGACGAGGCTCATCCGAACGACAGGTTCTATGTCGGCGCGGACGGCCGACGGCACGCGGCGGCGGTCCTCGCCGGGCTGACCGCGAGTGGCGTCTCCGCGTCGTTCTTCCACGCGCACGTGGGCGACGAGCCGCCCCCGTGAGCGCTCACGACCCGGCGCACGGGAAAGGGCGACGAGCCGCACAGCGGCTCGTCGCC
>NZ_JBFAMT010000120.1:0-2572 GCF_040656635.1 Actinosynnema sp. NPDC049800 | reverse complement strand
GAGTCGCGTGGTCTAGACCCGAAGCGGAGTGATCTAGCCATGGCCAGGGTGAAGCGTGGGTAAGACCGCGTGGAGGCCCGAACCCACCAGGGTTGAAAACCTGGGGGATGAGCTGTGGTTAGGGGTGAAAGGCCAATCAAACTCCGTGATAGCTGGTTCTCCCCGAAATGCATTTAGGTGCAGCGTCGTGTGTTTCGTGCCGGAGGTAGAGCACTGGATGGTCTAGGGGGCCCACAAGCTTACCGAAATCAACCAAACTCCGAATGCCGGTACGTGAGAGCGCGGCAGTGAGACTGCGGGGGATAAGCTTCGTAGTCGAGAGGGAAACAGCCCAGAACGCCGGCTAAGGCCCCTAAGTGTGTGCTAAGTGGGAAAGGATGTGGGGTCGCCCAGACAACCAGGAGGTTGGCTTAGAAGCAGCCACCCTTTAAAGAGTGCGTAATAGCTCACTGGTCAAGTGGTCCTGCGCCGACAATGTAGCGGGGCTCAAGCACACCGCCGAAGCCGTGTCATTTCAGTGTAACGCTGGGATGGGTAGGGGAGCGTCGTATGGCTGTCGAAGCGGCGGAGTGATCCAGCCGTGGAAGCCATACGAGTGAGAATGCAGGCATGAGTAGCGAAAGACGAGTGAGAAACTCGTCCGCCGGATGACCAAGGGTTCCTGGGCCAGGCTAATCCGCCCAGGGTAAGTCGGGACCTAAGGCGAGGCCGACAGGCGTAGTCGATGGACAACGGGTTGATATTCCCGTACCCGTGTGAACGCGCCCATGGCGAACCTTGTGATACTAACCGCCCGAAGCCCGCTCTGATTCTTCGGATGAGGGGCGATGTGGAGCGCGGGACCTGAACTTGTAGTAGTCAAGCGATGGGGTGACGCAGGAGGGTAGCTCCGCCAGTGAGTGGTAGTACTGGTGTAAGCGTGTAGGCCGTCTGGTAGGCAAATCCGCCAGGCATATAGGCTGAGACGTGATGCATAGCCGATTGAGGCGAAGTAGAGTGATCCCATGCTGCCGAGAAAAGCCTCTAGTGAGTGTTCATGCGGCCCGTACCCCAAACCGACACAGGTGGTCAGGTAGAGAATACCGAGGCGATCGGGCGAACTGTGGTTAAGGAACTCGGCAAAATGCCCCCGTAACTTCGGGAGAAGGGGGGCCGAGGGATTTGAAGCCCCTTGCGGGCTAGGATTTTTCGGCCGCAGAGACCAGCGAGAAGCGACTGTTTACTAAAAACACAGGTCCGTGCGAAGTCGCAAGACGATGTATACGGACTGACGCCTGCCCGGTGCTGGAACGTTAAGGGGACCGGTTAGCTCTTCGGGGCGAAGCTGAGAACTTAAGCGCCAGTAAACGGCGGTGGTAACTATAACCATCCTAAGGTAGCGAAATTCCTTGTCGGGTAAGTTCCGACCTGCACGAATGGCGTAACGACTTCTCGACTGTCTCAACCACAGGCCCGGCGAAATTGCATTACGAGTAAAGATGCTCGTTACGCGCGGCAGGACGGAAAGACCCCGGGACCTTTACTATAGCTTGGTATTGGTGTTCGGTTCGGCTTGTGTAGGATAGGTGGGAGACTGTGAAGCTGTGACGCCAGTCATGGTGGAGTCGTCGTTGAAATACCACTCTGGTCGTACTGGATGTCTAACCTCGGTCCGTGATCCGGATCAGGGACAGTGCCTGGTGGGTAGTTTAACTGGGGCGGTTGCCTCCCAAAGGGTAACGGAGGCGCTCAAAGGTTCCCTCAGCCTGGTTGGCAATCAGGTGTCGAGTGCAAGTGCACAAGGGGGCTTGACTGTGAGACCGACAGGTCGAGCAGGGACGAAAGTCGGAACTAGTGATCCGGCCATGGCTTGTGGAAGCGTGGTCGCTCAACGGATAAAAGGTACCCCGGGGATAACAGGCTGATCTTGCCCAAGAGTCCATATCGACGGCATGGTTTGGCACCTCGATGTCGGCTCGTCGCATCCTGGGGCTGGAGTAGGTCCCAAGGGTTGGGCTGTTCGCCCATTAAAGCGGTACGCGAGCTGGGTTTAGAACGTCGTGAGACAGTTCGGTCCCTATCCGCCGCGCGCGTAGGATACTTGCGGAAGGCTGTCCCTAGTACGAGAGGACCGGGACGGACGGACCTCTGGTGTGCCAGTTGTCCTGCCAAGGGCATTGCTGGTTGGCTACGTTCGGAAGGGATAACCGCTGAAAGCATCTAAGCGGGAAGCCTGTTCCTAGATGAGGTATCCCACCCCTTTGTGGGTTAAGGCCCCCAAGAGACTATTGGGTTGATAGGCCGGAGATGGAAGGTCGGTAACGGCTGGAGTTGACCGGTACTAATAGGCCGAGGACTTGTCATGAAGACGCTACGCATCCACTGTGCGGTTCTGAAAGAACCGAACCGGACCGCCTTGGTCCACCCGTGTAGGACTGGGTGGGTTGGGGTGCCTACGGGTTGGTAATTTCATAGTGTTTCGGTGGTCATAGCGGTTGGGGAACACCCGGTCCCATTCCGAACCCGGTAGTTAAGCCTTCCAGCGCCGATGGTACTGCACTCGTGAGGGTGTGGGAGAGTAGGACGCCGCCGA
>NZ_JBFAMT010000119.1:0-4171 GCF_040656635.1 Actinosynnema sp. NPDC049800 | reverse complement strand
AACCACCACCCACCCCCACCCCGCCCCCCTTCCTACCGCCCGTAACACGGGGGGGCCGTGGCAGTTCGGCCGGGGGCGGGGGGGCGGGGGGGGCCCCGCCCCCCCCCCCCCCGCGTCCGGCGGCACGGTCAGTTGATCGCGGCGATGAGCTCGTCGCGGCCCCGGGCGCCGGTCTTGCGGAAGATCGCCTTCAGGTGGTCGTTGACCGTGTGCACCGACAGGTCGAGCCTGCGGGCGATGTGCTTGGGCGCCGCACCCGCGTGCAACTGCTCGACGACCTGGCGCTCGCGGGCCGTGATGCCGTACCAGGAGCAGAAGGACGGGAGCAGCTGCGCGGCCGTGGCCGCCTGGATGACGACCGCCACGTCGCCCGCGCCGTCGGCGTCCAGCCGCTCCGCCTGGCACGCGACCCACCGCCCGTAGCTCGCCGCCGGGCCCAGCACCAGCGGCGCGCCCGCCGGGGCGCGGGCCGAGGCGGACATCCCGGCGAAGAAGGACCTGCCGGTCCACTCAGGAGCGCGCAGGCGGCTCTGCAGCCGCTCCCGCCACGCGAGCGCCGCCGGAGTGGCCGCTCTGATCTCGTGATCCCGGCCGAGGACGATCACGCCCGGCGGCGGGCTCTCCGCGGCGGGCACCAGCGGGCCCGCGGTCACGTACCGGCGGAGGAACGCCACCAACGTCGGTCCGAGCCGCGCGGCGTTGCCGAGGTCCTCGTCGCTGAACGGCCGGGCGCCGCGCGCCCGGATCAGGCCGAGCGTCCCCCACACGCCGCGGGCGTCCCGCAGCAGCAGCCGCAGCTCGCTCTGGACGCCGTGATCGGCGAACAGCCGCCGCACCGCGCGGTGCCGCGGGCCGTCGCCCGCGCCCGCCACCACGTCGACCGGGACCGGTCGCCGCGCGAGGTCCTCGCGCAGGCACGGGTCCTGGCCCGTGTGGCAACCGCGCAGCAACCCCTGGCCGAAGTCCGCTTCGTAACCGTGCCAGAAGCTGAACGAAGCCGGTCCGAACCCGGTCGCCGGACCCAGACCCGTCAAGCGCGCCCCGTCGTGCGGCACCACGGACGCGACGGCCCGTGAGAGTTCCGCGCCGGACTCGGCCCAGCTCGCACCCTGTCCGGTCGCCGCGGTCAGCTCGCGCAGCAACCGCTCCCCCGAACGGCTCACACCGCGCAGTGTGAGCCGTCCGCGACCGCCCCGCAACGCCGCGGTCGCCCGCCCGGCACCCCCAACTTTCGGGATACCCGCCGAGCCGCCACCCGGCGGAGGGTTCAGCGCAGGTCGCGTGGCAGCGCGGACCTGCACCAGGGGTTCAAGGGGAGGACACCATGATCCGGTCCGGTTCGAAAGGGCTTCTCACGGGCGTGGCCGCCGCGGCGCTGGCGGTCTCGTCAGCGCGTCGGCCTCGGCGGGCACCGCGCCGCAGCCGCGGTCCGAGCAGGCGGAGGTCGGCGTCCAGATCGTCTCGAGGCTGAGCGGGTTGTGCCTTGAAGTCCGGGGCGGCAACACGGCCAACGGCGGCGCCGTGGCCATGTGGACCTGCACCGGTGGCGACGGCCAGAGGTGGGAGAGCAACGGCAGCGAGTACCGCAACGTGTTCAGCGGCAGGTGCCTCGACGTCAACGACGGCAACGGCGCCAACGGGGCGGGCCTCAACCAGTGGGACTGCCAGGGGCAGCAGTGGCGGTTCAACGGCAGCGAGCTGCGGAACTCGAACGACAAGTGCCTGACGATCCCCGCCGCCAACCGGGGCAACGGCGCCGCGGTCGTGATGTGGGACTGCGTCGGCGCGGCCGACCAGCAGTGGCAGCTCGGCTGACGCCGGCCGGTCACCGGCTGATCACCCGGCCCGGTCCTTCGGGCTCGGGTGATCAGCCGGGCGTCCGCGTCCCGGCCGGGGCTCAGCCCTGCGCCGCGGCCTCGTCCATCCAGAACAGGTTCCAGATGTGGCCGTCGAGGTCCTCGAAGCTGCGGCCGTACATGAAGCCGTGGTCCTCGGCGTCCCGGACGAACCCGCCGCCCGCAGCCAGCGCCTTGTCCGCCACCTCGTCGACCTGCTCGCGGCTGTCCAAGGACAGCGCCACGATCGCCTCCGTGGTCGTGGCGGCGTCGGCGATCTCCTTGGTGGTGAACGTCTTGAAGAACGGCTTGGTCACCAGCATCGCGTAGACGGTGTCGCTGAACACGACGCAGGACGCGTTCTCGTCGGTGAACTGCGGGTTGTGCGCGAAGCCGAGCGCGGCGAAGAACTCGATCGACTTGGTCAGGTCGGTCACCGGCAGGTTCACGAAGATCTTCACGGACATGGTCTACAGCCCCCATTGGCACAGGCGGACACCGGCGTGTCCTGCGGATACTTGTGTGTCCGTCGGACACTGGGTGTACGATAGACACAGATCGACAACGTGAGCAACCCCCGATTTCGGAAGCCGGTGAGCGGATGGCGAGCGAGGACCAGGGCGTGGACTTGCTGTGGGGTTCGCGGGACAAGCCCGCACGGCCGGCCAGGCTCGCGCTCACCGTCGACCGCATCGCCGCCGCGGCGATCGAGGTCGCCGACGCGGAGGGCATGGCGTCGGTGTCGATGCAGCAGGTCGCCGCCAGGCTGGACGTCACGAAGATGGCGCTGTACCGGCACGTCGCGAGCAAGGCGGAGCTGGTCGCGGTGATGATCGAGTCGGCCGTCGGCGAGCCGCCGGACCTGAGCGGCGTGCCGGGCGGGTGGCGGCCGAGCCTGGTCAGGTGGGCCGACCTGATGCGGGAGACGTGGCGACGTCACCCGTGGCTGCCGGCCGCGACGACCGGTGAGCGCCTGACCGGTCCGCGCGAGGTGGGCTGGACGGAGGCCGCGGTGGCCGCGCTCGACGGCACCGGGCTCGACGGCGGCGAGCGGATGGACGCGGTGTTCCTGCTCAGCGGGCACATCCGCAACACGCAGTCGGGCGCGACGGCGGGCACGCAGCCGTGGACGGAGCAGAAGCAGCTGCGGACCGTCCTGCACGAGCACCGCGACCGCTTCCCGGCGCTGCACGAGGCGGCGCGGTCGATCAACGGCGCACCCCGCGACAACGGCTGGGCGTTCGGCCTGAACCGGATCCTGGACGGCCTGGAAGTGCTGATCGCCGCCCGCCGTCCGGACCCCACCGACTGACCCGGCGGCCCGGTCCGGCCACCCGTCGCCACGAGCCGCCCACCTGACCGGTCGGCTCCGGCGCGGCCGAGGTGGTGGGGGTCGTTGGGTGGGGGCAGCCTCGGCGGGGGGCGGTGCCGGTCAGCGAACCCGTGGCCCGGTCCAGCGATCGGCGCGCCCGGCCGCTCCGCAGTCACCCGTCGAACCGAAGCGGTCGGTTGTGGGGCAGGAGGTCGGCGCCAGGACCGGGAGGGAGGCCAGGCGGCCCTGGTCCCGGGAGGTCCGGCGGCGCCACGACGGGACGCCGCACGGGCCCGGCGCGAGGTCTCCGTCGGCCCACGAGGTCAGGTCGAACTCCCGCAGTTCGGCGACCAGCGCGCTCAGCGGCAGGCTCGGGCGGGTGCAGGCGTAGCCCGCGGCGATGCCCAGCGCCAGCGGGAACCCGCCGCACAGGCCTACCAGCTCCGCCACCGCACGGGGTTCCTCCCGCACGCGGGCCGCGCCGAGTCGCGCGGTCAGGAACGCGTGGGACTCCGTCCTGGACAGCACGTCCAGCGGCACGTGCGCGGCGCCGTGCCCGACGAGCAGCCCCGGCAGGCTGTCGCGACTGGTCACGATCACCGCGCACGACCGGCCACCCGGCAGCAGCGGGGTGACCTGGGCCGTGTCGGCGGCGTTGTCCAGGACCAGCAGCATCCGCCGCTGCGCGACCAGGCTGCGGAACAGGGCGGCCCGGGCGTGCGGGTCCGTCGGCTGCCGGTCGACGCCGTGCGCGTCCAGGAACCCGCGCACCGCCACCACCGGGTCCATCGGCGCGCCGTCACCGCCGAGGTCGACGAACAGCTGGCCGTCGGGGAACCGGTCGAGCCGCCGGTGCGCCCAGTGCAGCGCCAGCCAGGTCTTGCCGATGCCGCCCGCGCCGACAACCGCGGTGACGGCCGTGCCCACGACGTCGAGCCGGGCCAGCTCGTCGCGCCGGCCGACGAACGGCACGGGCGCGGCCGGCAGCTGACGCGGCACCACCGCCGCGGCGCACGGGGGCGAC
>NZ_JBFAMT010000118.1:0-4396 GCF_040656635.1 Actinosynnema sp. NPDC049800 | reverse complement strand
ACACCGCACCGAACACCGGAAACGACTCCGCCAACCCCAACCCCATCCCCACCCGCTGCGACCCCTGACCCGCGAACACGAACCCGGTACGACCGGTCACGCGGGTGGCCGAGGCGACCACGGCCAAGCCCGCCAGCAGCGCCTCCCGGTCCGCGCCGACGACCGCGGTCCGCAGGTCCAGCGCGGCGCGCGTGGTGGCCAGCGAGAAGGCCACGTCCAGCGGGTCGAGGTCCGGTCGGGCGGCGACGAAGTCCCGCAAGCGGTCGGCCTGCGCCCGCAGCGCCTCGGGCGACCGGGCGGACAACACCCACGGCACCACCGGGAGACGCGCCTCGCGGTCCGCCCGCTCGGGCTCCGCCACCGGCGGGGCCTGCTCCAGGATGACGTGGGCGTTGGTGCCGCTCACGCCGAACGACGACACGCCCGCGCGGCGCGGCCGGCCGGTCTCCGGCCAGGGCCGGTTCTCGGTCAGCAGCTCCACCGACCCGGCCGACCAGTCCACGAACGGCGTGGGCTCGGCGACGTGCAGGGTCTTGGGCAGGATGGCGTGGCGGACCGCCATGACCGCCTTGATCACGCCGCCGATGCCGGCCGCAGCGACCGAGTGGCCGATGTTCGACTTCAACGACCCGAGGTAGAGCGGCGTCGGGCGGTCCTTGCCGTAGGCGTTGAGCAGCGCGGTGGCCTCGATCGGGTCACCGAGGCGCGTGCCCGTGCCGTGCGCCTCCACCACGTCGATGTCCACCGGGGACAGCCGGGAGTTCGCCAGCGCTTGCCGGATGACGCGCTCCTGGGACGGGCCGTTCGGCGCGGTCAGGCCGTTGGACGCCCCGTCCTGGTTCACCGCGCTGCCCCGCAGCACCGCCAACACCGGGTGCCCGTTGCGACGCGCGTCCGACAACCGCTCCAACAACACCAGCCCCACACCCTCCGACCAGCCCGTCCCGTCCGCGTCGGCGGAGAAGGACTTGCACCGACCGTCCGGAGCGAGGCCGCGCTGGCGGGAGAAGTCGACGTAGCCGCCGGGGTGGCCGTACACGGTGGATCCGCCCGCCAGCACCAGGTCGCACTCGCCCTGGCGCAACGACTGGGCCGCCAGGTGCAACGCCACCAACGACGACGAGCACGCCGTGTCCACCGTGACCGCCGGACCCTCGAACCCGAACGTGTACGACACCCGACCCGACGCGACACTGCTCAACTTGCCCGTCATGAGGTAGCCCTCCAGCTCCTCCGGGCCGTCCAGACCGAGGTAGGTCTGCTCGCCCACCCCGGCGAACACGCCGGTCGAGCTGCCCCGCAGGGCCGTCGGGTCGAGGCCGGCCCGCTCGAACAACTCCCAGGCGGTCTCCAGCAGAACCCGCTGCTGGGGGTCCATCGACAGCGCCTCGCGCGGCGAGATGCCGAAGAACCCGGCGTCGAACCTCGTCGCGTCGACGATGAACCCGCCCTGGTCGGTGTAGGAGGTGCCGGTGCGCGACGGGTCCGGATCGTAGCGGGCCTCCACGTCCCAGCCGCGGTCGTCCGGCCAGGCGGTGATGCCGTCCCGGCCCTCCAGCACCAGCCGCCACAGGTCCTCGGGCGAGGACACGCCGCCCGGGTACCGGCACGCCATGGCGACGATCGCGATCGGCTCCGTGCCGCCGGCCTCCAGCTCCGTGATGCGCTGCCGCGCCTTCTTCAGATCGGCCGTGACCCACTTGAGGTACTCGACCATCTTCTCTTCGTTGGACATCGCCGATTTCTCCCGGTGGCGCTCAGGCGGACCGGTCGACGCCGCGACCGAGTTCGTTGTCGATGAAGTCGAACAGCTCGTCGGCGGACGCCGATTCGAGCACGACCGCGGAACCCTCGTCGGCAGGCGGCGCGCCCAACTCGGCGGTCCAGCGGGACAAGATCGTGCGCAGCCGCCCGGTGATCTCCTCGCGCCGGTCGTCCTGCCGGTCGACACCGTCGAGCAGGGCCTCCAACCGGTCCAGTTCGGACAGCACCGACTCGTCCGCCGCGGGCGCGAGCACGCCGATCACGTGGTCGGTGAGCGCGGCGGGCGTCGGGTGGTCGAACACCAACGTCGCCTGGAGAGCCACACCCGTGGCCGCGGTCAGCCGGTTGCGCAGCTCCACGGCGGTCAGCGAGTCGAAGCCCAGGTCCTGGAACGGCCGCTGCTCCTCGATCCCCGCCGAGACCTTGTGGCCGAGCACGGCGGCCACCTCGCGGCGGACCAGTTCCAGCACCGCATCGCGGCGCTCGTCGGCCTCCAGGCCGACCAGCAGCGCCACCATGGACGCCGCCTGCCCGTCATCGGCCGTGCGCCGCCGCGGCGCCCTCCCCCCGCGCAGCGGGACCGGCACGCGGTCCGCCGCGCGCAGGGCAGCCTCGTCGAGCGGCGCGGCCACGACCGCCGGGTGGCCGGCGGCCACCGCGACGTCGAGCAGGCGCAGCAGTTCCTCGTCGGGCACCACGGGGAAGCCGGGTGCGCCGGCGCGTGGACCGAAAGCGACCGCGACCGCGGGGAGTCCGCGCGCCGCGCGATACCGGGCCAAGGCGTCGGTGAACGACGCGGCGGCGGCGTACCCGGCCCGACCGGGCGCGCCGAGCACCCCGGCGGTCGAGGAGAACAGCACGAACGCGGTGGCGTCGGGGAGCAGCTCGTGCAGCCGCCAGGCGCGGTCCACGCCCGGTTCGAGCGCCGCGGCCAGGGCATCGGGCGTGATGTTCGCGAGCGGGGAGTCATCCGGCTCGCCGGTCGTGTGCACCACCACGGTCGGCCGGTGCTCGGCCACCACCGCGGCCAGGTCGTCCCACGTCGCCGGCACGGTGCCGGCGGCCACCCCCGGCGCCTCCGCGTCGACGAGCACGACCTTCCGCACGCCGTGCGCCTCGACCAGGTGCCGGGCGACCAGGCCACCCAGGGGGCCGGTGACCAGCGCCGTGGCGCCCCAGTCGGTCGCGCGCGCCGCGGGCTGCACCGCGGTCAGGCGCGGGGCGAGTACCCGGCCACCGCGCACCGCCACCTGGGTCTCGCCGGCGGGCACCACCACGTCGCCGTCGGTGTCCACCAGGACCAGGCGGCCCTCGGGCAGCTCGGACTGGGCCGAGCGCAGCAGGCCCCAGGCCGCCGCGGCGGGGAGGTCGACCTCCTCGTCGGCCACCGCGACCGCACCGCTCGTCGCCACGACCACCGGGGCGGACCGCTCGCGCACCAGCTCCAGCGCCCGGGCCACCGCGGCGTGCGCGGCCGCGACCGGATCGCCCGTCGAGACCTCCAGGCGCACCACCTCGGCCGGGGTGACGGGTTCGGCGGTGACCTCGGTCCAGGTCAGCGCGCGCAGCGGTGACCTGGCGGCGAACCGCTCGACCGGGAGGTCGCGGAACCCGATCGCCTCGGCGGTGAGCACCGGTCGGCCGGCGGTGTCGGCGAGCACCAGGGACGTGGTGCCACCGTCGACCTGCCGCGCGTGGACCTCGACGGCCGCGGCGTGCGCGGCGTGCAGCCGCACGCCGCGCCACGTCGCGGGCACCCGGACGGTCGCCGCACCGACGGCTGTCGGCACCGCCAGGTCCAGCAGCACCGGGTGCAGGCCGTACGCGCCGGCCTCGCCCGCGATCGCGTCGGGCAGCCGCACGGTCGTGCCGGCGTCCGTGACGGCGGGTCCGTCGCCACCGTGCGTGGCGAGGACACCACTGGCGTGCGCCGTCCACGCCGCGTCCTCGTCGTCCGGCCGGGCGTAGACGGTGAACGCGCGCCGGCCGTCCTGGTCGGGTGCGTCCACGGACATCTGCACCCAGGCCGGGAGGGTCAGTGGCAGGTCGGTGTCCAGCTCCGCCAGCACCGGCGTGCCGAGCTGGTCGCCCGCCCGGATCGCCATCTCCACGAACGCCGCGGGCGGCACCGCGAGGTGGTCGGCGAGCCACGACCGGGCTTCGAGCAGCCCGGTGAACAGCACCCGCGACGAACCCGCGACCGCGGTGGCCGGCCCGAGCAGCGGGTGCCCGGAGACGTGCCCGGAGACGTGCCCCGTGGCGGGCGCGGACTCCAGCCAGTACCGCTCGTGCTGGAACGGGTAGGTCGGCAGGTCGACCCGCCGCGCGCCCGAGCCGCGGAAGTACGCCGCCCAGTCCACTGCCACGCCGCGGGTGTGCAGCGCGCCCAGGGCCGCGGCGACCGCCTCGTGCTCGGGTCGGCCGCGGCGCAACAGCGGCACGGCGACCACGTCACCGGTGATGGCGGGGATCATGGCCGACAGCACGGCGTTCGGTCCCAACTCGACCAGCGTGGTGACGTCCTCGTCGGCCAGGGCGCGCACCGCGTCGGCGAAGCGGACCGGCTCGCGGACGTGCCGCACCCAGTACTCCGCGGTGTTCAACTTCTCAGCCGGTTCCCCCGTCACCGTGG
>NZ_JBFAMT010000117.1:0-5389 GCF_040656635.1 Actinosynnema sp. NPDC049800 | reverse complement strand
ACGACCCCGAACTCCACGGCGGCGCGCAACGACTCACCGACCAAGCCGCAGCCGCTTGATCTAATTCTTGAGGTTGACACTGAGGGTGTCATGGCTTCACCTTCCGGATCCACTGGTCCAGCGACACCGCCACGATGATCAGCACGCCGACGGCCAGGGTCTGCCACAGCACGTCCACCCCGGCCAGCGCCAGCCCGTTGCGGAACACGCCGACGATCAACGCGCCGATCAGCGAACCGACGATCGCGCCCCGCCCGCCGAACAGGCTGGTGCCGCCGATGACGACCGCGGTGATCGAGTCGAGGTTGTCCATCTGCCCGGCCTGCGGGCTCGCCGAGGCGATCCGCCCGATCAGCACCCACGCCGCCAGCGCGTACACCAGGCCCGCCATCGCGTACACGCTGAGCAGCACGCGGGCGGTGCGGATGCCGGACAGCCGGGAGGCTTCGAGGTCGTCGCCGGTGGCGTAGACGTGCCGACCCCACGCGGTGTTCTTCAGCGCGAACGCCATCGCGGCCACCAGCACCACCATCATGATCGAGCCGTAGGTGACCCGGGTGCCGCCGAGGTTGACCGTCTGCCCGGTCCACAGCAGCAACGACGGCATGTCGGCGCCGCGGATGGTGGCGCTCTCGGAGTACCAGAGGTTCAACGCGAAGAACACGTTGAGCGTGCCGAGGGTGACGATGAACGGCGGCAGCTTCAGCCGCGTGACCAGCAGGCCGTTGAGCAGGCCGCACAACGTGCCGACGACGAAGCCGAGCAGCAGCGCGGGCAGGCCCGGCAACCCGGTGTCCGCCGCCACCTTCGCCATGACGATGGACGTCAGCACCATGACCGCGCCGCAGGACAGGTCGATGCCGGCGGTGAGGATGACGATGGTCTGGCCGACGGCGAGCGTGCCGATGACCGCGACCTGTTGCAGGATCAGGGAGACGTTGCCCGGCGTGAGGAACCGGGGTGACAGCACGGCGAACACGACCACGGCGACCAGCAGCACCACCGCGGGCCCGATGGTGGCCTGCGCGTGCAGCAGGTGCTGGAGGCGGGTCAGGGGTGACGGACGGGCCTGGTCACCGCCCGGCGTGCGTTCTTCGGACAGCGTGGTCGACATGGCTCAGCCCCAGCAGTTCTGCAGGCCCCAGGCGGAGTCCTTCGACTCGACCCCGGACGCGGGCTGGTCGGTGATGAGCGTGACGCCGGTGTCCACGAAGTCCTTGCCCGCCGTGTTCTGCGGCTTGGTGCCGTCCTTCGCGAACTTCGCGATCGCCTCCACGCCGAGCTGCGCCATCTTCAGCGGGTACTGCTGCGCGGTGGCGCCGATGATGCCGGACCTGACGTTCTGCACGCCGGGGCAGCCGCCGTCGACCGAGACGATGGTGACGTCCTTCTCCTTGCCCGCCGCCTTCAACGCCTCGTACGCGCCCGCCGCCGCCGGCTCGTTGATCGTGTAGACGAGGTTGACGCCCGGGTCCTTCTGCAGCAGGTTCTCCATCGCCGTCCGGCCGCCCTCGGGCGCGCCGTCGGTGACGTCGTGGCCCACGATGCGCGGGTCGCTCTCGTCGCCGATGCGGCCCTTGTCCTTCACGTCGACGCCGAAGCCCTCCAGGAAGCCCTGGTCGCGCTGCACGTCCACGGACACCTGGTTCGGGTTGAGGTCCAGCAGCGCGATCTTCGCCTGCTTGCCCTCGGACTCGAACTTCGCCTTGGCCCACTGCCCGATGAGCTTGCCGGCCTGGTAGTTGTCGGTGGCGAAGGTCGCGTCGGCGGCGTCGGCCGGCTCCAGCTGGGTGTCCAGGGCGATGACCAGCAGCCCGGCCTGGCGGGCCTTGTCCACCGAGGGCACGATCGCCTTGGAGTCGTTGGGCGTGATCAGGATGCCCTTCGCGCCCGCGCCGACCAGGTTCTCGATCGCGTCGACCTGCGACTGGTTGTCGCCGTCCTGCTTGCCCGCGAAGGACTGCACCGTCGCGCCCGTCCCACCGGCCGCCTGCTGGGCGCCCTCCTTCATCTTCACGAAGAACGGGTTCGTGTCGGTCTTGGTCACCAACCCGACGAGCGTGCCGCCGCCGGCCGCGTCGCCACCGTCCCCGCACCCGGTGACCAGCGCCAGCAACGACGCCGACACCAGGGCCGTGAGCCTGACGCCCGTCCGCGACGGTCCGGTCATGTCTCCTCCTACGTCAACGTTGACGTAACCGGCAGCGGAACACGAGGGCGTTCACGTCAGGCCTGGTTACGCGAGATCAAAAGCAAGAAGTCCGGCGCTTCCACCCTCACTGGAGCGACGGGGGAGAAAGGGGGACTGTTGTTAAGTCATCGTTGACGCTAGCTTCGTGCTCCAAGCCGCGACAAGCCGCCGTTACGCAAGCGTTACCCAGGATGGAGCAGAGGTCCATGGACTCACGGGGTGCACGGCGCGAGCCGACCATGAGGGACGTCGCCGCACTCGCCAAGGTCAGCACGAAGACCGTGTCGCGGGTCATCAACGACCTGCCCGGCGCGGGCCCCGACGTGGTCGAACGGGTCCGCGCCGCCGCGCGCACCCTCGGCTACCGCCCCAACCTCACCGCCAGCAGCCTGCGCCGCTCCGACCGGCGCAGCGCGACCCTCGGCGTGCTGTTCGAGGACCTGTCCAACCCGTTCGACGCCGCCCTCCTGCGCGCGGTCGAGGACCGGGCGCGGCAGAACGGCGTGCTGGTGCTGGCGGGCAGCAGCGAGGACGACCCGGAGCTCCAGCGCGAGCTGCTCACCTCCCTCGCCACCCGCCGCGTCGACGGCATCGTCGTCATGGCCGTGGGCGGGCACCAGGACGCGTTGCAGCAGGAGCGCGAGCGCGGCACGCCCATGGTGCTGGTCGACCGCCCGCCGACGTTCGACGGCACCGACAGCGTGACCACCACCAACCGCGACAGCTCGCGCGAAGCCGTGCTCCAGCTCGCGGGCCTGGGCCACCGGCGCATCGCGTTCCTGGGTGACCGGCAGACGCTGTGGACCAGCCGGGAGCGCTACACCGGCTACCTCGAAGGGCTCGCCCACGCCGGCCTGACGCTGCGCGACGAGCTGGTGCGCACCGACCTTCACGGTCCCGACGCCGCCGAGAGCGCCGCCGCGACCCTGTTCGACCTGGACGAGCCGCCGACCGCCCTGTTCACCGCGCAGAACCTGGTCACCGTCGGCGCGATGCGCGCCCTGCGCGACCGCGACCTGCACCGCTCGGTCGCCCTGATCGGCTTCGACGACTTCCCGCTGGCCGACATGCTCGAACCCGGCGTCACCGTGCTGCGCCAGGACGTCCCGGCGCTCGGCCGCCGGGCGGCGGAGCTCATCTTCGCCCGCATCGGGGGCGAGCAGTCGCCGCCGACGCACGCCGTCGTGCCGGCGACGCTGGTCCGGCGCGGTTCGGGCGAGCTGCCGCCCCCGTCGTCGGACACGGGCGCGTAACGGGCCGTTGACACCCGCTCCGTCGGCGGTTGGCGGCCCGTCGACGTGACGGCCGAGTGGCAGGGCCGACGTCCTCTGCCACGCCCAACGCGTCGCAACCATCACGTGCACCCGGCCTGGACCTGAACCGGGCGCATCCCCCTACGGCGGAACACCCCGTTCCGGTCAAGGGGCGCCCGCTCGTCCTTCGCCGGCGTCCGGATCCTCGTTCGCCGGCGTCCTGGTCTCCGAGTCCGCGCTTGCCGGTGTCTCGCCGGCGGCCGGCCCGGGCGGCTCGGGATCGGGAGCCCTCAACAGGAGTCTGAGGACCTCGCGAGCTTGATCGCCCTGCTCCTTGGTTTCGGCGCCGAGGGCTCGTTCGATGGCTCTTCCCTCGTGCGTCACCCGTCGCCGGACCGGGCCGGAGCGCACCCACTCCTCGACGACCCGCGTGAGCGCCAACCACACCGGCTTGGTGATCCACAACGCCGCGACGGCGAGGACCGACTTGCCGTAGCCGGACTTGAGCGCCTCGACCAGGAAGTCCCGCAGAGCCTGCATGAGCTCCTCCAGCCCGATCGGCTGGAGGGAGCGCCTCTCCAACCGATCAAGACGTGCTTGACCGATTGGAGGTCTCCTCCGCCGGACGGACCGACCAACGGCACCGGGGTGCGCGAACACCCTTAGGCGACACCGCTGCTTGGGAGTACTCCCCTCGCTGGTTCGAGGTTAGCAGGCATCGACGACACCTGGACAACTCCGAGTTCCGCGTCGGAGCGGTATCAGGGTTCCTGCATCCGGGCACGGAGCACGTCGAACTCGCACCCCGGCGCGTCCGGGTCGAAGCCGTGCTCGATCAGCCAGCGCGACGCCGTCAGGCTGCGCAACGACCACCAGGCGCGGATCACGTCCCGGTCCACGTCGTCGCCGTAGCCGGCCAGCAGGTCGTCCAGGCGTTCCTCGTGCCCGAGCGTCAAGGTGGCGAGGTCGAACATGGCGTCGCCGGGGGCGGCCTCGGACCAGTCGATGACGCCGGTGACCTCGTCCCCGTCGACGAACACGTGCGTGATCTGCAGGTCGCCGTGGATGAACGCCGGTTCCCACGGCCGGAGCGCGGCCTCGGCGATCTCGCGGTTGCGCCGGATCACCTCCGCGGGCAGCACGGCGTTGGCGAGCAGCCACGCGCACTCGCTGTCGAGCTCCGCCGCCACGTCCTCGAGCCTGGGCCCCGGCCACGGCGGCAACGGCGCGTCGTGCAGCTCCCGGACCGCGGCGCCGACCGCGGCCCACGCCGCCGGCGACGCGGGCGACGGTTCGCCGAGGACGCCGAGCGCCTTGCCGGGCACGGCGGCGATCGCGAGCACGGGCGGCTCGCGCCAGAGGACCGCCGGGGTCGGCACCGGCGCCATCGCCATCGCCCGCACCTCGACCTCCGCGTGCGCCGCGTCGCCGTCGACCTTCAGGAACACCTCGCCGACCCGCAACGTCGCCCGCTGGCTGTGCGCGACGACGACCTCGACCTCTTCCATGCCGGCCATCCTGTCGGGCGAGGCCGCCGATGTCGCCGGATTTCACGGCTCGCCCGGTCGGTCATCCCGCGGCAGGGACGTGCAGGGGACTCATGGCCAGCAGGCTCCGGATGTCCTCGGCCGGGACCGGGCGGGAGAACAGCCAGCCCTGGAACGCGTCCGCGCCGAGTTCGCGCAGCACGTCGAACTGGGTCGCGGTCTCCACCCCTTCCGCCACGCACGTGCGGCCGAGAGCCCGGGCCATGTCCACGACCGCCCGCGCCACCGCGAGGTCCGACCTGTCGTTGCCCACCCCGGACACGAACCGCCGGTCGACCTTGATGATCTGCGCCGGCAGGTCCCTCAACCGGGCCAGCGACGAGTAGCCGGTGCCGAAGTCGTCCACCGCGAACCGGATGCCCCGCTCCACCAGCTCGCCCATCGCCTGCCGCACCCGC
>NZ_JBFAMT010000116.1:0-5705 GCF_040656635.1 Actinosynnema sp. NPDC049800 | reverse complement strand
CTTCCGATCTCACCCCCACCCCCACCCCCACCCCCACCCCCACCCCCACCCCCACCGCCACCGCCACCGCCCACCGCCGCCCACCGCCACCGCCGCCCACCGCCACCGCCGCCCACCGCCACCGCGGCCACTGCCCCACCCCCCTCTCGCCCACCCCCTCTCGCCCCTCGCCGCCGATCCACCCCACTGCCGCCCCGCCTTCGCCCACCGCGCCACCGTCGCCCCACCGCGCCCGCCCCACTCCGCCCTCCGCCGCACCCGCCCCGCCGCACCCTCGCCGCCGCTTCGCCCCTGCCCACCGCGCACCACCCGTCGCCTCCACCGCCGTCCCCGGCGGTGCGATGGCGATGACGGTGGTGCCGCCAGGTGAGGCCGGAGATCCGTGGCGGGCGGGGCGGCGGAGGGAGCGACGGTGCATCGCCACACCCGACGGGGCCGCAACTCGCCGCTGCCGCCGCACGCGGCCCACCCGCGCCCTGCCCCTAGCGCCACCGCAGCCAGTCCATCCACCGACTCGCGGCGGGCGGGGACGGCGGGGCGTCGCCGCCGCCCCGCCGTCCCCGCCCGTTGGCGCACCCGCCGCATCCGCCGTGCCCGTCGGCCCGGCCATCGCTTCCCTCAGCAATCCAGTCGGTGCCACGAATCCGCCGGGCCCGCCGTCGCAGCCGGGCCGCACCGCCCTGCTCGGGTCGTTCGTTCGAGGGCTCGTTCCGGTGGTGCGTTTGGCTGGCGGGGCTGTGTCGGGTGATTGGGGTTGTCGGGGTAGGTGTGGGTTGGCAGGGGGTGGGTGGTCGAGGCGTTCCGCTGGTTTTCAACCGAGGTGTGGTAACGGTGTTTCCGTACATTTTTGGGCGACTGTCACTCGATCGTGTTAGCGATCGCCGGGGTCAGCGGAGCGTGAGAGGGCCCCGCTGATCCGCGGGTGGCCGTTAGGGGAGTAGGTGGAATTCGGTGCAGTGCCAGCGTGACCCTTGGCGTTCCACTCGCGCGGCGAATGCTCGGACCTTGGTCGGCATGTGCAGGGTGCCCGCCAGTTCCGCCGCATCCGGCGACACGTGGCACAAGCGGTAGCGGCCGAGGCGGGTTCGGGTTGGGGTGGCGGCTTCCGCCACGGTGGTCAGGGCACGTGGGGCGAAGGTGGCCGACAGTTGTCGCGGCGGCCGCCTGCCGCTCAGCGCCTCTACCAAGGGGAACAGGAAGTGGCGGGCGTCGAGAGGTGCGGGCGGCGGCGGGGTGTCGGTGGGGCCGGCGGAGGGGTCCTGGGTGGCGGTCGGCTTCGTGGACGACAGGGTGCGCAGTTGAGGTGGCATGCTGAACCGAGGGCGGACGGTCGGGGTTTCGTACCAAGATCACCCGATGGAGGCACGGTGCGGGGACTGGTTCTCGACTTCGGCGGCGTCCTGACGGACCTCGGTGACGACCACACGGCCACCGAACCGCCCCTCCTCACCGTCACCCGCCAAGTCCGCCACCAGGGCATCCTCACCGCGATGCTCTCCAACGCCGACTTCCTGTGGCGCCCGCCGGCCGGCTGGGAAGACCTGTTCGACGTCGTCATCACCTCCGGCGACGTCGGCCTGGCCAAGCCCGACCGCCGCATCTACCTGCTCGCCGCCGAACGGCTGGGCCTGCCCGCCGCCGAGTGCGTCTTCGTCGACGACCTCGCGGTCAACGTCCGGGGCGCCGCGGCGGCCGGAATGGTCGGTGTGCACCACCAGTCCGTGCAATCCACACTCGAGGAACTGGAAACACTGCTCCAGGTCCCCCTGCGGAGTTAACCGGTCACGAACGGCCACGAAAAATCCACCTGGCCGGTGAATTGCCGCTCACTCGACTTCCTTCGTACGTTCGCAGCGCCACGGCGAATACCGCGCAGTGGACGAGAGCAGTGGCCGACCGTCGTGAACAGCGCGGACGAGTGCCCCGGTCCCGCACCCGATGCCGTACGAGGGGCGTGGGTGCGGGACACCGAGGGCTGGTCGGGACGGCCCGACGGGTACCGCGTCGGGTGGCTGTGGTGAGCCGCCGATCAGCCGGGTTAGGCAGCGCGGGTGTCTGAGCGGCCCTCCGGCACCCGCGCTGCGCCGGCCACCGGGAAACACAAGAGCCCTGAAGATCACCCGCGCCGGCGGACGACCTCGAAGCACAGCACGGCCGCGGCGCTGGCCACGTTCAACGACTCCACCCCCGCCGCCATCGGGATCGACAACCACCCGGTCACGTGCGGCCGCACGTCGTCCGAGACGCCCGCCGTCTCACTGCCCAGCACGAACGCCGCCCGCGCCGGCAGGTCCGCCGCGTACACCGAAGACCGGGCCTGCGCGTCCAACGCGAAGATCGGGTACCCGGCACCCCTCAGCGCCACCACCGCCTCCGCCGCCGTCGCGCACCGCAGCACGGGCGCGCGGAACGCCACCCCCGCCGACGCCTTGACCACCATCGGGTCGATCGACGCGACACCCCGCCGCGGCACGACGATGCCGTCCACCCCCGCCGCGGTCGCCGTGCGCAGGATCATGCCGACGTTCGCCGGCGTGGTGATCCCGTCGAGCACCAGCACGAACCGCGGCCCGTCGCGCAACGCCAGCTCCAGCGGACGCATCCGCGGCGCGACGACGTCCGCCAGCACGCCCTGGTCCTGCTTGCCGTTCCCGGCCAGCACCTTGACCCGCTGCGCGGAAGCGCGCTGCACCGCCACACCGCGCCGACCGGCCGCGTCCAGGATCTCCCGGGCGGCCGGACCGCGGGCCGTGTCGGCGAGCACGACCTTGTCGACCTCGAGCCGCGGGTCGTCCAGGGCCTCCAGCACGGGCTTGCGGCCGTACACGGTGACGAACTTGTCCTTGGGTGACACATCCACGGGACAAGTGTCCACTACCCATTTGGGGCTTGCTTCTGCGCTGTCAATCATGATGATCGTCACATGGCATCGCGCGACGAGGCGCACCGCCTGCTGGCCAGCGGCCGGGAGGCGGACGTCTACCTGCGTCCGGACGGTCTGCTGGTCAAGCGCAGCCGTGCGGGCCGCGACCTGGGCCCCGAGGCCGAGCTGATGCGCTACCTGCGCCGGCACGGCATACCGGTGCCGAGGGTGGCGGAGGCCTCGGAGACGGACCTGGTCATGGAGTACGTCCCCGGTCCGCGCATGTCGCAGGAGCTGGACGCCAGGCCGTGGCGGGCGGGCGCGCTGGGCCGTGAGCTGGCCGAGCTGCACCGCAAGCTGGACCGGGTGCCCGCGCCGACGTTCCTGCCGGGCGACGGCGACCTGCTGCACCTGGACCTGCACCCCGGCAACGTGGTGATGGGCCCCGAGGGCGCGGTCGTGGTCGACTGGGGCAGCGCGAGCAAGGGCGACCGCAAGGTCGACGTCGCGCTGAGCTGGCTGGCGATCGCGGTGGCGCCGCTGCGGCCGTTCAAGCGGCTCGCCCGGTCGCGGATGGTGCGCGGGTTCCTGGCCGGGGTCGACGGCTCGGTGCGGGTCGAGGCCAGGCGCGCCATGCCGGCCGCCGCGGCGATCAGGCTGGCCCGGCACGAGCGGGACGAAGCCGAGGTCAGCGCCGTTCGCAGGCTCGTGCGCGATTGCAGCGACTAGCCTGGACCGCATGCCCGACCGCCTGTCCGCGCTGGACGCCTCGTTCCTGTACCTGGAGGACTCCACGACGCCGATGCACGTCGGTGGGGTGGCGGTGTTCCGGCGCCCGCGCACGGGCTTCGACTACGACCGGTTGGTCGACCTGATCGAGCAGCGGCTGTCGCTGGTGCCCCGGTACCGGCGGAAGGTCGTGCACGTGCCCGGACGGCTCGCGCGGCCGGTGTGGGTGGACGACGCGGACTTCGACGTCACCTACCACGTGCGGCGGTCGGCGTTGCCGAAACCGGGCAGCGACCAGCAGTTGCACGACCTGGTGGCGCGGCTGATGTCCCGCCCGCTGGACCAGACCCGGCCGTTGTGGGAGGTCTACCTGGTCGAGGGCCTGGCCCGGAACCGGACCGCGGTGATCACCAAGACGCACCAGGCGATGGTGGACGGCATCGGCGCGCCGGAGATCGGGCAGGTGATGCTGGACCCCTCCGCCACGCCGCGGCCGCCGGTCGAGTCGCTGTGGATGCCGTCGCCGGAGCCGAGCGGGTTGCAGCTGGTGGCCGACGCGGTCGCCGAAGCCGTGCAGCGGCCCGGCGAGGTGGTGGAGAACGTCCGCTCGGCGGCGATGGACACGGTGGCGACGGTGCGCAAGGTCGCCGGGGTGTTCGGCGGCTTGGCCTCCGCGGTGCGCACCGCCGCGACGCCCGCGCCCGGCAGCCCGCTGAACGTGCGGATCTCGCCGCAGCGGCGGTTCGCGGTGGCGCGCACCGGGCTGGACGTGTTCCGCGCCATCCGGCGGGCGCACGGCGGCACGGTCAACGACGGCGTGCTCGCGGTGCTGTCCGGCGCGCTGCGGAACTGGCTGCTGTCGCGCGGCGAGGTCGTGACGGCGGGGACCACCATCCGGGCCATGGCGCCGATGTCGGTGCGCGACGACGAGGCGCAGGTGTCGGCGTACCTGGTCGACCTGCCGGTGGGCGAGCCGAACCCGGTCGTGCGGCTGCACCACGTGTCGCACGCGATGCGCGCGCACCAGGAGTCGGGCCAGACGGTGGCGGCGCAGACGTTGGTGCGGTTCTCGGGCTTCGCGCCGCCCACGTTGCACGCGCTGGGCGCGCGGGCGGCGTCGTCGTTCTCGCGGCGGTTGTTCAACGTGGTGGTGACGAACGTGCCCGGTCCCCAGGTGCCGCTGTACGCGGCGGGGGCGAAGATGATCGAGATGTTCCCGGTCGTGCCGCTGGCGAAGAACCAGGCGTTGTCGATCGGCGTGACGTCTTATGACGGTGGCGTGTACTTCGGCCTCAACGCCGATCGCGACGCGATGTCCGATGTGGACGTGCTGGCGGCGATGGTCGAGGAGTCGGTGGAGGAACTGATGGGAACGGTGTCCGCATGAGGGTGTACCTCCCGGCGACCGTCGCGATGTTGCGCGACCTGGTGGAGAACGGCGAGTTCGTGCCCGTGGGCGGGACGGGGTTCGCCCTGACGCCCGCGTTGCGCGAGTCGTACGCGACCGGCGACACGGAGGAGCTCGAGTACTCGGCGATGCTCGACGCCGCGCGCGGTTCGCTGCGGCTGATCGCGGGTGACGAGAAGGCCGTGCCGAGGCGCGCGGTGGTGTCGGCCGACGTGCCGGACGTGAAGCTGCGGCCGGACCTGGACTTCTCGGTGGTGAAGCTGTCGGGCCCGGTGCCGATGAAGCTGATCGCCGCGATCCACCTGGACACGTCGGAGGCGGAGGACGACGTGCGCGCGGCGGCCGACGTGATCGACGCGGCGGACCTCGGCGACCCGGACGCGGAGTTCGCGCTGGGCGGGGCGGAGGACCACGAGCTGGCCTGGTACGCGGTCCAGGAGCTGCCGTTCCTGCTGGAGCTGATGTAGCCGCTGCCCCGCGGTTCTGCACGCCGAGCGGGAGCCGGAGGTGAGTCCCCGGTCTTGACCACCGGCTCCCCCGGGGTTCGAAACCCCGGTCAGCCCTGCAGGGTGAGCACCCCCCGTGGGGTGGGGAGGAGGCCGTAGTCCACGCCGTCGGAGCTGGGGCTGCGGCCTTGGTAGAGCAGTTGCAGGTTGCAGGGGTCGATGGTCTTGGTCTGGTCGGGGTTGGTGCGGATCAGGTCAC
>NZ_JBFAMT010000115.1:0-5903 GCF_040656635.1 Actinosynnema sp. NPDC049800 | reverse complement strand
CGGCTCGGTCGCGTCCATCTTCATCTCGTTCTCGGCCGTGACCATGTCGAACTCGCGGTTCAGGATGCCCACGTAGGTCGAGTCGCCCAGCTTGTTGGCCGCGACCGCGGTGCCGAAGTACCGCCCGCTCTGCTGGGCCGCCGCCGCGAGCGTGGAGGCGGCACCGCTGGCGGGCGCGGCCACGAGCACCGCGGCGCCTGCGGCGGCGGCGACCAGGGTCGACACGAGTGCGACTCTTGAGACTGACTTCGCTGTCAGCGTCATGTTCGGCGCTTTCTGGGGAGCACCCGCGGTAGCGCGGGTGGGGGTGGGTTGGGTCGGAGCGGTCGATGGTCCGCTCGGTGCGGGTGGCGGCGTTCCTCGTAGCCACACGCTGTTCGGTTCGAAACGTTAAGCAGTATTAACCGAAACAGTTTGGCCGATCAAGGCCCGGCTGAGGTCGGTCTGAGGCCGAGGTTTACATGCATGAACACCGACGAACCGGTTAAGTGCGATCTTGGGTCTTCGCCGGAAGCCCAGGTGAAAGGCCCTTGTCGTGGGGTGTCCGGTGCTCCGGTCGCGGTATGGCCAACAGGGGTGTGCCGGGGACTTGTTTCGCAATAATTCGAAACTATATTCGCAAATTTCAGCGTTCTCGGGCGGGGTCGTGGCCTGGAAGGCCTTCGCCGACGGTCACCGCGCCGGCCTGCCGCGCACGAGTCGCGGGACTTTCTTGGCGGCAGACGACCGCGTCGTGGTCTTCGGCGTCCACCACGTGGAAGGGGCGCTCGGCGGCGCGTCCGGGTCCGTGCCCTTCTACGCCGAGCCCGAGCGGATGCGGGGTCCCTGCGGGCGATGAGCGGTGTGTCCGCGGCGGCCCGGCTCGACCTGGCCGACCGGATGAGCTTCGTGTCGGCGAGCTTCACGTCGCCCGCCGGCAGCGGGTGCGGCCGGAACAGGCGGCCGAGGGTGTGCGAGGAGCCCGGGTCACGGCGTCCGCGCTGGGGGTCGGACGAGGTCACCGAGGGGTTCTCCAGTCAGGTGGAAAGCGCTTGCCAGATTCTCGGGAAGGTTCGGGCGGTGTCAATGCGCGTGGTGGGTCGGGGAAGCCTCGTCGAGGCTTCGGTAAGTCGCGACGAACGGTTGACGGCGCCACTCCGTTAGTCCAGACTTACCGATGTGACCGCTTCCGCTGGTGCCGTGCTGGACGCGTTGGGTGATCCGACACGGCGGTTGATCCTCGAACGGCTGCTCGACGGGCCGCTGGCGGTGGGGGTGCTGGCCGAACGGGTGCCGGTGTCGCGGCCCGCCGTGTCGCAGCACCTGAAGGTCCTCAAGGAGGCGGAGCTGGTGGTGGAGGCCGCGGCGGGCACGCGGCGGCTGTACCGCGTCAACCCCAGGGGTTTGGACGTGGTGCGCGATTACCTCGACCGGTTCTGGTCGAGCACGTTGGACAACTTCGCCGCATTGGCGGCGGCCGAGGCCGAGCGCGAGGAGAGCTGATCGAGATGGGTGCCGAAGCGACCACGGAGATCGTCGTCCACAAGACGGTGACCGTGCCCCTCGGGGTGCGGCGGACGTTCGAGCTGTTCACCGCGCGGATGACGGACTTCTGGCCGTCCGAGCACTCGATCGGCACGGCGCCCCTGGCGGAGGTCGTGGTCGAACCGCGCGAGGGCGGGCGGTGGTTCGAGCGCGGGGAGGACGGCAGCGAGTGCTCGTGGGGCCGGGTCGCGCGGTGGTCGCCGCCGAACCGGCTCGTGCTGCTGTGGCAGATCGGGGCCGACTGGACCTACGACCCGTCGCTGGAGACCGAGGTGGAGATCGACTTCGTGGAGGAGTCCCCGGACCGCACCCGGCTGGAACTGCGTCACCGCCACCTCGAGCGCTTCGGCGAGCGGGCCGAGGCGCTGCGCGCGGCCTTCGACGGGCCGGGCGGCTGGAGCGGCACGCTGACCCGGTTCGCCGAGTTCGCGCGCTGACCGCGCCCGCCGGGTGGTGGTGGCCTGGGTCGCAGTCGCGGGGAGGACGTGGACGGCGCGCCACGGCGGGCGCAAAGTAGTTGCACCCTGGAACCAAGTAGTTCTAGGGTGGAACTATGTCGGATCGGGACGGCGGCTCGCCCCACGAGGAGTTCGCCGAGGTGTTCGTGGACTTCGTCCGCGGCTTCGGCCTGCTGGACGCCGAGACCACGCCCTGTGGCGCGCCGATGTCGACCGCGGAGGCGCACGCGATCACCGTCCTGCGCGCCGGGGGGCTGCACCAAGGCGTCCTCGGCGAGCGGGTCGGCCTCGGCAAGTCCTCCACGAGCCGCTTGGTCGACGGACTGGAGCAGCGCGGTTGGGTGCGACGCGTCCCCGACCCGGACGACGGGCGCGCCCGCCTCCTGCGGTTGACCGACAAGGGACGTGAGGTCGCGGGCGGGGTGGTTCGTCGCCGCGCGGACCGGTTGTCCGCATTGCTCGACAACGTTCCCGCCGCGCGACGCCGCTCCGTCATCGAAGCGCTGCGACTACTCACGGAAGCAGGACGTCTTGATGCGCCGTAACCTCCTCCTCGGACTGATCACGCTGCTGGTGGCGGTCGGTGCGTGCGCGGTGCCGGACGACGACGCGCGGCAGGCCGCCCGGCAGTCCGAGGTCGCCGAGAAGGGCCGGGCGGTCATGCCGTTCGACCTGGAGCGGACCACGCACCGGTTCCTCCCGACCGGCGACGGGCTGCGGCAGGAGGTCGTCGCCGACGAGGTCGACGACGCCGCCCAGGTCGCGTTGATCCGCGAGCACCTCGCGGAGGAGGCGGAACGCTTCCGCTCCGGGGACTTCGCCGACCCGGCCCGGATCCACGGAACGGCCATGCCCGGCCTCGCGGAGCTCTCGGCCGGCGCGGCCGGCATCGCCATCGTCTACGGCGACCTGGACACCGGCGCCTCGCTGGACTTCCGCACCTCCGATCCGCGGTTGGTCCAGGCCCTGCACGCGTGGGGCGAGGCGCAGGTGTCCGACCACGGGAACCACGCGGAGCCGTCGAAGTAGTGCACGCGACCACCGCCGGGCCTCGTCGGTCCACAGCGGATTCGGCCGGGTACTCCCGGCCCCGGATGTCCGCTCGGTGACCGGTCACGCCGGGATCTGTCCAGGTCGCACTGTCGTGGGTGGACACTCGGTCGGCGCGCCTCCGTTGCCCAGCAGGGGCATCACACGATTGGGTGTTCACTCGTTCGTGGTAATCCCGTGCGGGGATGCCCAAGGTCGGTCCGGGGCTGGACGATGGGACAGCGGCACGCTGCTCTTCACTGCCGTGACCTGAACGGATTTGCCAGGGGGTAACCATGACGGCAGCACACGTCGTCGTTTCCATCGAGGCGGGGGCCGAGGCGCGGACCGGGGGAGGTCGGGTCGCGGCCGGGTGGCTGGTCGAACCGACCCGGGTCGTGGTGCCCGACCCGCCGCCCGGCTTGCTGGACGGCAGCCTCGACGTCGAGGTCGTGCTCGCGGGTGCGGACGAGGGCCCGGTCGAGCGCATCCCGCCGACCGGGGTGAACGCCCTGCGGGTCGCCGGCGCGGAGTTCGCCGTCCTCGACCTCGCCGCGGCCTCACGACACGCGCCGAACGCGGTGATGCCCGAGTCGGTCGCGCTGGAGGAGGCGGTCGCCGCCCACGGGGGCGACGCGCGGGCGGCGTTCGAGTTCGCCGGCGGGCCCTACCCGCCGGGCGACAAGGCGTGCGCGAAGCACAACATCGTCAACTGCGCCCGCTGCTCATGACGTGGAGCCGCCTCGTCCCGGTGGCCGCGGACGTCGGGCTTGCCCTGGCGGCGGGCGCCATGGACGTGGTGCTCTACTCGCACGTCCCGCTGCGGCCGGAAGAGCCGGACTTCTGGTTCGCCCTGGGGTACCTGGGCCTGGTGTTCGTCGTGCTCATGGCCCGGCGCCGCCACCCGTTGGCGGTGTTCGTCGTGGTGCTGTCGGTGGCCGTGCTGGCCTCGCCCGTCAGCGGCTTCGACTTCCGCCCCGAGATCGTCGTGTACCTGGCCCTGTTCACCGTCGCCGAGCGGTGCCGGGTGCGGGTCGCGGGCGTGGCGCTGGCCGGCGCGCTGCTCTACGCGTTCGCCAGCTCCACGCCCGACTTCGACCCCAGCGGGCTCGAAGACCTCGTCGTGGACGTCGCGGCGGCCGCCTACCTGACCTTGTTGCCGCTGTCGGTGTGGGCGACCGGCCGGTGGGTCCGGACCAGCCGGGAGCACGCGCGGGTGCTGGAGGCGAGGCGGGAGCTGGAGGCGCACCAAGCCGTCGCGGAGGAGCGCGGCCGGATCGCCCGGGAACTGCACGACGTGGTGTCCCACGCGGTCACGGTGATCGTGCTCCAGGCCGCGGGCGGGCGGCGGGTGGTCGACCGCGACCCGGCCCGGGCCGGGCGCGCGTTCGACACGATCCAGCGCCTGGGCGAGAACGCGATGGGTGAGCTGCGCCGGATGCTGGAGGTCCTGCGCGCCGACGGGGAGCCGGCCGAGCCGCAGCCCGGCGTCGACGACCTCCCGGCCCTGCTGGACTCGTTCCGGGCGGCGGGGCTGCGGGTCGAGTCGCGCGTCGTCGGCGATCCGCGGCCGGTCGCGCCGACCGTGGACCTCGCGGTGTACCGGGTGGCGCAGGAAGCCCTGACCAACGTCACCAAGCACGCGGGCACCGGCGCGTCCGTCGAGGTGCTGCTGACCTGGGCCGCGGACCACGTCGAGATCCAGGTCCACGACGAGGGCGGGCACGGTGCCGCCCACCGCGGCCCCCTGTCCACCGGCCACGGCCTGACCGGGCTGCGCGAACGGCTGGCCGCGCTCGGCGGCAGCCTGGACACCGCCCGCACGCCCGCCGGGGGCTTCCGGCTCCGCGCCGTCCTGCCGCTCGCCGACACGGCCGGACCAGGGGAGGACGACCCGCCGCCGGTGCCGCTCCGCCGGGCGCGGCTCGGCCTCCTTCCCGCTCGGGCCCGCCGCACCCGGGGCGGAAGCGTGGCAGCCGGGGCGCGAACACGTCCGGAAGAGGAGTTCGCGCCCGGCGTCGACCCGTGAGCGCGGGCTGGGGCGAGGTCGTGCCGGAGGCCGCCGCGCGCGCTTTCCCGCCGGCGGGACCGGTTCGTTGACGACGGGACGCAGCGCCGAGACGATCTGGACGCGCTGCCGGCTCACCTCCATGCCCGGTGCGCCTTCTCACCCTCGGCTTCGGGCTCTCCCGGCGCCTCTCCCGCAGAGGAACAGTTGATGCACGAGTTCAGATCGTTCCTGGGCGCTCTGGCGACGGCTCTGGCCGTCGTCGCCGCGCTCGCGCCGAGCGCGACCGCCGCCCCGGCAACGCCCGCGGTCGACGTCCAGGTGCCGGCAGCAGCCACTTCCGGGAACAGCCCGGCGATCGAGATGGTGGGTGCCCAGGAGTCCGTCGTCACGACGTACACCAGCACGACCGCGTGGGTGCGCCAGTGCGCCTCCCTGAGCTGCGGTTACCACGAGGTCCCGGCGAACTCGTTCGTGATGGCGTACTGCTACACCTCGAACGCCGGCATCTTCTGGAACATGGTGCTCACCGACCACCCGGCCAATCCGACCCTGCCGATCGCGGGTTTCGTGGACACGACGGCCCTGTACCAGGACAACGTCCACCAACCGTGCACCTCGGTCGGTGAGGGTCCGAACCGCCCGGCCGCCGAGATGTGGGCGCACAGCTGCCCGCTGATGGCCTGCGGCTACGGCGTCATCCAGGCCGGGCACGACGTCGCCCTGGTGGCCGTCACGGATCAGATGTACGAGGGCGAGTTCTGGGCGCTGGTGCTCGACCACGACAACGTCAACAAGGACCTCGTCGGTTTCGTGCACGAGGACGACCTCTTCTAGGACGACCTCTCCCACCCGGCGCCGGGACGTCGGGCGTCCCGGCGCAC
>NZ_JBFAMT010000114.1:0-6069 GCF_040656635.1 Actinosynnema sp. NPDC049800 | reverse complement strand
GGGGGGGGGGCGCGGGGCGGGGGCTGTTGGTACGGTCTGTGCGCGTGTCGTGGGGGGGGGGGGGGCGCGGCGGGGCGGGGGACCCCCGGGTGGGGCGCTGGGTCGCCCCGCCCGGGGGGGGGGTCCGACCTCGTGCGGAACCGGACCGATCAGAAGGGGACCTCGACGATCGTCATCGAGTTCACGCCCCAGTAGCAGGAGCCGGCGCTTCTCGTGCTGGTCGTCCAAGGATCGATCTGGAGCGCCTTCGGGCTGTCGTACGTGAACCCCGCTGTGCAGTCGACCCGCAGGAACCACTGGCCGGTGCCGGTGCAGCTGGCGTTGCCGCGGTAGTTGCCGAAGCTGCCGCTCACCCAGGTCGAGCAGTTCATGCCGAAGTACGGCGTGACGAACGCGGCCTGCACGGCCTCGGCCGACACGGGCTGGGCCGACGCGGTGGCAGCGCCCCCCATGCCCACTGCCGCGGTGGCCAGCACTGCGGCTCCCAGGTTCCTCATTCGCTTTCCCATGGTGGTGTTCCTCTCTTGTCGATCGCAGTGGACTGTCCTGATCGGACGATCAGGCGCCGGACGAGGGCGTGCTTCACCGACGGACGGGCCGTCTCCGGGCCGCGGCCGTGCTCTACTCCCCCGGCGCGCGACGACCGGGGTGGCGCCTCGACCGGTTATCGGGCGCGGTAGGCGTTCTCGACGATCGCGTCGACGATCGTCGGCCATGCGCCGGGCGGGAAATCGTGCCCCATGCCCGGGATGAGCAGGAGCCGTGCGCCGCTGATCGCGGCCGCGGTCGCCTCGCCGCCGGAGTGGTGGCACATGCGGTCCACCGTCCCGTGGATCACGACCGTCGGAGCCGTGACCCGCGCGAGCTGGTCGGTTCGATCCCCCGCCGCGCGCACCGCCTTGTACTGCCGGTGCCGGCCACCGCGGTGGTCGGGGTCGCGGCGGAGCGCGAGCGCGGTCGCCCGCCTGATCTCGTCGACGTCCTGCTCGAAGCCGGACGAGCCGATGGTGTCGAACAACCGCACGCGCCGCTCGATGGCCTGCTGCTCGGTGCGGGGGCGCCGGGAGAACAGGTGGCGGAGCAGCCGCGGCGAAGTGCGACCCTTGCCGCGGCGGCCGGTGGTGGACATGAGCGACGCCAGGCTCAGCACCCGTGACGGGTGGCGCACGGCCATGACCTGGGCGATCATCCCGCCCATCGACGCACCGACCACATGGGCGCGTCGGACGCCGAGCGCGTCGAGGAGCCCGATGGCGTCGGCGGCCATGTCGTCCAACGTGTAGTCGGCTCGGGGCAGGTGTGTCGAGCGTCCGGCGTCGCGGTTGTCGAAGCGGACCACGCGGAAGCCGCGTTCGGCGAGTTGCCGGCAGAACTCGTCGGACCAGTGCACGAGCTGGAACCCCAGGCCCATGATCAGCAGCAGTACGGGCTGTCGCTCGTCGCCGAACGTCTCGTAGCACAGCTCGATGCCGTTGGCCGGGACGATGTGTTCCGCGGCGCTGGTCGTGCGGTCCTGCATGGTCTTCTTCGCCATTCGCGAGTGGGTGGACGGGTGTGGAGGTCAGCCGGTGACGCAGGGGAGGTCGTTGAGGGTGACGTTGGCGACGCTGACGTCGGCCGGGTCGGTGTTGCGGCCGTTGAACCCGACGTTGGTGTACCGGCCGGGGGCCAGGCTCGGGAGCCAGTCGGGGGCGTTGACCCGGATGTGGCCGCTGTACGACACGAACCTACCGCCGTACGTGGTCTGGATGAGGGCGCCCGGTGACAGGTCGAACTCGACCCACCAGCCGTTCACCGGCTGCGAGCCGGTGTTCGTCACCTTGATCCCGGCGGTGAACCCACCCGTGAAGTTGACGGCCGTGTAGTCGAAGCGGCAAGAGGCCTCCGCCGCGACGGAACCGGCGGCCGAGGCCGCAGGCGCCGCGACGGTCGCGACCCCGGTCAGCATCGCGGCGACGGCCGCGGCGGTGGCGAGACGGCGGGTGAGGTGCCGCATGACGGTGCTCCTTCGTCGATCGGCGGTGCGGGTGCGTCCGCTTCGCCACCGATCATCGTGCGGGCGGGCGGCACATCCCAGCGCCACTACGCGTTCCCTCGCGGTGTACCACTTCACCGGGGAGCACCGCCGGTCAAGGGACAACAAGTCGATCTTCGACGTTCCTTCGCTGAGGTCGTGACAGGGATCCCTGTGGCGGCGCCCGCCCACGCGGCATGTACCTCTTCAAGGGCTGCGCCGGCTCGGAGTGCGACCTCGCGCAGGCCCTCTGTGATGCTGGCGGCACTGGTCGTGGTTTCGCCGGTGACCGGTTGGAGTGGCTGCTCGCGTTGTTCCGGCGTCACGGTGTGCAGGTGTGGCTGCCCGAGGCCGGTGACCCGGTCGACCCGGAGGGTCCGGAGCGCCGGGCGTTGGTGAGGATGCCGGGTGTGCAGTCGTTGCGCGAGGTGGTCCGTTGCTCGGCATCGTCCGATGGCGGCCATGCCCTCTTGGTCAGACTCGCGTGAGACACCTGGTGCGAGGGTGGGTTCATGATCGAGGGCGGGATCGGAGATCCTGATGACCGCGTCCTCGCCATCCGACAAGCAGCCCCGGCCCTCCCGCGGTGACCATGCCGACCCGCACTGCCCGAGGTGGCCTGGACCAACCAACCCGTCGATCACCCACCACCAGCCCCGTAGACACAACCTGTCTCACTTGACCTGACGACAACCGTCCTGCGGATCGGCGCGATCCCGCCGATCCGCAGCGTGGTCGGCAAGCCGAGGCGGCGCCCGCGCCGGCTCCACGCCGACCGCGGCTACGACCACGACAGGTACCGCCGCCCGGTTCGCCCCCGCGGCACCACGCCCGTCATCGCCCGTCGCGGCGTCGCACACGGCTCCGGCCCGGGCACGGTCCGCTGGTCATCCGGGGAACAGGCCCGACAGCCTTTCCTCGGCGGCACGGCGCAGTTCGGGGTTGGCGAGCATCATCCGTTCCACGTCGGCCCGCATCGCCGCGGCACCCTCGGGTGTCCGCACGTCGTGCAGGACGATGCTGGCCGGATTGTGCAGGGCGATGTAGAGGTGCAGGTCCGGCACGCCGTGCGGGTTCAGGGCCGCTCGCACCTCGTCCCGCTGGGCCGCGGTCATCGGCAGGAACGGCTCCTGGGTTCGCGCCCGCGGGCCGGTCTCGGGGAACTCGTCGGCGCGGGTGAAGGTCACTCGCAGCCCGTTGAGGTAGGCGACCGGGATGCGCTTGCGGAGACAGAAGTTCACCGCCTCGGCGAGCGTGTCCACGATCGGCTCGCCCTTGTCGTTCAACGACGTGTTGCACAGGATCGGCACCCCCGTCCGGGCGTGGAAGGCCGTGATCAGGGCGTGGAGGCGGGGCTGCTGGTCGACGCGCAGGGTCTGCACGCGCGAGGAGCGGTCGAGGTGGGCGATCGCGGGAACGCGGTCCACGACGTCACCGCGCACGGTGAACGTCTCCAGCATGTACGGCGACCGCGCGCAGTCCTCGAACCAGTCTCCGGCGAACTCCTCCAGCACGACCGGGGCGACCGGCCGCCACCACTCCCGCTGCTTGATCTCGTTGAGCCGGTCCTTGGCCTCCGCAGAGGTCGGGTCGGCCAGCAGGCTGCGGTTGCCCAGCGCGCGGGGCCCGATCTCCGACCTGCCGTCGAACCACACGACGGGGTGCCGGATCAGGTCGTCCACGGCGGTGTCGAGGTCGAGGGCGTCGACGGTGCCGATGAAACCCCCGAACTCATCCAGCGCGGCGTCGAGGTCGTCGTCCGCCCTGCCCAGGTAAGCGCTGGGGAAGTGGAAGTCGAACCGCCCCGCCAGCTTCTTGTGGAACGCGCCGAGCGCGATGCCGACCGACTGCCCCCCGTCGCTGACGTGCGGCGGCGCCAGCAGTCCGGCGAAGCCGTACTCGCGCATGAGGTGGCTGTTCGTCGGGCAGTTGAGGGCAAAGCCGCCGGACAGCGCGAGGTGGCTGCGCCGCGGGTCGATGCCGAACTCGTCGAGCACGCGGTCCAGGTTGCGCTCCACGATCATCACTGAGATCGCCTGGACCTCTTTCATCACGGCGCTGACGAGGCTCTCCCGCTCGGTGAAGCGCGGGTCGGGCGACAGGGTGCCGCGCACCGAGTCGACGATGATGTCGAGGGCCACGGGCATGTCCTTCATGGACCGGGGGCCGGAGAAGTCGAACTCGTCCACGATCCGCTGCCGATCGGCGAACCCGGTGGCCTTGGTCGAGGTGGCCAGCGCCATGAGCGTGCCCTCGCGCATTCCCAGGCGGTCCTTGGCGATGCCGTAGAGCGGACCTGGCGACTCCACGGGGAAGAAGCTCACGTCACCCCGCTCGACGACGCACCCGGCGAACCACCGGTCCTTGACCCGACCGTCGAGCACCCGGTCCGGGCCGCGATCCATCGCGAGACCGACGATGGTGCCGCCGAAGAACAGGTCGCTGTCCATCAGCACGGCGCTGTAGAGGTGCGACAGGGCGTGGTAGGCGAGGTCGGGGTGCTCCGTGACGAGGTGGTAGTCGTCGGTGGTCGCGATCCCCGGCGTGCCCCAGACCTCGACCACGTCGTCGAAGCTCAGGCCGTGCGACGCCAGCAGGGAAGCCAGGAAGACCCGGAGGTCGTCCAGGGTCCGAAACGGGGTGCGGTGCTGCTTCTCGCCGCTGATGCGCTCCAACTCCCACACGTGTTCCAGGCGCACCCGCGATCCGGACTTGTGCCAGAGCGACACGTTGCCATCGTGCCGGAAGACCATGTCGAAGAGGCTGTGCAGGCCCACCGGGTTGAGGTAGGTCGACAGGTAGAAGCCGTCCCGCATCGGAGGTTCCTTTCGCTCCCGGCTCATCCGCTCAGGACTACACCGAAAATCCGGTCAGGGTGGAACAGCCGCAGCGCAGCGGGTGCGTGTGCCGGGCCGCTGCCGCGCAGCAGGTCGGCCTGCAGCCTGGGGTCGGGGTGCGCGTGGCGCTCGACGAGGTCGTCGAGGAGCGCGTCCGCCGCCTTCGCCTGCGACGCCGCCGCGCGCAGGATCGACGCGGCGCCCCGCTCGGCGGCGAGCCGCAGTTGCACCGGGGGCTCGCGGTGGACGTCGGCCACGGTCGCCACGACGGCCTCGACCAGTCGATCCGCGGAACCGGCCGCGCCGCTCGCAACGATCATGAGCGCCGTGCGGCCGCCTCTGCGGAACACCACGCTGTCGGCGTGGTAGCTCAGACCGGTGTCGCGCAACGCACGGGTCAGCCGCGAACGCACCGGGTGGCCGAAGTCGACGTTCACCACGAGTGCGCCCCAGTGCTCCGGGTCGTGCGAGCCGGGGATCGGCAGCCCCAGCCGGATGTCCGCGCCAGGTCCACCTGGGAGCCGCAGCAGGTCGGGAGAGGGGGCGACCACGGCGTCTGCGAACCGGCGGCGGGGATGGGCGGGCAGGTCGAACTCGGCGTGCGGGTCCACGTCGCCCACGAGGACGATCGCCAACTCTCCCGACAACAGCACCTTCTCCAGTCGGTCGCCCACGGCGCGATCGGCGACCGCCGCGGAGCCGGCAGCCAGCTCCGCCGGCGACCACGCACCCGCCGAGCCGGGCAGGAACGCCGCGCAGAAGGCCGCGTCCGCGACCTCGCGCGCAGTGGCCGCCCGCCGGGACTGCTCCCGGAACGCGGCGTGACGCGAGTCGCCCGGCGCGGCAGGTCGGAGGCGGGCCAGGGCCGGCACCGCGCGGGCGATGTCGGCGGCGAACAGGCGCAGGGTCAGGTGCAAGCCGCTGTAACGCCACTTCCCCGACAGCCGGTGGACGCCGACACCGGCGGCGTCCAAGGCCCGGCGAGCCTGTCCGAGCAAGACGTGCTGGGCGGCGGACCGCTCCACCGCCGCGTCGAGGGACTGGTCGTCGTCGGCCCAGTGGAAACGGACCTCGACCAGCGGGACAGTGGGCCGCCGCACCACAAGGAGCGTGGTGGGGGGGGCGGGGGGCCCCCCCCCCCCCCCCCGGGGGGGGGGCGGCCCCGCCCCCCCCCCACCCGCGGGGGCGGGGGGGGGGGGGGGCGCCCCCCCCCCCCCC
>NZ_JBFAMT010000113.1:0-7317 GCF_040656635.1 Actinosynnema sp. NPDC049800 | reverse complement strand
CGGCACGCCGCACGGGCAGCGCGGCCGGCTACCAGCGCCCGAAGCGCACGGCCTCCTCGAACGGCCGCCGCCTCCGGGTCCACGGTGACGCGCCCTCCGAGACGCCCTGCTCCGCGCCGTGCCCGATCGCGATCGCGCCGATCGGCACGTGGCTCGCGGGCACGCCGAACTCCGCGCGCAGCCGGTCGAAGTCCTCCTCGGCGATGCCGAAGTACACCGCGCCGAGCCCTTCGTCGACCGCGGTCTGCAGGATCAGCAGCACGGCCATCCCGGTGTCGATGTGCCAGAACGGCACCGGCCAGTGGTCCTCGCTCCGGTCGGTCCACCCCTTGTCCGGCTCGGCGTACCGGTCCAGGTAGGCGTCCTTCACCGCGAACGCGACCACGATCACCGGCGCGGTCTTGGCGGTGTCCGCGGTCCACAGCTGCCGGACCGACTCGTGGAACGCCGCCGTCTCCTCGCCGCGCAGCACGAGGAACGCCTGACCCTGCGAGTACCCGGCCGACGGGCCGCGCAGCGCGTTGCGCATGATCCGCCGCACGCTCTCGTCCGACACCGGCTCGTCGGTGAACTCCCGCACCATCCGCCTGCGCCGGACCACGTCCTGGAACTCCACGAGAACCCCCTCCACCTCGACCGATCGCCTGCTCAGCGCAGGGTCGGCACGTCGCCGTTGCCCACCCGGACGACGTCGACGCCGCGCAGCCCGCTCCGCCACGAGGCAACCACATCGGCGAGGGCGGCGGGAGACACCGGGCGCCGGCCCAACCCGATCGCGTACCGGACCGCGTCCGGCGTGCGTTCGACCGGCCGCGGCCACGCGTGCGCGTCCGGCGTCCCCGCCACCTCCAACGCCGTGAGCAACGCCCGCATCCGGCCGCGGACCGGGCCGACCAGGTCGTGCGGCACGGTGACCAGCGCCCAGGCGGCGTGCACGCGGTGCGCGTCGGGCGGTGCGGACAGCCCGGGAGCTCCCGCTTCCGCGAGCTCCCACGCCCGGTACAGCTCGGCCGTCAGCAGGTCGCGGAACCCCGGGCCGACCTGCTCCGTGCACGAGCGCACGGGCGCGGTCGGCGTCATGATCGTCACCGGCGCGCCGGTGCGCCCTGGGGCGGTCGCCAAAGCGATCGGGTCACGCCAGTCCCACGCCGCCCAGGTCGCGAAGAACCCGGCGAGCAGGTCCGGCCCGTCCCACTCGCGCACGGTTCGCGCCGCGAGCACCGACCACCCCAGCCCGGGCACACCGCCGAACGGCGCCGAGTCCAGACCACGCGCCCGCGCCCACCCCTTGACCGCCCGGGCCAACCGCGCGAAGTCCTCACCCCGCCCACCGACCGCCGCCCGCACCGCCTCCGCGTCACCGACCGCGCTCAACGCCACCCCGTCGCCCGCCGCCACCGCGAGGTCCACCCCGAGCCCGTCCACGACGAAGCGGAACCCGGGCGACCGCGCACCGACCACCGGCCGGACAACCACCCCGGGCAGCGCGGCGGCGACCCGTTCGGCCACGGTCGTCGAATCCGCCACCTCGACGACCAGGTCGAGGTCGGCCTCGGGCAACCCACACCCCATCCGCCGCGAGCCGACGACGTGCACCACGTCCGGCGCGCCCGACCGGGTGCCGAGCGCAGCCGACAAGGCGCGGGTGACGCGGTCGGCCACCGCGTCCAGCGACGGTCCCGGCGGGGTGGCCGGCTCCTCGAACCACCGCACCTCGCCGGTGCCCAGCGCGACCGCCGCGCGCGGCAGCATGGGCCCGTCGCCCCGCCTCGACAGCACCACCACCTCGTCCACCCGGCCCGACCGCGCGCCGACCCCCTCCGCCGCCTGCCGCGAGCGGCCGACGGTGAGGTGCGGGGTGAAGTCGTCCCTGGTCCGGCAGGCGGGGAACGGCCGCCGCACCGCGTCGTGCAGCGCCCTCCACGGCGTGGCACCGGCCGCCGCCGGGTCGAGCCACACCACCCCCGGCCCGAACTCCCGCACGCCGTCCACCACCACCGGGAACGGCGGCACACCGGCGACCGCCTCGGCCAGCAGCGGCACGGCCCCGTCGAAGTCGGCTTCCGGCACGAACCCGAACAGCAGCGTCACGTGCGGCGGCCACCGGTCGGCCCGGTGGTCGTGCTCCCGCCGCACCCGCTCGACCTCCTCCCACGGCCCCGGCAGCCACACCACCGCGGTCCGCGGCGTCGGCGCCGAGTCGAGCACACCGGCGGAGGGCACGGCGGCCGCCAACCGCGCCAGCACCCCGTAGTGGTCGGAGGCGAACCGGCCGTCGACGGGCCGATCACCGACCAGCTCCGCGCCGACGCACCGCCACCCGCCGCGCACGAACACCCTGTCCAGCCGCGACCGGCGGCCGGACAGCGAGGACACCGCCGCCAGCGGGTTCACCACCGGGTCGAACGTCGGCGGCTCGTCGTCACGCGCCTCCAGCCACGCGTCGCGCATCCCGAGCGCGGCGGCCGGCCGCCGGCCGCCGTCGTTGAAGTCGCCGACGAGCACCACGTCGCCCGCCACCCCGGCGAACGCCTCCGCGACCCGCCCGAGCTGCGCCTTCCGCAAGGCCTGCCCGTTCGCGGTGTGATCGCTGGTCAGGTGGGTGGCCGCGACGACGAGCGGCCCGCCGGCGGTCTCCACCACGATCGCGGCGACGGCCTTGTGCGAGCCGAGCGGGAACCGGGCGGCCTCCAGCACCGGCAGCCTGCTCAACACCACCAGCCCGGTGCGGTCGACGTCCGGTCCGGTCGGGTCGACGTCGAGCGTGTAGCCCGCACGCACCCACGGCTGGGCCATGAGCGCGGCGAGCAGGTCGGGCTCGACCTCCTGCAACGCGATCACGTCCGCGTCGGCCGCCGCCAGCTCGCCGAACAGCAGCGGACGGCGGCGGGCCGTGTCGATGCGATCGCTGTCGTAGCGGTCCCACAGCACGTTCCAGGTGAGGAATCGCGCCGCCTCTGAAGCCCGGCCGGAGCCGGCCTCGCCACTGAGCGCCCGACCTCGAAACGCGCGACCGCCGGGAGACGGGTCGCGAACGACCGACGTGACCTCGCCGGCGGGGACCCAGCCGTGCAGCGGGTCCCAGGCGTGCGGGGTGCTCGCGGTGAAGACCGGCGCACGCAGGAGGCGCGGTGCCCGCACCCGGCCCGCCGCCGACTCGCCGACCCGGTCAAGCCCGGTGGCCCGGTCCCACACCACCTCGCCGTCCGCCTCCACGAACAGCACCCGGTGCCACGGCACCTCACCGCCCGGCGTGAACGCGGGCAGCGCGACCCGCTTGGGCCCCACCCCGCGCTGCTGCACGCCCAGCACGAACCGCGCCGGGTCGAAGCGCGGATCCCAGCGGACCTGGTGGTAGACCTGCTCGCTCGTGCGCATCACGGCTCCCCGGAATCGTCCGCGGACTCCACGGCGCCGCCCGCGCCGACGTACCACGTGCGGTGGGCCTGCCACGGGTAGGGCGGGCTGAACCGCCGGGCCTGGGCGTCCAGCACCGCGGCCGGCACGGCGTGCGCCCGCGACCCGTTGCGCCGGGCGACCTCTCGTTCGTCGACCAGCACCACCGCGTGCGTCACCATCGCATCGTGCCGCCGCGCGACCGCGTGCACCAACGCCCGTTGCGGCTCGACCAGCGACGTCGCGTCCCACACCACGGTCCGGCGCGCGCGCAGCGCGGCGTCGAGCCGGTCGAGCCCCGCCCGCAGCACCCGGGCGTTGACCCGCTGGTCGGCCCGGTCACCCGCCTCCTCGCGCAGGTCGTCCAACGACACCCGGACGTCGGCCGGCAGCCCCGCGGCGAACGTCGACTTGCCGCTGCCCGACAACCCCACCAGGTGCACCACCGACCCGAACCCGCCGGCACGCCACCGCCACGTCGCGGCGACGGCCTCCTCCACGTCCGGCACCCGCCCGGCCCGGATGCCCGCGTCCCGCGCCTCGGCCCAGCACCGGTCGGCGGCCGGCCCCGAGCGCTCGCGCAGCCCCGACCGCAACCGGTCGAACGACCCGACGTCCTCCGCGTGCAAGGCGGACCAGGCCACCTGGTCACGCGCGTCCGCGCCGGGCGCGACGGCGGCCGACACGGCGTGCAGCACGTCGAGGTCCACCGCGGTCGAGAAGCGCAGCAGCCCGGCCCGCCGCGCCTCGTCCGGGAACGGCTCGTGCAGCAGCCGGTGCAACCCCACGAGATCGCCGACGCGCCGCGCCACCCCGACCCCGACCGGACCCGCCAGCAACGACATCACCCGCCCGCGCCGGAGCCGGCGCGCCGCCACCGCCAGCACCCCCGCCAGCCGGGCCTCCCCGCTCAACCCCGCCGCCACCGCCGCGGCCGGCTCCACGTCGCCCTCGTCACCGTCGAGCCCGACCGCGTCGAGCAGCGCGGACAGCTCGAACGGCGCGCCCGACCGCACGTCCCACAGCACGGAGCCGGGCCCGAGCCCGTTCGCCACCACCGGCGCCGCCATCCAGTGCGTGCCGGTCCGCACGTGGTGCGGGCGCACCCACTTCGCCACCCGCCGCCCGAACTCGGCCCGCCCGAACCCCTCGGCGGTCCGCACGACGAACCCCTCCTGCCGCGCCGCGTCGACGCGCAGCCGGCGCAACGCCCGCTCGTCGAACACCCCGCGCCACAGCACCGGCGGCACGGGCACGCCGAGGTCGCGCAGGAACCGCGCGGTCCGGTCCCAGTCCAGGCAGCGGTCGCCGTCCCACACGGAGAACCCGTAGAACCAGCTCTCCAGGTCGTCGTACCCGATCGAGTGACGTGCGTAGACGTTCTCGCCGCAGATCCGCCACCCTGCGGGCAACCGCGACCCGATCCGCCCCTGGAGCCCCTTGACCCACGACCGGGACGGGTGGTGCGCCGAGTCGAGCGACCGCGCGTGCACCCCGTCGGCGTACAGGGTGGTGTTCTCGCCGTCGAGCTTCTCGGTGACCACCACCTCACGGCCCCTCAGCGCGTCCAGGTCGGCGACCCGCACGTCGTCCGCCGACGCGCCGGGCGACCACGGCAGGTGCGGCGTGCGCGGGTACGGCGTGCGCATGACCCCTCCCACCACTGGATTCCGGGTGAACCATAGAGATCGCCGACCCCGCTGATCGACCGGTTTTCGGTGGTGTCCCGGTCCGCCGGACGACTGGATACGATGACGATTCGACGAAGGTCGAACAGAAAGGACGAACGTGGAAACGCTCGAGTTCCAGTCGGAGGCGCGTCAGCTCCTGCGGCTGATGATCCACTCGGTCTACTCGAACAAGGACACGTTCCTGCGCGAGCTGGTGTCCAACGCCTCGGACGCGCTGGACAAGCTCAGGCTGGAGACGTTCCGGGACAAGGACCTGGTCGCGGACACGTCGGACCTCCACGTCGCCATCGAGGTGGACCGGGAGGCGCGCACGCTCACGATCCGGGACAACGGCATCGGCATGACCCGCGAGGACGTGATCGGGCTCATCGGCACGATCGCCAAGTCCGGCACCGCCGAGTTCCTGCAGAAGCTGAAGGAGTCGAAGGACTCCGCCGCCTCGCAGGACCTCATCGGCCAGTTCGGCATCGGCTTCTACTCCTCGTTCATGGTCGCCGACAAGGTCACGCTGGTGACCAGGCACCCGCGCGCGGAGGGCGTCCGGTGGGAGTCCACCGGCGAGGGCACCTACACGATCGAGGACGTCGACGACGCGCCGCAGGGCACCTCCGTGACCCTCCACCTCAAGCCGGCCGACCCCGAGGACCACCTCGCCGACTACACGTCGACCGCGAAGATCACCGAGATCGTCAAGAAGTACGCCGACTTCATCACCTGGCCGATCCGGCTGGCCGCGGAGGACGGCGCCGAGCCGACCACGATCAACTCGCGCAAGGCGCTGTGGGCGCGGCCCGCCTCCGAGGTCACCGAGGAGGAGTACGCCGAGTTCTACCGGCACGTCAGCCACGACTGGAACAAGCCGCTCGAGACGATCCGGATGCACGGCGAGGGCGTGTTCGAGTACCGGGCCCTGCTGTTCATCCCGTCCCAGGCGCCGCTGGACCTGTTCATGCGCGAGCGCAAGCGGGGCGTGCAGCTCTACGTCAAGCGCGTCTTCATCATGGACGACTGCGAAGAGCTGATGCCGGAGTACCTCCGGTTCGTCAAGGGCGTGGTGGACGCCCAGGACCTGTCGCTCAACGTGTCGCGCGAGCTGCTCCAGCACGACCGCCAGATCCAGCAGGTGCGCCGGCGGCTGGTGAAGAAGGTGCTCTCGACCGTCAAGGCCATGATGGCCGACAAGCCCGAGTCCTACGAGACGTTCTGGCGCGAGTTCGGCGGCGCGGTCAAGGAGGGCCTGCTCGCCGACCCCGACAACCGCGACGCCATCCTCGACATCGCCTCGTTCGCCTCGACGGCCGACGCGGAGAAGCCGACCACGCTCGCGGCCTACGTCGAGCGGATGAAGGACGACCAGCGGCACATCTACTACATGACCGGCGACTCGCGGGCCACGGTGGAGAACTCGCCGCACCTGGAAGCGCTGCGGGCCAAGGGCTTCGAGGTGCTGATCCTCACCGACCCGATCGACGAGATGTGGGTCGACGCCGTGCCGGGGTACAAGGAGAAGACGTTCCAGTCGATCGCCAAGGGGCAGGTCGACCTGGAGACCGAGGAGGAGAAGGCGCGGGCGGAGGAGCGGCAGAAGGACTTCGCCGACTTCCTGACCTGGATGACCTCCACCCTGACCGACCAGGTCAAGGAGGTGCGGCTGTCCTCGCGCCTGACCACGTCGGCCGCGTGCGTCGTCGGCGACGCGCACGACCTGACCCCGACCCTGGAGAAGATGTACCGGGCGATGGGCCAGGAGCTGCCGCCGGTCAAGCGGATCCTGGAGCTCAACCCCGACCACGCCCTGGTCTCCGGCCTGCACAAGGCCTTCGCCGACCGCGGCGGCGAGGACCCGTCGCTCGCCGAGTCGGCCGAGCTGCTCCACGGCATGGCGCTGCTCGCCGAGGGCGGCGACCTGCCCGACCCGTCCCGCTTCGTCCGGCTGATGTCGGACCACCTGGAGCGGACCCTGTGACGCCCTGAGCCGCCCTGAGCCCCGTGCGGGCTCCCGCCCACCGCGCCGGGAGCCCGCACCCGGTTCACCGACCTCCACACCTCTGAGGCCCTCACCCAACTACCACAACGGGCCTCCACCTCCGAGGCCCTCACCAACTACCCACAACGGACCCGCCACATCCCCACCTAGGCCCGATTTGACATGGGTTCGGGTGCTTTAGGCTGGTCGAAGCCGGCAGGCCCGGCGGGACGCTTTTCCCCGCCGGGCCAGCCGGCTTTGGCC
>NZ_JBFAMT010000112.1:0-7568 GCF_040656635.1 Actinosynnema sp. NPDC049800 | reverse complement strand
GGGTGCCATAGGCTGGACGAAGCCGGGCAGGCCTGGCGGGTGCTTTTTCCGCCAGGCCTGCCCGGCTTTGGCCTGCCTGGGGTGCCCGTAAGGGCCCCATGTCAAATCGAGCCGGACCCGAGTGGACCCGCTCCGACCCGACCCGAGCGGAACCGGATCGGGGTGGGTTACGTCGTTGTGGGTGGGGGTCAGCGACAAGACGGGGCAGGCGAGTGACCGATACCTACCGCATCTCGATCGACGACAGGTCGGGAGCGACGTTGCGTGGACGGGTGCACATCATCAACCCCGACGCCGAGGAGGTGCCGCCCGGTCGGGACTTCGCGTTGCGGATGATCGTCGAGGTGTGGCACCGGATCCGGCACGGGTACTTCTTCACCTCCGGCGAGGGGAACCTGCCCGACGACCGGCTGCACCTCGAGCTGGACGAGTTGGCCGGCGTGGTGGAGGAACCGGGGCTGAAGTCGTCGTTCGAGCTGCTCATGGGGTTGGACCACGGCAGGCCCGTCTACCTGTCGGAGGAGCAGGTGGCCGAGATCCGGGCGGTGCACGGGATCCGCGACCACGAGGAGAAGCGGGCGGCCAGGCAGGGGTTGATGGAGAGGTACGGCGTCGCGTCGCTCTCGGTCGGCAACGATGGCAGGCCGTTCGTGCGGACCGAGCGTGATGCCCGCGCGTTCTACGAACGGGCGTGTGAGGTCATTGCCGACTACCGCCTCGGCGAGGTGCGGAACTGGCCGCCGCCGTGGGACTTCGGCGATGAGGACGACGAGGAGTACGACGAGGACGCGTACGCGGACAAGTTGGCCGCGATGACGCTGGAGGACTACCCGTACGCCGAGTTCACGATCACCGTGGACGACGTTCGCCACGTCGCGCACATGGGCGGCGGGCTCCACTTCGCCACGGCCATCCACGGCGAGTTCGACTGGCGGTGATCGCCGGTCACCACGAGTCGAGGAGCGGGGCGTCGTGCTCGTGCCGTCGCCACTCCTCGCTGATGCGGCCGAGCCGGGCCGGTGAGGCCATGCCCCGGACGGACGCGATCTTGCCGTCGCGGACCTCCAGGACGCCGACGCCCACCACCCGGTCGTCCACCACGGCGATCATGGCCGGTGAGCCGTTGACCAGGCCGGCGTGGATCTCCAGGTTCCCGCCGACCAGCTTCCGCTTCGCCGGGGTCGGTTTGAAGCCGGCGCGCATGGCGGCGGCGACGCGTTCGGGGACGGAGTACCGCAGCAGCTTCTCGGTCAGCCCGGCGCCGTCGGAGATGGCGGTCGCGTCGTCGGTCAGCAGGGCCACCAGGCGTTCGGTCTGGCCGGAGGACGCGGCGGCGATGAACGCCTCGACGATCCGGCGCGCGGTGGCGCGGTCGACCTCGCCGTGGTTGCGGCCGGCGGCGACGTGGCGGCGGGCGCGGTGGGCGTGCTGCTGGCTCGCGGACTCGGTGATGTCGAGGATGTCGGCGATCTCGGCGTGGCTGTAGGAGAAGGCCTCGCGCAGGACGTAGACGGCGCGTTCGACCGGTGGCAGGCGTTCCATGAGCGTCAGCACCGCGAGGGTGACCGATTCGCGCTGCTCGAAGGTGTCGGCCGGGCCCAGCATCGGGTCGCCCTCGAGGAGCGGTTCGGGCAGCCAGGCGCCGACGGCGCGTTCGCGCCGCGTCTTCGCCGAGCGGAGCCGGTCGAGGGACAGGTTCGTGACCACCTTGGTCAGCCACGCCTCGGGCACGTCGATGTGGTCCCGGTCGGCGGCCTGCCAGCGCAGGAACGCGTCCTGCACGGCGTCCTCGGCGTCGGCGGCCGAGCCGAGCAGGCGGTAGGCCAACGAGGCCAGCCGGTCCCGGCTGGCCTCGAAACGCGCCACGGTCGCGCTGTCCATGGTGGTCACGCTAGGCGATGACCGCCTCGGTGGCGCGGGCGGGCGCGGTGGTGACGCGGTGCCTGCGGGTGGGCATCCCGAACGTCGGGTGGCCCATGCCGAAGGCCGCGCCGCGGAGGACGGCCGCCTTGAGGCGCGCGGCCGGGCGACCGCGCAGGGCCCAGGTCTTCGACCGCGCGTCGCCGTCGACCACCTGGAAGATCGCGTCCTTCCGACCCAGGCTGATGTGGTTGCCGACGTAGGCCAGCGAGGTCTTCGGGATCTCGCGACCGGTCAGGTCGCCGACGATCGCGGCCACCGCCTGCTTGGCGGTGTACCCGGCCGAGGCGCAGGACATCGGCAGCGGCCGGCCGTTCTCGCCGATGACGTGGACGCTGTCGCCGATGGCGTAGACCTCGGGGTGCGAGACCGACCGCATCATGCGGTCGACCACGATCTGGCCGGTGTCGGTGACGTCCAAGCCGCTGGCAGCGGCGATGGGGTGGACGGCGAAACCGGCCGCCCACACGGTGGCGTCGGCGGCGAGGGCGGTGCCGTCGACGGCGAGGGCCCGCGCTGCCTCGACGCGGTCGATGGTGGTGCGCTCGTGGACGGTGATGCCGAACCGGTCGAACGCCCGCAGCAGGTGGCGGCGGGCCTTCGGGCCGAGCCAGCCGCCCAGCTCGCCGCTGGTGGCGAGGGTGACGGCGAGTTCGGGCCGGGATTCGGCGATCTCGGTGGCGGTCTCGATCGCGGTCAGGTTGCCGCCGACGACCAGCACCGTCCCGTTGCCGTCCAGCTCGTCCAGGCGCTGCCGCAGGCGCAGCGCCGCGGGGCGGGCGGCGATGGGGAAGGCGTGCTCGGCCACGCCCGGGACGCCGTGGTCGGCGGCGGTGCTGCCGAGCGCGTAGAGGAGGGTGTCGTAGTCGAGCCGGTCGCCGCCGGTCAGGGTGACCGTCCGCTGCTCGGGGTCGACGGCGGCGACCCGCGCCAGTCGCAGGCGGATGCCGGTGCCCGCGAACAGCTCCGCCAGGTCGTAGCGGCGCAGGTCCTGGCCCGCGGCGAGCTGGTGCAGGCGCATCCGCTCGACGAAGTCGGGCTCGGCGTTGACCACGGTGATCTCGACGTCGTCGGCGTGCAGGCGGCGGGCGAGCTGTCCGGCGGCGTAGCCCCCGGCGTAGCCGGCTCCCAGGACGATGATGCGGTGCTTCATGTTCACGCTCCTGTCGGTTCGCTCGGCCTCTGAACGGGACAGCGCCGCGATCCCTGACAGGTTTCGAGTGTGGCGTGGGTCACCCCTCAGCGTTCGACCAGGCGGTGGCGGCCCGCGTAGACGTTCATCGACGTGCCGCGCAGGAAGCCCACCAGGGTCATGCCGACCTCCGCGGCCAAATCGACCGCCAGCGACGACGGCGCGGAGACGGCGGCGAGCACGGGGATGCCGGCCATCGCCGCCTTCTGCACCAGCTCGAACGACGCCCGGCCGCTCACCATGAGAACGGTGGAGGCGAGGGGCAGGCCGCGTTGCTTCAGGCCCCAGCCGACGACCTTGTCCACCGCGTTGTGCCGACCCACGTCCTCCCGCAGGCACAGCAGCTCGCCGTCCGCGTCGAAGAGGCCGGCCGCGTGCAGGCCGCCCGTGCGGTCGAAGACCCGCTGGGCGGCGCGCAGTTCGTCCGGCAGCACGGCGAGGGTCTCGGCGTCGACGGTGAGCGGGTCGTCCGCGACCGGCCAGGTGGCGCTGGTGCGCACCGCGTCGAGGCTCGCCTTGCCGCACAGGCCGCAGGACGACGTCATGTAGAAGTTGCGCTCGATCGACGGGTCGGGTGGTGGCACGCCGGCCGCAAGCACGACGTCCAGCACGTTGTAGGTGTTGCCGCCGTCGGCGGTCGCGCCGGCGCAGTAGCGGATCGAGGTGATGTGCTCCGCGGCGCGGACCACGCCCTCGCTGACCAGGAAACCCGCCGCCAGGTCGAAGTCGTCACCCGGCGTGCGCATGGTCACGGACAGCGGTTTGCCGCCGACGCGGACCTCGAGCGGCTCCTCCACGGTGAGGGTGTCGGCGCGGGCGTCGGCCACGCCGTCCACCACGCGCACTACCCGTCGCCTGCTCGTCACTCGTCCCATGTGGACACTCCTCCGTCGTGAGGCACAGCTCGGCGCACTCGGCCAGCAGGCGGCGCAGGGCCTGGTCGCGGTGCTCCCCCGCGGCGAGCGCCACGGCCCTGGTCGCGCGGTGGACCGCGAGCGCGGGCCACCACCTCGTCCAAGGGGCACGGGGGCGGCCCGCCGCGCGGAGGCAGTGCTCGACCAGGGCGTCCGTGCGGCGGGCGGTGGACGTGCCGATCAACGGCACCGCGAAGACCAGCAGCGCACGGCGGCCGTCCGGCGTGCTGAGGTCGTTCACGCAGCGGGCGACGGCACCCAGCACCGGGTGCACGGTCGCGGGCCGGTCGGTCCACTCCTCGTCCGCCAGCGTGGACACCAGTTCCAGCAGGCAGCAGCCGTGCGCGGGGGTGACGTGCCGCCCCGGCGCCAACCGGGGCAGCCGGGTGGTCACGACGCCTCGCGCGGGCGCGGCAGCAGCCGGTGGGGACGTCCCGGCCGGCTGAACCGCCCGCCCAGCGCCGCGCCCGCCACGCCCAGCACCGCGGCGGCGAGGAACGGGCCGGGGTAGCCGTGCGACACGACGACCAGGGACGCCAGGCCGACGCCGATGACGCCGCCGAGGGCCTTGGCGCTGTAGATGACGGCGAAGTTGAGCGGCGCGGTGCCCTCGCCGAAGTACTCGCGCACGAGTCCGACCAGCAACGAGTAGCAGCAGCTCGTGCCGAGACCGGCCACGCCCGCGCCGATCAGCAGGGCGACGGCGTCCTGCCGCTGACCGCCGAACAGCAGCACGAGCTGCGCGAGGCCGCCGGTCGCCATCGCCAGCCGCAACGTGAGCCGACGGCCGATCGCCTCCGAGATCCGGCCCGCGAGGATCCGCCCCGCGCCCGCCGACGCGGCCAGCACCGCCGGCCCCACCGCCGCGAACACCGTCCCGTCCGCGAAGGCCGCCAGGAACACCAGGTCGAACAGCGACACCGCCGCCGCGAACACCACCGTCACGTACATCGGCACGAGGACACCGCTGCGCAGCGCCTCCCCCGGCTTGAAGTGGCGGATGGCGGGGCGGTTGCTGCGGTGCGTGCGGAGTTCCCGGTGGCGCGGGTCGACGTCGGCGGGCCACCAGTTCGGCGGCGGGTCGCGCAACGGCAGGCCGCACGCGGTCACGACCACCAGCACGACCAGGGCCGCGACGGACAGGAACGCGGTCCGGTCGCCCCCGTCGAACCAGAGGCCGGCGGCCAGCGCGAACGGCACGCCGCCGAGCGCGAACGCGCCGGTGACCAGGGCGATCCGGCCGGTGACCCGGTCGGGGAACCAGCGGATGACGGTGCCGACGCACGTCGCGTAGACCAGGCCGGTGCCGACGCCGCCGACCAGCGAGTAGCCGAGGTAGAGGACCAGCAGGTGGTCGGCGGAGAGGGTGAGCAGGCCGATCGCACTGAGCACGGCGCCGAGGACGACGGCGTGGCGCGGTGGCAGCAGGCCGCGTTCGCGCAACCACGCGGCCGGGAACGCGATGCCCGCCTGGCACGCCGTCCAGAGCGCGAACGCCCAGCACAGCTCGACCAGGCTCCACCGCTGCTCCAACGCGGGCACCAAGGCGCCGAACCCGTACTGGGCGGTGCCGGTGACGAGCATGGCGATGCCGCTCAGCCACGCGATCCGGCTCCGCGGCCGGCCCAGCAGCTCGTGGTCCGACTCGCCGATGCGGTACCGGCGGCCGTAGACGTCGAGGACTTCACGCACCTGCATGAGGCTCACCCTCCTTGCAGATTGTATACAGTATTGAGTAGCCTACCGCCTTGTATGCATTCCTGAACACCCCTCAGGCGGGCGGACCCCATGCGCATCCCCTGGACCGAGGCGAGGCAGGCGGCCCGACAGGCGGCCAAGCCGCTGGACGTGGTGGAACTGCCGTTGGCGCAGGCGTTGGGCGCGGTGCTGGCGTCCCCGTTGCGCGCGTTGGTGGCCGTGCCGTCGTTCGACAACTCGGCGATGGACGGTTACGCGGTGGCCGGGCACGGGCCGTGGATCGTGGTCGGCCGGGTGCGGGCAGGTGGCGTGGCGGGCTCGCTGCACGGTGGTCAGGCGGTCGAGATCGCGACCGGCGCACCCGTGCCGTGCGGTGCGGACGCCGTGCTGCCGGTGGAGCACGCCGAGATCGCCGGCGCGCTGGTGATGGGTGACGTGGCGCCGGGTCGGCACATCCGGCGGGTCGGCGAGAGCTGCCCGGCCGGTGAGCTGCTGCTGCCGACGGGCGCGGTGGTGACGCCCGCCGTGCTCGGGCTGGCGGCGAGCGTCGGGCACGACCACCTCGCCGTGCACCGGCGTCCCCGGGTCGCCGCCGTGATGACCGGTGACGAGGTGGTGACCGCCGGCGCGCCGGGGCCGGGGCGGGTGCGTGACGCGATCGGACCCGTGCTGCCCGGGTTGGTGCGCGCGGCGGGCGGCGGGCACGCGGGGACCACCCACCTCGCCGACTTCCCCGGCGCGCTGGTCGAGGCGTTGTGGGAGATCGACGCGGACGTGGTGGTGGTCGGTGGCGCGACGTCCGTCGGGCCGGCCGATCACCTGCACGAGGCGTTGCGGGTGCTGCGCGCGGACGTGCGGGTGGACGGTGTCGCGTGCCGCCCGGGTCACCCGCAGGTGTTGGCCGTGCTGCCGGACGGGCGGTGCGTGGTCGGGCTGCCCGGCAACCCGTTCGCCGCGCTGGCCGCCGGCGTCACGTTGCTGGCGCCGCTGGTGGAGGCGTTGTCCGGGCGTGAGCCCGCGGCGGCGCGGACGGTCGGGTTGGCGGCGGTGCGGTCGCACGGGCACGACACGCGACTGGTGCCGGTGGTGGTGTCCGGGCGGGTGGGCGTCCCGGTGGGGCACGACCGGCCGGGGACGTTGCGGGGCGCGGCGTTGGCGGACGGGCTGGCGGTGGTGCCGCCCGGGTTCGGCGGCGGCGAGGTCGAGGTGCTGCCTGTCGCGGGCGGGTCCGGAGGCGTACAGTTTTGAATACGGTATACAGTCTGCGAGCGACAGTGGAGGCCACATGACCGTGGTGGAACGGGTGCTCGCCGTGATCGAGGCGCACCGCGGCGACAGGGGCGCGCTGCTCCCGATCCTGCACGGCATCCAGGCCGAGTTCGGCTACGTCGACCAGTCGGTGATCCCGCTGGTGGCCAAGGAGCTGAACCTGTCGCGGGCGGACGTGCACGGCGTCGTCACCTTCTACAGCGACTTCCGCAGCGAGCCCGCGGGCCGCGTCACGGTGCAGCTGTGCCGCGCCGAGGCGTGCCAGTCGGTCGGGTCCGAGCGCCTGGTCGCGCACGCCGAGGCCGCGTACGGCGTGAAGGTCGGCCAGACCAGCGCGGACGGCGCGGTCACCCTCGGCCAGGTGTTCTGCCTGGGCAACTGCGCCCTCGGACCCGCCGCCCGGGTAAACGGGCGGCTGCACGGACGACTCGACCCGGCCCGGCTGGACGCCGCGGTCGCCGCGGACTTCGAGATGGGGACGCCATGACACCCTCAGTGTCAACCTCAAGAATTAGATCAAGCGGCTGCGGCTTGGTCGGTGAGTCGTTGCGCGCCGCCGTGGAGTTCGGGGTCGT
>NZ_JBFAMT010000111.1:0-12691 GCF_040656635.1 Actinosynnema sp. NPDC049800 | reverse complement strand
CCGGACATGTTCTGCATCCAGCCGGGCTGCTGGGAGTGCCAGGCCAGGGCGTGGCCGCGGACCCGTTTGCCCTGGTTGCGGGCGTGGTTGACGATCCGGTCGGCGTTGCCGTAGCTGAACTGGCCCTGGTTCGGCTCGGTCGCGTCCATCTTCATCTCGTTCTCGGCCGTGACCATGTCGAACTCGCGGTTCAGGATGCCCACGTAGGTCGAGTCGCCCAGCTTGTCGGCCGCGACCGCGGTGCCGAAGTACCGCCCGCTCTCGGCGGCGGACGCGCCCAACGTGGTGCCCGCGCTGGCCACGCTCGGCAGGACGACGGCCAACGCGCCGATCAGCCCGACCGCACCGGCCAGTGCCGCGACGCGTCGCGGCCCTCCTCGTGCCACCGGCCTGCCGGCTTCGGTGACAGCAGTTCTGGACATCACTTCCTCCAAGGGGACGACCGGACCGCGCCGGGCGGTGCACCGGCTCGGTTCGAAAGTTGCGATAGCGGACGTCGACGCTTTCGAAAACTAAAGCCGAAGATCGCGCGAGTCAAGGATTGAGATCACCTATAGAGACGCAACAATGCAGGTAGAGACCAAGGTAGTGCTGCTCGCACTACCTTCTGCGGCTTACGAAAGTATCGGAACCGAAGTCGGTAAGGTTCGGTCAGTCGCGCCGCGACCGGGTGCGATCGGCACGGGAGCACCGGCGTCGCGGCGGTCCGGCGCTCGTGACGCTCCGGGGCTGTGGCGGCTCCACACATCGGCGGGCGATGAAGAGTGGCGCGGTCCACCAGCGACGGACGGCCCGCGGGACTCCTAGCGTCGGCGTATCACCAGTGACCGCCATCACTCAACGTGGAGGATGCGCATGTCGGATCGTCGCCCTGTCCCGGCCGTCCGCGGTCCTGCCGCGACACTCGTCGCGGTGCTCGCCGTGGTGCTGGCCACCGCGGTCCACCTGGTCTCGTCACCACGACCCGCCGCCGCCGCGACCCTGCAGGAGGTCACGGGTTTCGGGACGAACCCCGGGAACCTCCAGATGTTCCGCTACGTGCCCGCCGGGCTGCCCGCGGGCCGCCCGGTCGTGGTCGCCCTGCACGGCTGCACGCAGAACGCCACGGGCTACGGCACGGCCACCGGCTGGTTGCAACTGGCCGACCGGTGGAAGTTCACCGTCGTCGCGCCGCAGCAGAAGTCCCAGAACAACGCCAACTCCTGCTTCAACTGGTTCGAGGCGGGCGACACCCGGCGCGGTTCCGGCGAGGCGTTGTCGATCAAGCAGATGGTGGACAAGGCCAAGCAGGACAACGGCGCCACGTCCGCGTACGTCAGCGGCCTGTCCGCGGGCGGCGCGATGACCGCGGTCATGCTCGCCACCTACCCGGACGTGTTCTCCGGCGGCGGCATCGTGGCCGGCCTGCCCTACCACTGCGCGACCTCGGTGGCGTCCGCGTTCGGCTGCATGAACCCGGGCACGAACCTCAGCCCCGCCCAGTGGGGCGACAAGGTCCGCGCGGCGTCCTCGCACTCCGGCCCGCGGCCGAAGGTGTCCATCTGGCACGGCACCGCGGACACCACGGTGCGCCCGCTCAACGGCACCGAGCTGGTCGAGCAGTGGACCGACGTCAACGGCACCGACCAGACCCCGGACGTCAGCGACACCGTGGCCGGCTACCCGCACCGCGTCTACGGCGGCACGGTCGAGCACTACTCGATCACCGGCATGAACCACGGCCAGCCCGTCGACCCGGGTACGGGCGCCACCCAGTGCGGCAGCACCGCCGCGTACATGCTCGACGTCAACGCCTGCGCCGCCTACCACCTGGCCCGCTTCTGGGGCATCGACGGCGGCGGCACGGTCCCGACCGACCCCACCACGACGACCGACCGCCCGCCGTACACCGAGACGATCACCGCCACCGCGACGGACCACTACGTGGCCCAGCGGATCGACGTCGCCGAGTACAACACCCTGGGCGCCCGTCACGGCTACAACACGCCCTTCGCGCTGTACCGGTGCGGCGCGGACTGGACCGACAAGGCCGACTGCTCCGCGATCTGAGCGGGGCCGGCACGTCGGTCAGGGCAGGACGACGATCTTGCCGACGTGCCGGCCCTCGCGGAACCGCCGCTGCGCCTCGTGGACGGCGACGAGCTCGTGCCGCCCGGCGACGCGCGGGCTGACCGCACCGGCGCGAGCCGTCTCGACGAGCTGGGCGAAGTGCTCCCGCGTGTGCATGGACGAGCCGATCAGGGCGATGTTGTGCAGGTAGAGCCGGCGCAGGTCGAACGACACCACGGGTCCCGCGACCGCACCGGCGATCACCCACCGCCCGTCGTCGCGCACCAGCGGCAGCAGGGCGGCCAGTTCCGGACCACCGGCCACGTCGGCGACCGCGTCCAACCCGGACGGCACGAGCGACCGCACCTGCTCGGCGACGTCGCCGGCGTCCCTGCTGACGACCCGGTCCGCACCGGCCTCGGCGACCGCGTCGGCCTTGGCGGAGCTGGTGACGGCGACGACGTGCGCGCCGCGCGCGGCGGCGAGCTGCACGAGCGCCAGGCCGACGCCACCGGACGCGCCGGTGACGAGCACCGTCTCACCGGCGCGCAGACCGGCGCGTTCGAGCATGCCCATCGCGGTGCCGTAGGCCACGGGCAGGCACGCGAGCTGGTCGTCGGTCAGCGGTGACGCCGAGACGTCGTGCGCCTGGTCGACCGGGACGACCACGCGCTCGGCGAAACCTCCGTCGGCCTCACTGCCGAGCAGCCCGACCGGCGGCGCGTGCGGGCCGCCGTCCCGGTAGATCGCCGGGTCGACCAGGACCCGCCGGCCCACCAGCTCGCGCGCCCCACCGGGCCCGACCGCGTCGACCACGCCCGCGATGTCACCACCCTGCACGCGCGGGAACCGCAGCGGGCCACGCCACCCGGCCAGGGCGTCCGGCTGCCCGGGCAGGCCGTACGCGCCTTCCCTCGTCCAGATGTCGGTGTTGTTCACCGCCGCCGACGTCACCCGCACCAGCACCTCTCCCTCACCGGGGACGGGAACGGGCCAGTCGTCGCGCACCTGGAGGGCGTCGAGCCCCCCGTGCCGGGTGAGCACGGCGGCGGTCATCGTCTGTTCCACCGTTCCCACCCTGACAGAAGTCGCGTGGTTCTTCAGGACGGGCGGGTGATCACCGCTGCGCGCCGAACCGTGAACGACCGGTTCCACCGGGCGAGCAACCTGTGGGCGCGTTGACGAGTCTCCACCGAGGTAGTGCGTTCACGACTGGGGAGGTCACGTGCGTCGAGCACGCTGGTTGGTGGTCGCCTTGCTGGCGGCCGGGCTGCTGAGCCCGGCAACGGCACAGGCGGCGCCGGTGGCCGGGGCACAGGCCCGCGCCATCACGTTGATCACCGGTGACAAGGTGGTCGTCGACGAGCAGGGGGCGCTCGTCCGCATCGAGGGTCGGCCCGGGGCGCGGTTCGTCCGGTACGTCGAAGAGGACCACCAGTTCGTCGTGCCGGAGGACGCGCTGGCGGAGCTGGCGCAGGACCGCGTGGACAAGCGGTTCTTCGACATCACGGCACTGCTCGACTTCGGCTACGACGACGCGAGGACCGACCGGATCCCGCTGCTCGCGGACGGGCTCCGGGCGTCGGCCGCGGTCGTGAAGTCCGAGGCCGCGCGGCGGTGGGCCGAGCGCCGGGTGGGCGTCCAGAGCGCGGGCAAGCTCTGGCTCGACGGCAAGGCGAGGATCACGCTCGACCAGAGCGTGCCGATGGTCGACGCGCCGGGCGCCTGGCAGGCCGGGTTCGACGGCGCCGGGGTCACCGTCGCCGTCCTGGACACCGGCTACGACCAGCAGCACCCGGAGCTGAAGGACGTCGTGGTGGCCGCCGAGGACTTCACCGGCGAGGGCATCCAGGACAACGTCGGCCACGGCACGCACGTCGCGGCCACCGTCGCCGGGCGCGGCGGCACGTACAGCGGGGTCGCCAAGGGCGCGAAGCTCGCCATCGGACGGGTCTGCGGCACGTGGGGCTGCCCGGAGAGCGCGATCATCGCCGGCATGGAGTGGGCCGCCCGCGAGGTCAAGGCCAAGGTGGTCAACCTGAGCCTGGGCGGCGACCAGACCGACGGCTCCGACCCGCTGTCGCAGGCGGTCGACCGGCTCACCGCCGAGACCGGCACGCTGTTCGTGGTCGCGGCGGGCAACGACTACACCTACCGCAAGGTCTCCGCGCCCGCCGCGGCCGACGGGGCGCTGGCGGTCGCGAACCTCACCAAGCAGGGGCAGCTCAACGAGTCGTCCTCGCGCGGGCCGCGGTTCGGCGACTACGCGGTCAAGCCGGACATCGCCGCCCCCGGCACGGACATCGTGGCGGCACGGGCGAGCGGCACGCTGCCCGACGAGGCGGTCGGCGACCTGCACGCGCGGCTGACCGGCACGTCGATGGCCGCGCCGCACGTGGCGGGCGCCGCCGCGATCCTGGCGCAGCGCCACCCGACGTGGACCGCGCCGCAGCTCAAGGCGCACCTGATGGCGTCGGTCAAGCCGGTCGCGGACTCGCCCGACCACGTCGGCACGGGCTTGCTGGACGTGCGGCGCGCGGTCGGGCAGCCGGTGCGCGCGGACGTCGGCAGCCTCTCGTTCGGGCTGGTGGAGTGGCCGCACACGGCGGTGCGAGAGAAGACGATCACCTACCACAACGACGGCGACCAGCCCGTTACGCTGGAGGTCCGGCACGACCTGGGCGCCGACTTCACCGTGCCGTCGAACGTCACGGTGCCCGCGCACGGCTCCGCGCCGGTGGTCGTGCAACTGGACCCGCGCAAGGGTCTCGGCACGTTCTTCGGGCACGTGAAGGCGACCGCCGACGGCGTCAGCCTGACCACGTCGGTCGGCGCGTACGTGCAGGAGGAACGCCACGCGCTCACCGTCGAGGTGACCGGGCGTGACGGCAAGGCGCCGGCCAACGAGTTCCTGCTCCTGGTCGACCTGGCGAACGGGAGGTCGAGCACCCTCCCGCTGGACGCCGAGGGCCGCGGCACGATCAAGCTGCCGGTCTCCGACTACGCCGTGCTCGGCCGCGTCGAGCAGCACTCCGCGCTCGCGAGCTGGTACACGCCGATCTCGGTCACCGAGCTCGCGGGGAAGGTGTCGCTGGCAGCCGACGTGACCGTCCGGCTGGACGCCGCGCGGGGCGAGCCGATCACGGTCGACCTCGAGGACGGCGACGTGCGACCGCTGCACCGGGAGGTCGACCTGAGCGTGCCGATGGAGCCGGGCAAGACCTCCGGCGTCAGCGGTCCGGTCGAGGGCTCCACGCCGGTGTACGGCCTGGCGTTCGGCGACCCGTTGCCGCAGCTGTCCTACTCGACCACGCTCAAGGCCGCGCGGCCCAGGGTGGCGTTGGGCGGGTTCGGCCTGCCGGTGCGCTACGCCGACGCGAGCCCCCACTTCACGCCCGGCACGCACAAGTTCCGCACGGCCCGGCGTGACGGTGACGTCAAGGGCGCGCTCGTGCTGGTCGACAGCGGCGACGAGGACATCTACGCCTTGGCGCAGCAGCTGAAGGACGCGGGCGCGGCTGCTGTGCTGCTGCTCGGGCCGTTGCCGTTGCCGGGCGAGGCCCAGACGGCGTTGCCGGTGCTGTCGGCGTCCGACCACGGCGCGGCCCAGCTGCCGATCGGGCGCGAGGTCGAGATCCACGCGGTCGACTCGTCGCCGGTCAGCTACAACCTGTTCTTCCCCGAACAGGGCGTGCTGCCGGCCGGCAAGGCGTACCGGGTGGAGCGCGGCGAGCTGGCCGAGGTCAAGGCCCGCTACCGGTCCTCGGGCGGTGACGGCCTGGTCCGCCAGCGCCTGTACCCGATGGTGCGCGGCAACACCGTGAAGAGCCTCGGTGTGCTGCTGGACGAGGCGCTGGTCGCACCGGTCGCGCGCACCGAGTTCTACAGCGCGGGCCACGACATCGGCTGGTACCAGGAGGGTTTCATCGGCCGCATGTTCGGTGTGGACGCGCGCGACCCGATGGTCGGCATCTGGTCCGACCTCGAACCGGCCGTGTTCGAGCCGGGCAGGCAGTACCGGCGCGACTGGAACGCGGCGGTCGCCTCGCCCCGGCTCGGCGGGACGTCGGTCGTGCAGTGGGCGGCCGGTGGCGGCGTGACCCGCACCGCGAACGGCATCGAGGCGAGGATCTCGCCGTTCGCCACCGACCGCGCGGTCGAGTCCTGGTTGGCCAACGGCTACGGCAGCCTGGACCTCAGGCGGGACGGCGTCTCGCTCGGGTTCACCGGCGACCCGCGGCGGGGCCGGTGGGAAGTGCCCGCCGAGCCCGGCCGCTACGAGCTCTCCGTCGACGCAGCGCGCGGCGCGCCGCAGCTGGAGCTGTCCACGAACGTGCACGCGACGTGGGGCTTCACCAGCGCGGCCACGGCGGAGGGCAGGCTGCCGCTGTTGCAGGTGGACTACGAGATCCCGCTCGACCTGCGCAACAGCGCCCGGGCCGGGCTGCCGCTGCCGGTGCGGTTCACCGTGTCGCGGCAGGCGGGTGCGGGCAAGGCGACCGTGCGCGAGCTCAAGGCGTTCGCGTCGTTCGACGACGGCGCGACCTGGAAGCCGGTGAGGTCGATGGTGCCGGCGGGTGGGAAGCCCGGCGGGTACGTCTCGCTGCGGGTCGTCGCCTCCGACACGGACGGCAACACGGTCGACCAGACCGTCCTGCGGGCCTATCGCCTCAGGGCTTGATCACGGTGGCGGGGGATCGCGGCACGGTCCCGCGATCCCCCGCCACCCGGTGTTCCGGCCCGGAGCGTCACCAGCGCTCGGAGGTGGCGATCTCCACCAACTGCTCGACGGTCAGCGGCGGGTGCGGGCCCAGCACGGGGCCTTGGCCCTTCGGCGACTTGCGGTTGCTGACGTGCATGACGAACACGAGGCCGTCGGGGCGGGTGAGCTTGACCTCGTTGGTCTGACCCGCGGTCTCCAACGCGTACTGGTTGGTGGCCAGCGACGAGCCGTCGGGCAGCTCTCGCATGGTGCAGCTCGGCTCGTCCGGCAGGGCGCACTGGGCCTTCTCGCCCGCGGTGCCCGGGTACATCAGCAGGTCGAAGCCGCCGGTCACGCCGGCTGCGGTGAGCGTGCCGCCGATCGACGAACCGATCTGCTTGGTCGGCTTGGGGTCGAGGGTGCTCGGCGCACCGGTGGGCGGGCCCTCGGGCAGGGTCCACATCGACGCGCCGGGCCCGGTCTCGCTCACCACGAACGTCGCCAGGTCGCCGAGGACGGCACGCAACCGCTCCGCCAGCAACTCGGGCGTCTCGTGGGCGGGAGGCGGCGGCGCGGGCGTGGTGGTGACGGGAGGCGCGGTCGAGGACGTGCCGGGTGGGGCGGCCTGCGTGACGGGGTCGTTGTTCGGCACGAGCAGCACCGCCCCGGTCGCCACACCGGCCACCACGGCCGCCGCGAGGGCGATCGGCGCCAACCGGACGCCCGAGCGGGACGCGGCGGCCCGCGTGCGCGGCGGGGTGTCGAGCGACGTGCGGGCGGTCGCGGCGTCGGCGCGCCGTTCGAGTTCCTCGAAGGCGTCGTGGAGCGCGCGCAGGTCGGTCATCTCGTCTCCTGGTAGGCGTGGGGGTTGGCGGTCAGGTCGACGCGGAGGGTCGCGAGCGCCCGGGAGATCTGGCTGCGCACCGTCGTCACCCGGCAGCCCAGCTCGGCGGCGATCTCGGCGTCGGGCAGGCCGGCGTAGTAGCGCAGCACCACCGCCGCCCGCTGCCGCCGGGGCAGGCGGGCCAGCCTGCGGATCATCGCGTCCCGCTGCGCCCGGTCGTCGGCTCCGTCGCCGACCGGCACGTCCGGGAGGACCTCGGCACTCGGTGACGTGCGGGCCAGTCTCCGCCGCCACGACAGGTACTCGTTGACGACCATCCGCCGCACGTAGGCGTGCGGCTCGGCCATCACCGAGATCCGGTCCCACCGCTCGAAGGCGCGGCCGAGCACGTCACTGACGATGTCCTCGGCCAGCCACGTCTGGCAGGTCAGCACGGTGGCGAACCGCATCAGCGCCGGACGCCGCCCGACCACGTACTCACCGAACTCCATCGGCGCTCTCCCGATCGGCCACTTGGCTTGTGATCACGCTCCTCAACGGGGAACCCGGCCGATCCGTTGCACGTCGTGGCGAAGAACTCTCCGGCGCAACACGATCACCTCTCGTGACGTCTTCGTGACGAAGGGCGCACGCACCCGCCCTCGACGGAGGAGGATTACACGTGAGAACGATGCTGTCCGGGTTGGTCGTCGCGGTGTTGGTCTTGTCGGCCACGCCGGCGCACGCGAGCGACCCGGGCCCGGGGCTGGGTGACCCGTACTTCCCGCGCGCCGGCAACGAGGGCTACGACGTCCAGCACTACGACCTGCGGCTGTCCTACGAGCCGACCACGGACGTGCTGACCGGCACCGCGACCATCCGGTTGACCACTTTGCGGGAGATGTCCGGGTTCTACTTCGACTTCTGGCTGCCCGGTCGGTGGGCCAAGGTGGACGGGCGTGACGTCGGCGCGGCGCAGCACAACGGCCAGCTGCTGGTGGGGGCGGGCGGCGACGTGCCCGCGGGCGCGTCGGTGACGGTGGAGGTGGGGTACTCGGCGTCACCGTCGTGGACCCATGCGGAGTCGCCGATCACGAAGTGGCGGCGGACCGCGGACGGCGCGCTGGCGATCGCCGCGCCGACGATGTCCCCGTGGTGGTACCCGGTCAACGACCACCCGAGCGACAAGGCCACCTACGACGTGTCGATCTCCGTGCCGACCGGGGTGGAGGCGATCTCCAACGGCGCGCTGGCCGGTGTCGAGCCGGGGGCCGACGGCCGGACCACGTGGCACTGGGTCGGCGACCGGCCGCAGGCGCCGCACGTGACGTTCCTGGCGATGGGCCAGTTCGACGTGCGGCGGTCCACCACGGCCGACGGCAAGCCGGTCGTCAACGCCTACTCGACCGCGTCGACCGGCACGGCGGCCCGGGAGAGCGTGGAGCGCACGCCGGAGGTGGTGCGGTTCCTGGAGGACAGGTTCGGCCCGTACCCGATGGGCGAGCTGGGCGGTCTGGTCACGCCGTACCGGTCGTTGCCGCTGGAAACGCAGACCCGGCCGGCGTACCCGGCGGGCGCGTTCCGCGACGGGCCGAACACCTACGTCGTGGCGCACGAGATGGCGCACCAGTGGTTCGGCAACTCGGTGACGATCAGCCGCTGGAGCGACATCTGGCTGAGCGAGGGGTTCGCCACCTACGCGGAGTGGCTGTGGTCGGAGGCCAACGGCGAGGGCACCGCGCGGGAGATCGCGGACTGGACGTACCGCTACTACGCCGACGACCACGAGATCTGGGACGTGGCCGTGGCCGACCCGACGCCGCGGTACCTGTACGGCGCGGCGGTGCACGAGCGCGGGGCGCTGGCGTTGCACGCGTTGCGGACGGAGGTCGGTGACGAGGTGTTCTTCCGGACGCTGCGGACGTGGGCCGAGCGCAAGGCGCACGGCAACGCCACGTCGGCCGAGTTCGCCGCGTTCGCGGAGGAGGTCGCGGGCCGCGACCTGGACGACCTGTTCCGCACGTGGGTGTTCAGCGCGGGCAAGCCGGTGATCGCGGGCGTGTCGACTACGCGCGAACCGGCGTCTTTCGACCGGATCAACCGCCGCTGACGGAGCCCGGCTGCGCGAGGTGTGCCGCCTCGCGCAGCCGGCCCGCCACCTCGGCCGCGAAAGAGAGCCGGCGAAGGACTCCTCGGGTGTCGGTGTCGGGGTCCCTCAGGCCGAGTAGGTGGCGTCCTGGGCCGTGCGCACCACCTTCCGCGCCTCGTCGGCGGTGAGCAGGCCCGCCGAGACCCACGTCGTCGCGGTCGCCTGCACGCGCTGGACCAGGTGCCCCTTGGCCCGGAACGGCGCGGCGGCCCACACCTCGTCCAGGAACGTGGTCCCGTCGGCCCGGCTCGGGTTCGCCACCCCCGAATCACGCCCGCCGAACGCGATGCGCGGCTCACGGCGGTGGAAGTAGACGTGCGTCGGGTCCTCCGTGCCCTCGAAGAACGGCGCGAACTCGACGCCGTCGAGCACGTGGTGCAGCGGCTTGCCCGGCACCGGCGCCAGGCTGGGCAGCAGGTCGCCGGACAGGCCCGCGTTGCGGTACAGCCCGAACTCCAGGAACGTGCGGCGGGCGTCGCGCGCGACCAGGTTGACCGGGCCGAGGAACAACGTCTGCGTGGCCGGGTCGTCCAGCGCCCGCTCCACCCGCAGCCGGAACGGGATGGACACCCGCACGGTGTCACCGCCCCGCCACGTCCGCGACACCGTGAAGTACGAGCCCGGCACGGCCTCGCCCGGCACCCGCTCGCCGTTGACCGACACCCGGAACCCGGCGGCCCACCCCGGCACGCGCAGGTGCAGGTCGAACCGGCCGCGGCCGTGCACGTTGATCGTCGAGCCCTCCTCGACCGGGTAGTCCGTGGTCTGCGTGACCGTGACGCCCTTCGCCGCCCACTTCAGCGTGGACGCGCTGTAGAGGTTGACGTACAGCGCGCTGCCGTCGGCCTTGGCGAAGTACACCGAGTCCTGGTACTTGGTCGCGCTCTCGATGCCGGTGCCCTCGCAGCACGTGGTGCCGGCCTTCGGCGTGTAGTCCCGCACGTGGCCGGGCACCAGTCCGATGAAGTACGTGACGAGCGGCTTCTCCGCGTCGGCGCGGTCCTGCTTGGACCCGAGCACCTGGTTGTACAGCGCGCGTTCGTAGTAGTCCATGTACTTCGGGTCCTGCTCGTGGAAGAACAGCACCCGGCTGAGCTTGAGCATGTTGTGCGCGCAGCACGTCTCGGCGTTGGTGTCGCTCAACGTGCCCGCGATGCTGCCGCGCGCCCGCCAGAACTCGCCCGTGCTCGTGCCGCCGATGCTGTACATCCTGGTCGGCACGACCATGTCCCAGAAGTTGCGCGCCGCGGTCAGGTAGCGCTGCTCGCCGGTCTCGTCGTGCAACCGCACCATGCCGGTGAGGATCGGGATGTGCTGGTTGGCGTGCAGGCCGTCGAGGACGTCCGTGCCCGCCGCGCACGAGTCGATGAGCCGGTCCAGGTCGAACAGCCGGGCCAACGCCAGGTGCTCGGCCTTGCCGGTGATGGCGTGCAGGTCGCAGATCGCCTCCACGATGCCGCCGAACTCGCCGCTGGAGAAGATGCCCCACATCCGCTGCAACGTGGCCTTCGGCAGCTTCGACAGCCGCGAGTGCATCCAGTCGCACAGGCCGCTCGCGAGGTCGAGCGCGCGTTCGTCACCGGTGTTGAGGTAGGCGTCGAGCAGGCCGCGCAGGATCTTGTGCGCGGTGTAGTACGGGGCCCACACGACGAAGTAGTTGCCGGCGGTCATCGACTCCAGCGTGATGAACTGCGTCTCCGGGTACGCGGCGAGGTAGCCGGGGTGGCTCGGGCCGCCCCAGTTGCGCCGGAACGTGGCGTGCTGCCCGCGCCCGGACGCGTCGGCGATCGTGGAGCCGCTCGTCTCGTCGAACGAGTAGGACGCCAGGTCGCCCCGCGCCGGGGTGTGCTGGAGCGCGGCGATCTCGTCGGCGCCCAGCGCCCGCGACCAGAGGTCCACCTGGTCGAACGCGCCCGCGAACGGGGGGTCGGCGGCGAACTGGGAGTTGCCGAGCCAGTGGTTGCGCAGTCTGCCGAGCGTGGCCGGGTTGTGCGTCATGTTCGGGTTCACGCCGACCCGCGTGCCGTTGACGTAGAGGGAGCCGGTGGTGCCCTCGATGGTGACCGCGAGGTGGCTCCACCGGCCCACGGGCAGCGGAGCGACGCCGTCGATCACCTGCTCGACGCCGGGGCCGTCGGGCGTGATGGCGAAGCGCGGCACGTTCAGGTGGCAGCGCGGCGTCAGGAACATGTAGCGGGACACGTCGTTGCCGAAGTCGAACACCCGCGACCACATGGTGTCGTGCTCGGGCTTGACCCAGGCGGAGATCGTCATGGCGCGTGAGTCCGCCAGCACGGTCGGCGGCAGGTCGAAGATCTGGTAGCTGCCGCGCGGGTTCTCCACCGCCGTGCCGAACCTGCCGGGCACGCTCCGCAGCACCGGGTCGTGCCGCAACGCCTCGCGCACCTCGACCAGGGCGCCGACCGCGTAGCGGATCTTGTCGGCGTAGACCTCGTCACCGGTGCCCGCGTACGCCTGCGACAACATGGTGAGGAAGTGCCCGGTGTAGTGGCCGCGCAGGTTGCCGTTCGCCTCGCCGTCCAGCCCTTCCCAGCCGCCCGGCGCCACCGCGCCCCGCGTCGACAACCCCGCGTTGGCGCGAAAGACCTGCAACAACCGGTCCACGTCGTACTCGCGGCCGTAGTCGAGCACCAGGTCCCGCTTGGCGGCGAAGAGGCCGTCGCCGAGCGCCACCTCGTCCAGCGCGAACGGCCGGACCCGCCACGCCGCCGGCGGTGGCAGGGCGGACGCCGGGGCGACGGGCTCGGCCGCCGCCACCGCCCGACCTGCGGCGGCGGACGCGACCAGGGGAGTCGCCGCCGCCACCGCCGTGGCGCGGAGGAACGCTCGCCGGTCTACGGGCTGTGCCATGGGATACCTCTCCGGGGGAACGGGAACTGCGAGGGGAGCGGCGGCCGGCGGCGCCCCCGGGGCCCCCCCCGCCCCCCCCCGCCCCCGGGGCGGGGGC
>NZ_JBFAMT010000110.1:0-12777 GCF_040656635.1 Actinosynnema sp. NPDC049800 | reverse complement strand
GGGGGGCGTCCTCTTCTCCCCCCCCCCCCCCCCCCCGGCGGGGGGGGGGGCGGGGCGCGGGGGGGGCCGGGCCGCCCCCCGGCCGCGGCGCCCCCCCCCCCGACCGCAGCGCCGCCCGGTCCACCTTGCCGCTGCGGTTCAGCGGCAGCTCCGGCAGCGGCACGTACCGCGCCGGGCAGAGGTAGGCGGGCAGCCGTTCCGCGACGTGCGCGCGCACGTCCTCGACCTCCGACGACCCGGTCGGCACGACGAACGCCACCAGGTGCCGCGCGTCGTCGTCGCCGACCGGTAGCACGGCCGCCGCGGCGACCGCCGGGTGCTCCCGCAGCACGGCCTCGACCTCGGCCGGCTCCACCAGGAACCCGCGGACCTTGACCTGCCGGTCCGCGCGACCCAGGAACTCCAGCACGCCGTCCGGCCGCCACCGCGCCAGGTCGCCGGTCCGGTAGAGCCGCCCACCGGGCGCCGCCCCGAACGGGTCCGGCAGGAACTTCGAGGCGGTCAGCCCCGGCGCGCCCCAGTACCCGCGCGCCAGCCCGTCGCCGCCCGTGTACAGCTCGCCGGGCACGCCCACCGGCACGGGCCGCATCGACTCGTCCAGCACGTACACCGTGGTCCGCTGGATCGGCGTGCCGATCGGCACGGTCGCGCCCACGTCGTCGGCCGACCGCACGACGTGGCACGCGGTGAACGTGGTGTTCTCCGTCGGCCCGTACCCGTTGACCACCGGCTTCCCGCCGCGCGCCGCCAACGCCGCGCGCACCGCGTCCGGGGCCACCACGTCCCCGCCGGCCAGCAGCTGCTTCACGTCGGCCACCAGCGACGGGTCGAGCTGGTGGAACAGCCCGGCGGTCAGCCACAGCACGCTCACCCGGTGCACGCGCAGCAGCTCGGCCAGCACCGCAGGGTCGAGCGGACCGGAGGGCGCGGGCACCACCCGGCCGCCGGTCAGCAGCGCGCCCCACACCTCCAGCGTCGTCAGGTCGAACGCGGTCGCGGACAGGTGCAGGAACGTCTGCCCCGGCCCGAACCGCGCGAACGTCGGCCGCGTGACCAGTCGAACCACACCCCGGTGGGGCACGGCTACGCCCTTCGGCTTACCGGTTGACCCGGACGTGTAGTTGACATAAGCCACGCTTAATGGATGCGCGAGGACCGCCGGAGATACGGGAGACTGCTCTGAAAGGTCTAGTTCCGGCATCACGACCGACGCCACGCCGTCCGGCAGCGCGCGTGGCCGATCCGAGACCACCAGGGGTGTGCCGGACTCGCGCAACGCCACCGCGTCCCGTGCCGCCGGGTTCTCCGGGTCCAGCGGCAGGTAGGCCGCACCGGTCTTCACCACGGCCAGCACCGCGGTCACGAAGTCCGCGCCACGCGGCAGCGACAGGGCCACCGGGCGGTCCACCCGCGCGCCCCGCGCCAGCAGCACGTGCGCCAACCGGTTCGACCGCTCGTCCAGCTCCGCGTAGCTCAGCCACCGCTCGCCGTCGAACACGGCGTCCGCGTCGGGTCTCAGTCGCACCTGTTCGGCGAACAAGTCGGGCACGGTCGCGTCCGCCGGGTAGTCGATCGCGGTGTCGTTCCACCCCGTCAACACCCGCGCCAGGTCACGCGGCTCGTCGAGCTGCCGCACGGGCCGGTCCGGCGCTTCGGCCATGCCCGCCAGCAGGTCCCGGACCTGCGCCAGCACCGCGTCCGGCGCCCAACCCGGGAACCGGCCGGTGTCGTGGATGAGCTGGAAGCTCAGGCGGGGTTCGGCGAACGCGTACAAGGTCAGGGCGTAACCGGGGGTGCGCAGGATGCGGACCCGCCTGCCCGGCGGCGCGGACGGCCGCGCGGCCAGCACCGTGCCGAGTTCGCGGTGCTCGAACAGCACGAGGCTGCGCATCAACGACACGTCGTGCCCGGCCGCACCTTGGATCACCGGCAGCGGGCACAGTTGGTGGTCGCGCGCCCGCACGGACCGTTCCCGCACCGATCGCAGCCAGTCGGCCACCGACGCGTCCCGGTCGACCGGCAGCCGCAGCGGCACGGTCGCCAGCAGCAGGCCGAGCATGTCCTGCGCGCCTTCGACGGTGCCGTGGCGCGCCGCCCGGGTCACCCCGAAGACGGCCTCGTCGGCGTGCGCGTGCGCGGTCAGCACCAGGCCCCACGCGGCCAGCACCACGGTGTTCACCGTGACGCCCGCCCGTTCGGCCAGCGCCCGCACGGCCTCGGTCTCGGCGTCGGAGAGGTCGAGCGCGGCCGTGGCCATGACGGGTGTGCCGGGGCCGGCGTGCTCCAGCGGCAGGGGAGCGGGCTCGGCCGACCCCGCCAGCTCCGCGGCCCAGAACCGTTCGTCGGCCAGCCGTTCCGGGTGCCCGACCGCGATCCGGGCGTCGTGCCAGCGGGCGTAGTCGGCGAAGTCGGGGCGTGCCGTGAACTCCAGCGCGCCGCCGGCGAGCCTGGCCGCGTAGTCGTCGTCCACCTCGGCCAGCAGCATCGCGAGCGACCGGCCGTCGAGGATCGCGTGGTGGAACGTCGCCACCACCACGTCGCCGGGCAGCGCCACGACCCGCAGCGGCGGCCCGGCCACCGGGTCCACCCCGGCCCGCCGGTCGGCGGCCAGGAACGCCTCCAGGTCCGTCACCGAGCCGTCCGCCAGCACCGGGACGTCGTCGGCCGGCCCCGGCCACTGCTCCATGCCGCCGTCGGCCCGCCAGGTGAACCGGGTGCGCAGGACCGGGTGCCGTTCGACGGCGGCGCGCCACGCCGCGAGGTACGCGGCGGCGTCCAGACCGTGCGGCCAGTGCTGCACGCACTGGATGACGTCGGTCCCGGCCGACGGGTCGCGCAACCCGGCCGCGATCATTCCGCTCTGCAACGGCAGAGCGGGCGCGAGTCGTGGCGCAGAATCCGTGTGCACAAAGCCTCCCCGACGAATGTGTTTCGGGCGCGCATGACCGAACCGGCCGCCGGGAAATTCCCGGAGGCCGTTTCCGGACAACGTGGGGCACCCCTTTGGCGCGGACGTTCGGTAATGCGCGGGGTGTGGTCGGGCGGAGCGTCAGCCGCGGTGCGCGGCGACGTGCTCGCGGACGCTGCGCGGGCGCATGTCCGTCCACACCCGGTCGATGTGGGCCAGGCAGTCTTCCCTGGTGCCACGCGTTCCCTCGGTCCGCCACCCGGGCGGGAGGTCCCGGTCGGCGAACCAGACCGAGTACTGCTCCTCGTCGTTCACCACGACGAGGAATTCGTGGTAATTGGCGTTCTCGTCAGTCATGCAGTGTTCTCCTGCCCTGGGCGGATGCGGGCGGGTCGCCGGTCCGCGCAACGTTACGCCGCGCGTCTCGTAATGTGGAATCCTCTGAACGGTCGAACCCTTCATTCGCTTTGTGCGGTGCGGACTATTTATCCTTCCTATGGAACGTCGCGCGCCGTGTCCGGTCGGTTACCAGAGGCTTTCCCTGGTCGCTGCCGGTCAATTCCAGGCAGCCACGGAATCCGCAACCTTGTTATCGCTAACAGATGGGCGTGATGCGGCCGAACGGCCCAATGTGTCGAAACCCTTCGACACCAGGGCGCTGCGTCACGTGCGAAGACGCGCGGCTATTGAACCGTCGCCGATCGTGCTGTTAGCGTTAACAGACGCGAGGTCGAGTGGCCGGTGATCCCGGTCCACCCGCACCCGCCACCCGCCGCCACGCCCTTCCACCGGCCCGCACCGGCTTGCACGCCGGCGGGCCGACCGTGTTCGTCCATGCAGCGTCGCAGGGAGAGCAACCATGAGATCGCCTTATCGGAGCGCGCGCCGCGGCGGCGTCGTCCTCGCCACCGTGGCCACGCTGCTCGGTGGGATCACCTCGGCTCTACCGCCCACCGCGTCGGCCGCGGTGGTCGACACCAACGCCTCGTACGTGTTGGTCAACCGCAACAGCGGCAAGGCGCTCGACGTCTACGACCTCGCCACCGCCGACGGCGCGCGGATCTCGCAGTACACGCGCAACGACGGCGCGTGGCAGCAGTGGCAGTTCGTGGACTCGGGCGGCGGCTACTACCGGTTGAAGTCGCGCCACAGCGGCAAGGTGCTGGACTTCGCCGACACCGCCGACCGCACCGGGTTGACCCAGTGGACCGACCGCAACGGCACCAACCAGCAGTTCCGGCTGGCCGACTCGGCGGGCGGGTTCGTCCGGCTGCTCAACCGCGCCAGCGGCAAGGCCGTCGACGTGCTGGACTTCTCCACCGCCGACGGCGCGCAGCTCATCCAGTGGCCGGACACCGGCGGCACGAACCAGCAGTGGCAGCTGGTCAAGCTGGGCGCGTCCGCGCCGGGCACCTTCACCAACCCGATCAAGCGCAACGGCCCGGACCCGTGGATGCAGTACTACAACGGGTACTACTACCTGGCCACGACGACGTGGAACTCCACGATCACGATGCGCCGGTCGCGGACGCTGGCCGGCTTGTCGACCGCGGCCGACCAGGTGGTCTTCAACCTGACCCGCCCGAACGGGTGCTGCAACATGTGGGCGCCGGAGTTCTTCCTGCTCAACGGCCGGTGGTACCTGTACTACGTGGCCGGGCAGAACGTGTCGGACTACAACCCGACGCAGCGGCTGCACGTGCTGGAGTCCTCGGGCACCGACCCGATGGGCCCCTACTCGTTCAAGGCCGACCTGGGCAGCACGTGGGAGCTGGACCCGAGCATCCTGCAGCACAACGGGAAGCTGTACCTGATGGGCAGCGCGATGGACGGCACCCAGTCGCTGACCATCACCCCGATGTCCAACCCTTACACGCTCAGCGGATCACGGCGCACCATCTCCCAGCCGACGCTGTCCTGGGAGCGGCAGACCGCGCCGGTCAACGAGGGCGCCGAGCCGCTGTACCACAACGGGAAGACCATGATCGTGTACTCGGCCAGCGCGTGCTGGGGGCCGGACTACAAGCTCGGCCTGCTCACCCTGACCGGCTCCGACCCGCTCAACCGGTCGCACTGGACGAAGTCGCCCAACCCGGTGTTCCAGCGCAACGACGGCAACGGCGTGTACGCGCCGGGCCACAACGGGTTCTTCAAGTCGCCCGACGGCACCGAGGACTGGATCGTCTACCACGCCAACGACTCCGCGTCCGGCGGCTGCGACATGAACCGGTCGACCCGCGCGCAGAAGTTCACCTGGAACTCGGACGGCACCCCGAACTTCGGCACGCCCGTCCGGCTCGGCACCACCCTCACCGCGCCCTCCGGCGAATGAGACTCCCCCGGGGCGGGTGTCTCCCGCCCGCCCCGGGGTTCCCCCGAAAGGCACACGGCTGATGCTGCAACGACGCACACTGCTGGCCGGCGGCCTGGCCTCGCTGGCGCTGGCCCGGACCGGGGTCGCCGCCGCGGCGCCCGGTGACTCCGCCTACGTGATGGGCTACTTCACCGAGTCCCCGAACAAGGTCGCCGACCGGTACGCGCTGCACCTCGCGGTGAGCACCGACGGGCTCACCTGGACCCCGCTCAACCAGGGCAACCCGGTCGCCACGCCGACGGCGGGCACCGGCGGCCTGCGCGACCCGTTCATCATGCGCAAGCAGAACGGCGGGTTCGTCGTGCTGGCGACCGACCTGACCGGCACCGACTTCACCAAGCAGAACCAGTACATCCACGCCTGGGACTCGGCCGACCTGCGGTCGTTCACCGGGTACCGCAGGCTCAAGATGCACTCGATGCCGACCCACACGTGGGCGCCGGAGGCGTTCTGGGACGCCGCGCGCGGCCAGTACGGCATCCTCTACTCGGCCAACAGCGGCGGCCGTGACGCGTTCTACGTCAACTACACCACCGACTTCGTCACCGTCGGCGCGCCGCAGCTGTTCTTCGACCCCGGCTTCAACGTCCTCGACGCCACGATGCACGTCGGCAACGGCGCCAACTACCTGTACTACAAGAGCTTCGCCGACGGCCGCCTCTACGGCGCGCGGTCGAGCACGCTCAACCCGCGCAGCTTCGACCGCGGCACCTACACCAGCGGGGTCGTCAGCGGCGGCATCGAGGCGCCCATCGTCGTGAAGGCCCACAACCGCAACGAGTGGTGGCTGTGGGGCGACTCGTTCTCCCCGGTGAACGGCGAGCTGTACGCGTGGCGCAGCGGCGACATCAACGCCAACTCCTGGACGCCGCTGACCAAGGCCCAGTACACCCAGCCGCTCAACGCCAAGCACCCCACCATCTGCGGCATCACGGCCACCGAGCACGCCAACCTGCTGTCCCGCTGGGGCGCGCCGAGCTGGAACCGGATCAAGTCCTACAACTTCCCGGACCACCTGATCCGGCACGCCGACAACGTCGGCCGCATCGACCCGTACCCGTTCGACCCCTACCAGGACTCGCAGTGGCGCCTGGTCCCGGGCCTGGCGTCGTCGGCCGGGGTGTCGTTCCGCTCGGTCAACTACCCGGACCGCTACCTGCGGCACGTGAACTACGCGATCACGCTGGCGGCCGACGACGGCAGCCCGACCTTCGCCGCCGACGCCACCTTCCACCGCGTCGCCGGCCTGGCGGACAGCTCGTGGACCTCGTTCCGGTCGCACAACTTCCCCGACCGCCACCTGCGGCACTCCGGTTACGTCCTGCGCATCGACCCGATCAGCACCACGTCGGACCGCGCGGACGCCACGTTCCAGGTCGGGCACTGACCCAAAGGTCGGTCCGATCGGGCTGTGGGCGCGGCACCTCGGCGGCGTGCCGCGCCCACAGAGCTCCCTACCCCGGCGGCCGGCCAAGCGTCCGGGAGACGTTCTGGTCGACGAGTCGAGCATCCCGGCGCGATCGGGGAAGTCGCCGTCCAGCAGTCGCAGCGGACCCGCCACCAGTGAGAGGCAGGTGGCCAGGCGGTAGAACGCCGGCCGCGCGGGGTCGAGGCCGGGGTCGGCGAAGTGGCGGTAGTGCGGCCCGAAGCGCAGCTCCAGGAAGGCGGACCGACACCAGGTCCCGTGGCCCGAACACCTCTCGCGCCACCCCGCGCAGGTCATCGAACCCGAGGTGCCCGCGCCTCGCGCTCTCGTCCGCCGCCATGCCGCGCGTGATCACGCACGCGCGCCGGGACTGTCGCCGCATTTCGCCCTCGTCGGCAGGCACGGCCAGGCATGATCAGGGCGGGGGTGGGCGATGTCCAGGGTTGTCACGTGGTCCGTGTGCGGGCTTGTCGTCGCCTTGGCGTGGGGCGTGTCGGCGCAACCGGCGTCGGTGGCAGGGGAAGCTCGTCCGTGGTCGGGCACCGTGTCGTCGACCGAGGTCGAGGCGGCCTGGGCGCGCTGCGCCGAACTGGCGGGCACCGAGGACGCTTTCACCCTGGGGCCCGCGTGGCGGCGAGAGGACGGACACCTCCTCATCGGTGCCATCTCGGGCAAAGTGCTGGTGAAGTGCAGCGTCCACGAATCGGGTGTCTCGATCACCTCTACCGATCCCGCCGCCACCGCGTTCCGCGAGCAGCCGTTCGCCACGATCATGCTGTCGGACTACGGGGATCGGCCGGGGTTCACCATCGTCGGGTACGCGGGCCACGACGCCGCGGCGGTGGAGTTCCGCGGCCCGGACGGGCGGGTGATCCCGGCGCAGGTGAAGGCAGGTGTGTTCCTGGCCGACCTGTCCGGATCGACGGACTACCAGGACGGGAAGCTCGTCCACGTGGTCTTCGACGCGACCGGAGCGGTGATCCCCGGCCGCTGAGCCGCGTCAGGGCAGGATCGAGTCGACGTAGCCGCCGTCCACGCGCACGGCGGCGCCGGTCGTCGCCGATGCCTGCGGTGAGGCCAGGTACACCACCAGGTTGCCGATCTCCTCGGGTTCGATGAGCCGGCCGAGCAGGGACTGCGGCCGGTGCACGCGCATGAACTCCCGCTGCGCCTCCTCCCACGGCAGCGAGCGGTCCACCAGTTGGTAGACGAAGTCCTCCACCCCGCCGGTGTGCGTCGGCCCCGCGATCACGCAGTTCACCGTGACGCCGCTGCCCGCCGCCTCCTTGGCGAACCCGCGCGACACGCCCAGCAGCGCCGTCTTCGACACGCCGTAGTGGATCATCTCGGCCGGGATGACCACGGCCGAGTCGCTGGCGATGTACTGCACCCGGCCCCACCCGCGCTCCCGCATCCGCGGCAGGTAGGCGCGGGTCAGCCGGACCGCGGCCAGCACGTTGACCTCGAAGTACCGCCGCCACTCGTCGTCGGTGATCTCCAGCGCCAGCCGCGCGCCGAACACGCCGACGTTGTTCACCAGCACGTCCACCTCGGGCAGCGCCGCGACCAGCGACGCCGCACCCTCCGCCGTCGACACGTCCGCCGCGACGCCGAGCACGTTCGCGCCCGGCACCACTTCCCGCAGCCGTGCCACCGACTCGTCGACCACGTCGGCCTTGCGCCCGTTCACCGCCGTGCGGGCGCCGGCCCGCGCCAGCGCCGTCGCGATCGCCTCGCCGATGCCCTGCGTGGAACCGGTGACCAACGCCGTCTTCCCGCTCAGATCCAGGTGCATGGCGACCATGATCGCGCAAACGGCGCAACGCCGCCGTTCACGAGTACAGCGCGCCCAGGAACTCCACCAGCAGCCGCTCCCGCAACGCCGGGCTCGCCGCCGCGAGCAGCGCGTTCACCGTAGCCATCCGCTCGGGCAGCACGCCGTCACCACCACCCATGCCCGCCGCCGCGAGCAGCCCGCCGAACTCCTCGGGGGTGAGCGAGTCCGGCTCCAGCCCGCCGACGAACGCCACGACCTCCGGCGCCACCCGCACCGGCCCGGCCGCCACGGCGGCCTCCACCGACGCCCTCAGGTCGGCGAGCAGCTCCGACTCGTGCCCGGCGTTCGCCGCGGTCACGGTGAGGTGCAGGTTCGCGGGGGAGGAGCGGTGGGCGAACTGCGGCTGCACGTACCAGTTCCGCGCCTTCATCTCGTCGGCCACCGTGAACACGTCGAAGTCGTCCCGCGCGGCCGCGACCGCCAGCAACGTCGCCGACGGCTCGCCCAGCACCCGCAGGCCGTCGATCTTCCCGATGCCCTCGCGCAACACCCGCGTGCTCGCCAGGGCCTGGCGCGCGAGCGAGCGGTACCCGTCGTCGCCGACATGCCGCAGCACGGCCCACGCGGCGGCCAGCGGACCACCTGATCGGGTGGACTGGGTGGTGGAGTTCAGCATCGTGTAACCGGGCCACGCGGCCGACGCGAAGTACTGCGCCCGGCGCAGGTCGGCCGACGCGTGCAGCAGCACGGACGTCCCCTTCGGGCAGTACGCGTACTTGTGCAGGTCCACCGAGATGCTGGTGACGCCCGGCACGGAGAAGTCGAACGGCGGCGCGTCCGGCGCGTGCGGCAGCACCCACCCGCCGATGCACGCGTCCACGTGGCAGCGCACGCCGCGCTCGTGGGCCGCGGCCGCGATCTCGGCCACCGGGTCGACCACCCCGTGCGCGTACGACGGCGCACTGGCCACCACCAGCACCGTGGACTCGTCGATCGCCGCCGCCATCGCCGCCGGATCCGCCCGGAACGTCCCCGGGTCGACCGGCACCGCGACCACCCGGACGCCGAAGTAGTGCGCGGCCTTGTGGAACGCCGCGTGCGCGGTCTCCGGCAGCACCATCGACGGTCGCGTGACCTCCGGCCGCGAGTCCCGTGCGGCGACCACCGCGAGCAGGCACGACTCCGTGCCGCCCGACGTGACCGTGCCGACCGTCGCGTCACCACCGCCCAGCAACCGGGCCGCCGTGCGCACCACGTCGTTCTCCAGGCGCAGCAGGCTCGGGAACGCGGTCGGGTCGAGCCCGTTCACCGACGACGCCAGCGCGTGCGCGGACGCGGCCAACTCGTCCAGGCCCGGCAGCGCGCTGTCGTACACGTAGGCCAACGTCCGCCCGCCGTGCGTGGGCAGGTCACCGGCCCGCAGGGCACGCAGCTCGGCCAGCACGTCATCGGTCACGCGGTCTCCTCACGCAGCAGGGGCAGGGCCGCCAACGCCAGCACGGCCGGGATGACGGTGAAACCGAGCAGCGCGGCCGTCACCGCGCCGGAGGACTGCACGGCCGAGCCGTCGGTGCTCGCGACGTACCCGCCGAACGCCAGGACCAGCCCGTACACCCCGGGACCGAGCGCCAGCCCCAACGTCTCGCCGGCCGTCCACACCCCGGAGAACAGGCCCGCGCGGGTCGCGCCGGTCCGCCGCTCCTCCGCGGTGATCACGTCCGGCAGCATGGCCAGCGGGAACACCTGCATGCCCGCGTAACCCACGCCGATCACGGCCATCAGCGCCAGCACCGCCGCCACCGGCAGCACCCGTGCGGCGGTCAGCCCGGCCACCGCGACCGCGAACAGCACCGACGCCGCGACCAGCCCGACCCGCTTGCCGTGCCGCCGCCCGACGCGTTGCCACAGCGGCATCACCAGCAGCGCGGGCCCGACGAACCCGGCGAACAACGCGGTCTGCAACCCCGGCTCGCTCACCACCAGCCGGGCGAAGTAGTCGACTCCGGCGAGCATCGTGCCCAGGCCGACGGCCTGCACCACGAACACGGCCAGCAGCAGCCGGAACGGCCGCGACCCGCGCACCGCCGCCACGAGCTCGCCCAGGCCGGTCGCCGCGGACACCCGTCGTGACGCCGGCGCGCCGCGCGTGCCCGCGAACGTGGCCAGCGTGCCGAGCACCATCAGCGCCGCGACGGCCACGCCCATCGCCGGGTAGCCGGCCGCGTCACGCACCGCCGGCGCGCCCGCGCCGCTGACCAGGATCGCCAGCGCCAGGAACGCCATCCGCCACGCCATCAGCCGGGTGCGCTCGTCGTAGTCCTCGGTGATCTCCGCGGCCATCGCCACGTACGGCACCTGGAAGAACGCGTACGCCGTCGCACAGGCCAGGAACACCAGCGCCACGTACACGACCGCGCCCGTCCCGGTGAACGGCCCGGCGAACAGCAGCGCGAACAACACCGCCGTCACCAGCCCGCCGCGCAGCAGGAACGGCCGCCGCACCCCGGCCCGGTCGCTGAGCCGGCCCGCCACGGGGTTGAACAGCACGTCCCACGCCTTCGGCACGAGCACGAGCAGGCCGGCCACGGCGGCGGGCACGGCCAGGCCGTCGGTCAGGTAGGGCAGGAGCAGCAGCCCGGGCACGGTGCCGAACGCGCCGGTGACGAACGACCCGGTCGCGTACCCCGCCCGAACGCCGCGCGTGAGCTGCCGCATAGGCGGAAGAGTTTCGCATTCGACCCCCTACCTGCGCGAGGGGCGACTTCGGGATGGATGGCGCGGTCGGGTCGGACGTGCCGCGCGGCCGCCAGTTGGGACGGGCCGCGCGCCCGTCAGCTCGGACGCGCCGCGCGGCCGGCGGGCGTGGCGCCCGCCAGCTCGGCGACCAGCGCCACCGCGACCTCGGCCGCCCTCTCGCCGCCGGGGTGCGCCGCGCTCGCGTACATGCCCTCGATCACGAGCCAGATCCGGTCCGCCAGCAGGTCCGGCCGCTCGGCGCCCATCCGCTCGGCCAGCTCGGCGATGTGCCCCCGCACGTCCGCCAGGTGGTCGGCGGCGAACCCGCCCACCCGGTGGTCCGGGAACTCGGTGAAGCAGTTGCGGAAGGCGCAGCCGCGGTAGTCGGGCTCCCGCACCTGGCGGGCCGCCAGCTCCGCGATCGCCACCAGCTGGGCCGCCGGGTCGCCTGCCAAGGGCGCCGTGACCTCCTCGACCTGCGCCAGCCAGGTCGCGCGCAACCCCGACAGGTGGGCGAGCACCAGGTCGTCCTTGCTCGGGAACTCGCGGTAGAGCAGGTTCTTGCCGCAGCCGCACTCGTCGACGATCCGCTGCATGCCGACCGCCCGCACGCCGTGCGCGGTGAAGAGCCTGGCCGCCGTGTCGAGGATGCGGTCCCGGGTGTCCGGTGCCGGCTGTCGCGCCATCGCTGCCTCCCACGCCCGAGCTTAGCGGACCGTTCGGTCCGACCTGCTTGACGCGACGCCGCGGCCGGTCCAAGATTACCGGACCGATCGGTCCCGGACTGATCGGTCCGTTCAGCGAGGGGGATTCTCACGATGTCGGCACCCGGCGTGCTCGTGTTCGGCTCCACCGGCAGGACCGGTGGGGCGGTGGTCGACCGACTGCTCGACGCGCACCGGGCCGGTGAGGTGCGGCTGATCGCGGCGGTCCGCCGCGCCGAGGCCGCGCCGGCGTTCGAGGCACGGGGGATCGAGGCTCGCCTCGTCGACCTCGACTCGGCCGAGCGGCACGGGTCGGCCCCGGTCGTCGCGGCGCTGCGCGACGTGCGAAGGGTGTTCCTGGCGACCGGGTACGACGTGCGGATGGTGAACCAGGCGAAGGCGGCGATCGACGCGGCCCGGCTGTCGGGCGTCGACCACGTCGTCCACGTCGGCGTGCACGCGGAGCCGGACACCACGATCGTGCACTTCGGCTGGCACCAGGTGGTGGAGGCCTACCTGGAGCGGTCCGGGCTCGGGTACACGAACCTCCACCCCACCTCGTTCATGCAGAACCTCCTGATGCCGGCGATGAGCGACGCGGGATCGGCCGTGCTCACCCACTACGTCGGCGACGCCGCGACCAGCTGGGTCGACACCGAGGACGTCGCGGAGGTCGCGTCGGTCGTGCTGCGGTCGCCCGCGGACCACGTGGGCCGCAGCTACGGGCTGGGCACGGAGACCGCCACGATCGGCGGGATCGCGCGCACTGATCAGGCCGGGTACGGCGAGGAGTTCACCGAGCTCTCCCGCGACCTGCTCGCCCACAAGGAGGAGAGCTGATGCCGGTCAACA
>NZ_JBFAMT010000109.1:0-12953 GCF_040656635.1 Actinosynnema sp. NPDC049800 | reverse complement strand
ACACACCCCCCCCCCCCCGCCCGGCGGCCGCGACACCCCCCCCCGTATTTTACCCCCCCCCCGCCCCCGGGGCCGCCCCCCCCCCCCCCGCCCCCCGCCCCCCCCACCCCGTGCTCACGGGTTCGGGACCAACGCCCACCCGGTGTAGTAGTCGGCGGCGATGGCGGTCGCACCGGACAGCCCCTGCACCGGAACCGGGACCGTCGAGTGCGTGTACGTCTGGTCGTTGGCGAGCGTTTCGAAGATGTCCTCGCCCCAGCCCGCGACGGTGCCGCCGGCACGCAGCGCGAGGGCGCCGCGGCCGAAGCTGGCGATCTGCGTCACGTCCGAGAGGTTCGACACCTGGACCGGGACCGCGGACGCGCACGCGGGCGAGAAGTCCGTGCACGCGACCCCGTTGCCGAGGACACCGCCGTAGCTCGAGCCCCAAGCCCACACGGTGCCGTCGCCGCGCAGCGCGTAACCGTTGTAGCGGCCCGCGTCGATCCCCGTCACGCCGGTCAGCCCGGAAACCCGCACCGGGACGCGGGAAGCGCAGAGCCCACCGCCGGACGGCTCGCACGGCTGACCGTTGCCGAGCTGCGCGTAGTAGTTGGAACCCCACGCCCAGACCGTGCCGTCGCCGCGCAGGGCGTAGACGCCGTCGCTGCCGCTGTCGCCCGACACCGCGGTGACCCCGGTCAGCCCGGACACCTGGACGGGCACCAACGAGTGCCCTCCGCTCGAACCGTTGCCGAGCTCGCCTTGGCTGTTGAAACCCCACGCCCAGACGGTGCCGTCGGCGCGGACCGCATAGCCGGTGCCCCAGGAGCTGCCGATGGCGACGACGTCGGTCAGACCGGGGATCGGCGCGGCCACCGAGGAGTCGTCGGTACCGCCGTTGCCGAGCTGGCCCGTGCCGTTCCAGCCCCAGGCCCACACCGTGCGGTCCTCGCGCAGCGCGTAGCCGGTGAGCTGACCGGCGGCGATGGCGGTGACGCCGGTCAGCCCGAGCACGCGAACCGGCACCGCGGACCCACCGCCGTTGCCGGCCTTCCACCCGTTGCCGAGCTGCCCCGAGTCGTTCTTCCCCCACGCCACCACCGTGCCGTCGGCGCGCAACACGTACTGGGTACCCCACATGCTGCCGGCGATCGCCCGTACCCCGGTCAGCCTCGCCCGAGTCGGCACGGACGTCCGCGCCACCGCCTCCACGGTGCCCAGCGCGCGCTCGGCGCCGTTCCTGCCCCACCCGTAAACGCAATCGGTCGTGCAGGTCGGGGCGTCGAGCACGGCGAACGCGCCGGCCAGGTCGGCGACGAGGTGAACGCTCCCGCCGTTGTTGTACAGCTGGAGGTCACGCGTCATGCCGAACCCGACCACGGCGGCGTTCGGCACGGTCTGCCCCGGGGACAGGTTGAGGTTCGACGCGTTGGTGTACTGCCCTGCCCCGTACGCGGACACGTACGTCGCGGCCGTCGCGTCGACGCCGGTGATGTTGATCACCACGGCGGTTGCCGTGATCGGGGCCTTGGTCGTGAGCCCCAGGTTGACGACCTGCCGGGCGCCGACCGCCCCGGTCGTGCCGCCGGTACCGTCCCTGGTGTCGAGCACCCGTACCGAGCTCAGCGGCAGGAACAGGGCGCCGTAGTCGGGGGTGTAGAAGCCGGTCAGGTCGGCGATCAGGTCGATGGTGCCGGCGTTGTTGTAGAGGTTCACCGTGCGGTTCGCGCCCACGGCGACGGTGACGAGGTTGGGGCGCGTGTCGCCGGGCGGCACGTTCAGGTTCGACGCGGTGGGCCGGGACGTTCCGGCGGGCCACGCGGTGACGAACGTGTCGGCGGTCGCGTTGGTGGCGGTCAGGTTGACCGTGACCGCCGTGGCCGACGCCGGGATCCAGGCGGACAGGTCCACCGCACGCGTGGCGCCGGGGCCCACCTGCGCGTTCTCCCGGGTGTCCAGCACGCGGTTGGCCGCCAGCGCGGTGAACTTGGCCCCGGCGCCGGTGCTGTAGTGGCCGGCGAGGTCGGCGACGAGGTGGACGTTCCCGCTGTTGTTGTAGAGGTCGACCTTCCGGTCGGCGCTGAGCGTGACGGTGACCTGGTTGGGCCGGACGTCCCCCGGCGTCAGGTTCAGGCTCGACGCGACGGGCCGCGCGCCACCGCTGGGGAACACCGTCACGAAGGTGGGTGCCGTCGGGGTCACCCCGGTGACGTTGAGGACCACGGCGGTGGTGGCGACGGGAACCCGGGCGGAGAGGTCGACGGTGACGGTGCCACCCGCCCCGACCGGACCGCCGGTGTTCCTCGTGTCGAGCACCCGGACCGGGGACGACGAGGTGAAGGTCGAACCGGTCTCGCCGGCCTCGCCGGCCTCGCCGGCCTGGACGGTCGGCGAAGGCGCCGCCGACGCCGTCCCGCCGGCGAGCAGCAGCCCACCTGTCAGCAACGCACTCAGAGCAACGGGTAGTACACGACGCACTGCGGTCCCCCTCAAATGATCATGTCCCCCGACCCCCGTTCAGAGTATTGATCAGCCGGTCGCCCGACCAGCGCTTTCGCCCACGCGCAACCGGACCAGTCGCAGGACGCAGGCCACGGCAGACGTAGGGGAGGACGCGGCGACCAGGTCATCACCGTCGACGGCGACATCTCGGACCTCACGGGCGACGAGGGCCGTTCCGCACGACGGCACCCGGCCCGGAGCACGTTCGCTGGATCGACCTGAACCGTCCGGTCTGACGAACGGCCCGGTGTCAGCGGCTTCACCGATCAGAAATGCGCCGCCCCGTCGTCAGTTCTGCCAGCCCGTCTCCCCGGTGGAAGGATTGATGACCATGGCCGACGACAGACTGCCGGGTGGCGACGAGGCCACGTTCATCGCGGCGGTCCGCTCAGACGATACGGCGCGGTTCGCGCTGCTCACAGAGCGCTACCGGCGTGAGCTGCAGGCGCACTGCTACCGGATGCTCGCGAACTACGAGGACTCCCAGGACCTCGCGCAGGAGACGTTCCTGCGGGCGTGGAGGAAGCGGGAGTCGTTCAGGGGGCACGCCGCGCTGCGGACGTGGCTGTACCGGATCGCGACGAACGCCTGCCTCGACTTCCTGGAGAAGCGCAACGACCGCACACCCGTGCCGGTCGAGCTGCCGGACTCCGGCTCCGAGCTGCCGTACCTGCAGCCGTACCCCGACCGGATGCTCCCCGAGGACCCGCAGGAATCGGTGGTGGCCCGGGAGACGATCGAGCTGGCGTTCATCGTCGCCGTCCAGCACCTGCCACCGCGACAGCGGGCGGTGTTCATCCTGCGCGACGTCCTCGGCTGGCCGGCACCGACGGCCGCCGACGCCCTCGAACTGACCGTCGCCTCGGTGACCAGCGCCTTGCAGCGGGCGCGCGTGACGATGCGGGAGCAGCTGCCCGACCGCCGCCTCGATTGGCGCAGCCCCGCCACCTACGAGCTGTCCAGCGACGAGCGCGGCGTGGTGAAGTCGTACATCGACGCCCATGAGCGCAACGACCTCGACGGGCTGATGTCGCTGCTGCGCGACGACCTGCGCTTCGCGATGCTGCCCGATCCGGGCACGGTGACCAGGACGGCCAAGGACGCGGTGGACGGCTGGGTCTCCGGTGGGCTCTTCCAGCGCGGCCACGACGACTGGCGCGGTATCACCACGACGGTCAACCGCATGCCAGCCGCCGCGCTCTACCTCCGCACCCCCGACGACCCGGAGTACCGGTTGTTCGCCATCGCGGTCCTGCGCGTCGTCGACGGGAAGATCGCCGAGCTCACCGGCTTCGACGCCGCCGACAAACCATGGCTGGACCTGCCCCCGACGCTGTGATCACCCATGTGCCCACCGTCGACGAATCCAGCGCACGGGCCGCCGTCGTCCTCGTCTCCGGCGAGTCGGTCAACGGCTCACTCGGGACGCAACGAAGTGGCCGGGGAAGGGTTGCCTCATCGCCTCGTCTCGTATCGGGTCAGCACCACGCCGCCGGGAAACGTCCGCGTCTCCACCAGGTTCAGGTTCACCCAACCGTCCAGCGCGGTGAAGAACGGCGTGCCGCCGCCCACCAGGACGGGGTGGGTCGCCAGCTGGTACTCGTCGATCAGCCCGGCCCTCATGGCCGCCCCGGCGAGCGTCGCGCCGCCGATGCTCATCGGACCGCCGTCCTCGGCCTTGAGCCGGGTGATCTCGGCGATCGCGTCGCCGGTCACCAGGCGGGTGTTCCAGTCGACCTCGTCGACGGTCGAGGAGAACACCACCTTCGGCGTGTCCCGCCAGTTCCGCGCGAACTCGACCTCCGCCGGGGTGGCGTCGGGCTGCTGGTCGCCCGTCGGCCAGTGGGAGCTCATCGTCTCCCACAGCTTGCGCCCGTACAGCGACAGCTCACTCTCCCGCTCCCGGTCGAGCCACCACTGGAACAGCTCGTCGCTCGGCGCGCTCCAGCCGATGTCATCGCCGGTCGCGGCGATGTAGCCGTCCAGGGTCACGTTCATGCCGAAGATCAGTTTGCGCATCGTGTTGCCAGCCTTCCGTGAGTCGATCTCACACATACAGACGGGCGCGGCGGGGAAACCTAATCGGTGTGCGATCTGCACCCACAGACCGTCCCCGGGTGACGTCGAGTAGTTCTCGTCACCAGTGGCGTTGGGGTCCCTGGTCCAGGTGTGGAACGTCGGAGCCGCAGAGGGTGGCCTGGATAGCGGTCGGTCCTGCCCCTGATTGCGTGATCAACCTTATCGTGAAGGGGTTGGGTCGCGCCGGGTTGACGCCGCAGCAATAGCTGCAACGGCTGAAACAACGGACGAAGACAAGGACACTGATCGCCCGCGGCACGATCATGACCACGACGAAGGGGTGGTGCGCTGACCGCGGGTGCGACCTTTGGTCGGACTGGTTGTCCGACACCCGTGCCGATCCGGGCATGCGACGGCGGCGTACTCGCGATCCGCCGATGCGAACTCCACGACCACATCCTGATCGTGGCAGGAAGCCCACGCGGGGCAGATCCTCACAACCTGCGAAGAACCACTCAACCGACCTCGGCACCCACCGACTGCATCGGACCGGCATCCTCGACGGCTCCTCAACGAGTACCGAGATGCCGCTTGACCAGCAACGATGACTTTCGAGCAGGGACGCGGACCACCTCAGGCCCGCGTCCCGACCACCCGGTCAGTTCACCGTGACGTACCCAGAGTCGCAGTTGGTAGGCGTCGCGGTAGGCCCGTTGCGCCGGCACACCTCGATCTCCAGTCGGTCGCCCGGCGCGTAGCCGCCGGAGGCGTAGGCAGAGCCAGGCGTGCCGTTGCTGCCGTTGGCGTCCTCACCACTCACGATGTGCAGGCCGCCCAACGAGAGGTTCCACACCGACGAGACGACGCGGCGGCTGTCACCGTAGGTGTCGTTGACCGTGAGGCGTCCCGTGCTGGTGTTGAAGGAGGCGTTGCCGTAGTAGCTCGGACTGGTGTAACCGGTGCCAGTCGCCGCCTGTGCCGTGCCCGGCAGCACCGTGAGCGAGGCGAGCACTAGAGCTGCGGCCCCCGCCGCAGTGCCCATGAGTCGTCGCATGTCGTCGTTCCCCTTTGTACGTTCTGCCGTATGCGGGGAGTTCCCCGTGACAGTCACGATCCTGACCGGTCGGCCTGGAGGAAAACTTGTGTCGATCTAGGAGCCGCCTCCACAGTCGGTCCCGATTCCACTCCGCCGACCACAACGGGCCGAACAGCACCGGTGTCGGTCCCGTCCCGATGAGCTGGACGGGAACACTGCGCGTGTCGGCCGCGCTGTCCCACCTCGAACCTGCGCGACGGCGACCCAACCTCTTCCTGCGGTCGAGGTCGAAGTCGCAGGGCAGCTCGAACGGGTGTAGGGCGCCCACGTCACGGTGTCGGCAGGAGTGATCGACACACCCGCGCTGCTGCTGCGCTCCGGTGTCGGCCCGGAGCCCCGCTTACGGTGGTCGGACGTGCCGGTAGTGCTCCCTCACCGGGGTCTCGGCCGGAAGGTGATCGAGTACCAGGAGATCGCCACAACGAGACGCGCACCGGGACTCCGACCTGGGTCATTGCCAGGTCTACGGCGAGCTCCCAGTGCTCGGCATCAGGATCGCCGGGTCCACCGCCCGGCAGATCCTCAACTGCCTCCGGAGTGCTGAGTGGTGGCTCGGCGTCGAGTGGCTGACCGGCCAGTTCTACGCACGCCAGCGGACCGGTCCGCTGGCGTGCGTTGATGAGGCGGGCCGCCGGAGGTGCATCCAGGACTGGTGGCCTCGGCACGGCCCAAGCTAAGGGCGAGAGCAGGATGAGCCTTTGTATGACGTGCACGCCGCGCGGATACCGGGGCAGCACCTCGTGCGACGACGGAACGGTCCGGGCCTCGTGTCCACGCGGCCCGCACCCGAGGCAGGCACGGCGCCACTGCTGCCAGGAGTCCGACGCCTCGTGGATGTCGCGGCTGACGGTGGTCAGACCGACGCCGAACCCTGCGGCCAAGCGGTATCGCCACAGCGGGAGTGCGCCAGCACCCAGCAGGGCTTGACATCCGGAATCCAGGCGCGGCCACCTGCTGCCGATCCGGGCACCGGTGCGCGGTCTGTTCCCTGGCCAGCAACTGAAGATGTGAACCGGACAGGTCGCTCGCGGATGGGCAGGCAATCACTCGAAGGTCGCGGCGATGGCCTTGTCCGCGGTCGAGAAGCCAACTACCAGGACCTTCGCCATGTCTGCACCACGGCCCTCAGCCCAGGCCCACCAAGTTGGGAAGGGCTCGTGGATGCGGGTTGACCAGCGATCGACCAGTTGTGGATGTCGTCTTTGTCGCCGGTTTTCCTCATTCGAAGTGGTGGATCTCCGGCAAGGTGATGGACCAGTGAGGTAGGTGGTGAGGCCTGGTCTAGAAGTTGTTGCGGTCCGGTCGAAGCGCCACCGGTGACGGGCGACCCTGATCAGAGTGGGCTCAGCGCCAAAGTTCGAGGACTACAGCACGAAGCCTTGATCGTTCAGCCGGCGACGCGCGGTGGCCGCCCCGTGAACGGGCCGACGTCCGGCCCTCCGGAAGCCGCAGGGCCGCCCGGATCGGTTTCCCGATCAGGGCGGCCCGCGACCACCAGCGGGGATTCACGTCATGGTGAGGCGTTCTCCAGCCCGTTCCCCGAGCGACGGGATCGGCTACCACCAGGTGGCGGTGCAGCCGGATTTCGCGGTGACATTGCCCTCGCAGAGCTTGAACTCGATCGAGGTGTTGTGTTCGACGGTGATGTAGGCGGCCGACCCGCGCTGCACGCCGGCCGAGGGCACGTACCGGACACCGTTCGGGGTTCGCACCGCGAGCACGGCCGAGACGAACGGGCTGCTCGTGTTCGTCACGATCTTCGCTTTCGCGGTCCACTCACCGGTGGGCAACTGGTACTTGGTCACGTACGCGGTCGCCCCGGCCCGTGCGGTGGTGACGGTCTTGCTGCCCGTGTAGACCGGGGCCATCGCGACGGAGGACAGGAACGGGCTCCTGGCGACGTTCGAGTTCGGGTTGTTCGCCAGCCAGGTACCGGCTGCGGGGTCGGTGTTGAAATAGTCGTCGTTGTTGCAGTCGACGAGGTCGGGCTCGCTCGATTTCGGGCACAAGTCCTGGAGCGGATACGTGCCGGGCACGCCGTCGTCGTCATAGCACATGATGTCCGCGTCGTCCCAGCAGTGCCCGCCTGGCGTGCCGTGCGGTGCGTTCGAATTGACGGCGCCCAGCGCGTGCAGCAATTCGTGGCCAGCGGGATTCCACTCCCAGCAACCGGTGCCGACCATGGCCCACGACGGGCCGGCTGTCAGCGTGCCTCCGGACGCGAGACCGCAGAAGGCGGTCGTCTGCAAGAAGATCAGGTACTTGCGGTCGACACTGTCGTACCCGCGCGACACGAGGTCTCGTTGCACTGAGTTGTAGTCCATGATGTTCGTGCCGGACGCGAGGACTACGTTGTCGATCCTGGGTGAGCAGTCGGCGTTGCTGACGTAGCGGATTCCCCGTGAGCCGCCCGTTCGCAACGCCCCGTACTGGACAGCGAGGTTGATCTGGCTCGACATGGCCTCGATCTTGGGCGCCATCTCGGCGTAGCGATCGGCGCCGGCCGGCGAACGCACGTAGACGAGTTGAACCTGCTTCGTGCCGCCGTCACACGCGGTGATAGCCGGAACTGTCGCGCCGGGCACCCCGGTCGCGGCCTCACCCGTGTCAGCCGAGACGGGTGGACCGAAACCGGTCAAGCCGACTGCCACGGCGAACCCGACCGCCACTGTCACCGTCCTGCGGAGCAGGGCTGATTTCATCCTCGGTCCCCTTCTCGAACTCTTCGGCAACAGGCCCTTGAGCAGGCTCGCCGGACTCCGCTGCCGCACCGGCCGTGATCGATTTCGACCGGAACCACTGTGACCGAACGGTCTCGGACAGATCTGGGGACGATCTGGGATTCGGCGTTCCGGACCAGCACGCGGCTCTGGACGTTCTGTCACTGGTTCAACGAGTGGTCGTCCCGATGATTGTGGCCGATGTCAGTCGCCGAGGCCCTGGCTGAACGCCGTGTGGCGGGGCGTCGACGGGTCGATTGCCAGGTGCACCGTCCACGTCCGGGTGCTCTTCCCGTAACGGTCGTAGTTCGTGTCGTCTTGGATCGGCCACTGGAGTTCCGCGACCACCGGTGGGGAGAAGGGGAGGTCGCGGCCTTGCTGTGCGCGCTTCTCCGAGGCTTCGACGCCGTTGACCTCGATCACCGCGTTCAGGCAGTTGTCCGGGAAGCCGTAGGTCAGGTACAGGCCGCTGGACATCGGACCGCCGGCGTCGGCGTACCGCAGGTCCGAAACGTCGCACGACGGCAGTTCGAGCTCGAAGTGCGCCAACAACTCCTCCAGGGAGTGCCCGCCGGTCGAATAGGGGTGCTCGCGGGGATCGCCGCCACACGCCACCAGGACGACGCACGACATCACGGCGATGAGCTTCCGTCCGACCCTCCGGACGCCGGCCGAACGGAAGCTCATCGTCACCCTCTCTGCCTGAATCCTCTGCGCGACCGGACGACCGTGGTCAACGTCGGTTGGACGGTCCGGTCGAAGCCGTCGTAGGAGCACGACTCGATGATCTGCCCGCCGCCGGTGACGGTGTCCAAGCGGCCGAAGGGTCGTCATTGTATGCGCCGGCCGGGGCGGGACGATCCGGCCGGTGTCGCGGGCGATCAGTCCCGTGAACCCTGCCGCACCGCGTACGAGCGCACTGCGCGCAGGAAGTCCACCTGCCGGAACGCGGGCCAGTAGACGTCGCAGAAGTGCAGCCGGGAACCGGCGGCCTGCCACAACAGGAATCCGGAGAGCCGGCGTTCGCCACTGGTCCGGATGACGAGGTCAGGGTCCGGCCGACCGGCGGGGTCGAGGTGCGCCGTGATGTCCTCCACGGTGAGCGTGGCGGCCAGTTCCTCGGCGGTGACCCGCCGCTCGGCGGCCTGGTCGAGCAGCGAGCGGACCGCGTCGACGATCTCCTCGCGGCCGTCGTAGCCGACCGCGACCGTCAACTCCGAGTCGGTCGCCCGCTCCAACGTCAGGTCCTGCGCCCTCTTGAGCGCGTACGCGGTCGAGTCGGGGAGGAGGTTGAGCCGCCCGGTCACGTTTAGGCGCCACCTCTCCGACCGCGCCACCACTCGGTCGACCACGACCCGTTCGACGACCTCCATCAGGAAGGCCGTCTCCTCCGAACCGCGCTTGCGCAGGTTGTCGCTCGACGCCAGGAACACGGTCACGTGCCGGATGCCGAAGTCGGCGCACCACCCCAGCACGGTCTCCAGGTGCTCACCGCCGTGCAGGTGGCCGATGCTGGGGTTCGCGTAGCCCTGCTCGCGGGCCCAGCGGCGATTCCCGTCCATGATGAGCGCGACGTGGCGGGGCAGCGGACCGCTCGCCACCTGACGGCGAAGCCGTCGTGCGTACAACGCGCGCAACGACTCGACCAGTCCCACGGAGGAAAAGGTACACCGGGTCGAACCGGCCGGGTCGCGGAACCGGCCCGTCCACACCGCGATTGTCGGTCAGATCGGCATCCTCGGCGGCCGTTCGGCGGGCTCCTGCTGCCGGCGGGCATCGTCAGCTCGACCGGCCCGCCACTGAGCAGGAGCGGGGCCGGGGCTGAGGGTCTCAGTGGATTCTGAGATCGGGTCGCTAGCTTCGACCGAAGCGCCGCCACTCCAGTTCAGGAGGGATTCGGTGAGAGTGATGTTGCGGATCGCCAGGTCGATGCTCGCCTTGGTCTCGGTGCTCCTGCTGTCCCTGCTCGGCTCGCCGGTCGGCGCGTCGGCACAGTCGGACTCGCAGGACCACACGTGGCACTTGGAGGACTTCGGCACCCCACACCGGATGTGCGTCCAGTACGGCCCCGAGGGGAGGATCCACCAGTCCTACTTCATCTTCGCGGTGACCGGGAAGTGGTCCACCGACCTCGACTTCGGGATGCGCGACCTGCCTCCCGGCTGGACCGCCACGGAGAGCCACCTCCCTCCGGGGTCCAACTACCGCGACCCCGACGACGGCTCGGTCACGATCAACGGGTTCACCCTCGTCCAGGGGTCCGCCACGGTGCCGTTGGCCACGTACCACGCGCAGATATGGGTGTCGGACGGGACGGTCACCGAGACCCACGCTGCCGACATCATCGTCACCACCGCGTCCTGGGTCGACTGCATGCAGGGCCGGGGATGACTCCCCGGTGCGAACACGAGACACTGCGGCTGGTTTCCGAACTGCGGTGATCTCGCGGTGAAGCGCTCACGCCCGCGCGAACCCGGTTCGGCATCCCGACCGAATCTGTCCAGTGCGTGAGCGAGGTGGGCGTCCGACGGGGTGTATTCCGTCATCCTCGGTGACGCGGACGTGATGGCGTGGGCGGTGTCGGCTGCCGCCCACGCCATCACGCCGCCCGCCCGCAGCACACCCCGACCCGCGTGAGGGCCCATGAACAGCGACAGCGGACTGCCCGCTCCCGTCCCGGCACGCCACCTTGGCGACGCGGACGTCGACCGCCGCGCGACCTCGTGAACGCACCCGTGATCCACTCGGTCGCCGACGCCGAGCGCCTGGCAGCCGAACGGCTGGCCCCCGACGTCCGGGACTTCGTCTCCGGTGGAGCGGGCGACGAGGTCACGCTCGCCGCCAACCGCGCGGCGTTCGAACGGGTGTCCTTGGTGCCCAGGTCGCTGGTCGACGTGTCCCAGTACGACACCGGACGCGATCTGTTCGGCGCCTGGTCGTCGCTGCCGTTGGCGATCGCGCCGATGGCATACCAGCGCCTGCTTCACCCGGACGGGGAGAGCGGGGTCGCGCGGGCGGCGGCGGAGGCAGGTGTGCCGAACGTGTTGTGCACGATCGGCGCCGAGTCGATCGAGGACGTGGCGGCGGCCGGTGGCGCGCACTGGCTCCAGTTGTACTGGCTCAGGGACCGCCAGGTCATGGCGGACCTGCTCCGGCGGGCCGAGGGTGTCGGCTGTCGCGCGGTCGTCCTCACCGTCGACGTGCCGGTGATGGGGCGACGTGTCCGGGACCTGCGCAACGGGTTCGCGCTGCCGCCCGGCGTGCGGCCGGTCAACATCGGCGGTGACGTCGGTGAACGGCGAGCCGGCGACTCGGCGGTGGCCCGGCACACCGACGCCGTCTTCGACCCCTCCCTGACGTGGCACGACCTCGACTGGATCAGGGAGCGCACGCGATTGCCGCTGGTGCTGAAGGGAATCCTCGACCCCGAGGACGCCCAACGGGCCGTGGAGTCCGGTGTGGACGGTCTGGTGGTCTCCAACCACGGCGGGCGACAGCTCGACGGCGCAGTGCCCTCCCTCGACGCCCTGCCCGACGTGGTGGACGCCGTGCGCGGCCGGTGCCGGGTGCTGCTGGACAGCGGGGTGCGCACCGGGGTCGACGTCCTGCGGGCGCTCGCGCTGGGCGCGGACGCGGTCCTGCTCGGCCGCCCCGTGCTGTGGGGCCTCGCGGTGGCCGGGCGGCACGGCGTCACCGCGGTGCTCGACGTCATCCGGCAGGAGTTCGAGACCGCGCTGCGCCTGGCGGGCTGCCGGGACGTCGAGGACGCGCGCCGGCTGCGCACGGTCAGGGCGTGAACCGCGCCCGCAGGTAGGCGGCGACCTCGGTATGCGCCTCGCGGGCCGCGTCGAGGACGTCGGTCATCGCGAAGAACCCGTGCGCCATGCCGGGGTAGCGCGTCGAGACGACGTCCACGCCCGACGACGCCAGCCTCCGCGCGTACTCCTCCCCCTCGTCGCGCAACGGGTCGTGCTCGGCGGTCACGACCAGCGCCGGTGGCAGCCCCGACAGGTCGTCGGCGCGCAACGGCGACGCCAGCGGGTCGAGCCCGTCCGCCGGGTCGGCCAGGTAGTGCGACCAGTACCACGCCACCGAGTGCCGGTTGAACAGCGCCGGGTCGTCGCTGTCGCGCAACGAGGGCGTGTCCGCGCGGTAGTCGGTGTTGGGGTACACGAGCACCTGCGCGGCGAGCGACGGGCCGCCCCGCTCACGGGCCAGCAGCGTCACGGCCGCCGTGAGGTTGCCGCCCGCGCTGTCACCGGCCAGGGCCAACCGCCCGGCGTCGACCCCGAACTCGTCGGCGTGCTCGGCGATCCACGCCACGGCCGCGTAGCTGTCGTGCACGGCCGCCGGGAACCGGTGCTCGGGCGCGAGCCGGTAGCCCACGGTGATCACCTGGCACGGCACGGCGTTGGCCGGCGACCGGCAGATCCCGTCGGACGTCTCGACGGTGCCCAGCGCCCACCCGCCGCCGAACAGGTACACCAGCGTCGGCAGCGGACCGGTGTCGTCGGTCGGCCGGTAGACGCGCACCGGCAGGTCGCCGCCCGGTGCGGCACGTGGCGGTCCACCACGTGCCGCCCCCGCGCGGCCCCGCCCGGCCGGACGGCGGCCCGGTCGGCGGCACGGGCCGG
>NZ_JBFAMT010000108.1:0-13136 GCF_040656635.1 Actinosynnema sp. NPDC049800 | reverse complement strand
GCCGCGGGGGGGCGGGCGCGCGCGCCGGCGCGCCCCCCCCCCCCCCCCGGCCCCGCCGAACCCGAGGTCCGGCTGCTGCCGCCCCGGCTAGCGGTCCGCGGCAGCACCGGTCCGGTGGTTCCCTAGGGTCACCAGGCTCACCTTCCCGGGGTCACCCTGCGCCGCCTCGGTCGCGATCACGGCGAAGGTGAGCGTGTTGTGGTCGCGCAGCACGCCGTCGGGGAGCACGAACTCCCGTTGCGGGCCGACGTCGTTGAGGTACTGGCCCATGTTCCAGCCGTTGACGAAGATCAGCACCCGGTAGCCGCGCGCGGTGGTGTCCTCGAACCGCAGGCCGAGCGAGACGTCGTGCCCGCGCGGCAGGTCCAGCTCGAAGTCGGTGCGGTACCAGGACACGCCGGGCGTCAGCTCGCCCGGTGGTCGCTGCCAGCCGCCGGAGCCGGGCAGGTGCCAGCCGGCGCGCTCGCCGTACAGGCCGCCGGTGTTCATCGGACCGCGCTCGCCGTCCACCGGGCGGGAACCCCGGATCTGCCAGGAGATCGGCGCGGTCGAGCCCTCGACCACCACCCCGAACAGGCCGCGCGGCTGCTTGTGGCGGACGTCGTCGGCGGTCCAGTCGTCGTTGTGGCCCATGTTCCCGACGAGCACGGTCAACGTCGCCTGCCGCCCGGCGGCCAGCAGCCCTTCGGGCACGGCGAACTCGCCGCGTCCGGGATCGGGGTTCACCGGTTCGGAGTCGGCCTGGACGCCGCCCGCGGCCGAGCCGAGGTAGCGCCCGTCGAGCCACACCTGGTAGCTGCCGCGCCTGCCGGTGATGGCGTTCACGGTGATGGTCTTCTCGGCGCCGGTGGCGGTGAACCGGCCGCGGTACCAGACGTGGCCGTTGTGGTGGCCGTACTCGTCGGCGTACAGCACGGGCAGCGTCTTGGGCTTGATCGGGCTCGCCGTGGTGGTCTTGTCCGCCGTCGTCCAGCCGGACTCGCCCTGGCCGGGCGCCTCCGGGCGGTAGCGCCAGTCGGTCAGCTCGGGCAGGCGCACCTGCTCCGGGCCGGGCAGCGAGCCGAGCAGGGAACCGCTCGACGTCCGGCGCACGGGCACCGGGCGTCCGCCCACGGAGAGGTGGCGGACCGGTGCGAACACCTCGACGTCGCCCGCGCGGTCGGTGTCCGCGCGCAGCGCCAGCCGGCCGCCCTGGATCTCGGCGGAGCGGACCAGCGACGTGCCGCGGACCAGCACGGGTCCGGCCGCGGTGTCCTGCCGCCAGAACCGGGCGGCGGCCTCGTCGGTGCCGAGCATCAGCAGCATCGGCTGCCGCCCGCCGCCGGTGACCAGCACGCGGGCCAGTCCGGTGTGGGTGTAGTCCAGCCGCAGGTCGCCGTCGGCGTAGGAGCTGCGGACCTGGCCGTCGAGCACCTTGACCGTGGGCGCGGACCGGTAGCGCAGGACGGTGGAGCCCTGTTCGCCGTCACGGCCGTAGAGCACCGCGACGTCGCGGCCCGAGACGTCCACGTGGGTCAGGATCTCGGAGCTCGACCACACCAGCCGCTGGCCACCGAGGTCGTACCCGGCGACGAGGATCTTGGCGTCACGGCCGTTCACCCGCACCGGCACCTGGTAGCGGCCGTCCGGGGTGGACCAGTCCAGCGTCGTGGACACGTCGGCGGCGCCGGCGAGCTCGGCCTGGCGCACCAGCACGAACTGCGTGCCGGTGTCGGGGTTGGCGCGGGCCCGGGCGAGCACGGCCGGGTCGGCGGGCGCCGGGGCGGCGGCCTCGTCGGTCTCGGTCAGCGGCGCGACGGTGGTCATGAAGTAGCCCTGCCGCTTGAACTCGTCGTACTTGGCGGTGAGCTGCCGCGACTCGGTGATCGCCGAGCCGTAGTCGTAGGAGGTGTAGACGTCGTTCGGCTGAGGCAGCCAGCCCCACGACGTGCCGCCGAACGTCATGTAGTAGCCGTACATGGTGGCGCCGCTGGAGATGGCGTTGTTCTTGTAGAACACCTTCATGTAGCTCGGGCCGGTCAGCTCGCGGCACTTGTCGTACCCGGCGTCGTTCAGGTCGATCGCGCCCGCCTGGTACTCGGCGGCGTACACCGGCGCGTCGTCGCGCAGCCTGCGCGTGACGCCGTCGCCCCACGGGCCCCAGGCGTCGGGGTTGTGGCACTCGAACGACTGCGGGTAGTCGTCGACGCCGGGGATCTGCACCGCGCCCTGGCCGGACGACCAGTTCGCCAGGTTCCCGCCGCAGCAGTTGTTGTGCACGATCGGCACGTCGATGCCGGCGGCGCGGGCCTGCCGCTGGAGGTCCTCCATGTAGGCCGGGTCGACGTTGACCGCGTACTCGTTCTCCACGTTGTAGGCGATCACCGAGCCGCCGCGCGACACCTGGTGCCGGGCGATGATCGGGTTGAGGCGGCCGAGCCACTCGGTGTACGCGGCCCGGTAGCCGGGGTCGCTCGACCGGGCCCGCCCCTCCACCGCCTTGAGCCACGCCGGGAAGCCGCCGCCGCTGGTCTCGGCGTTGATGTACGGCCCCGGCCGGGCCACCACGTACAGGCCGAGCTCGTCGGCCATCCGCAGCAACCGGTCCACGTCGCGCACGCCGGTGAAGTCGTACACGCCCGGCGAGGGCGAGTGGTAGCCCCAGTGGAAGTACAGCGACACGCCGGTGAACCCGGCCGCCCGGATCTTCTCCAGCACGTCGCGCCACAACTCGGGGCTGGGCAGCCGGAAGTAGTGGAACTCGCCCGACCACAGCATGACCCGCTCGCCGTCCACGGTGAGCGAGTACCGGTCGTAGGAGACCACGTGCCGCTCCTCGGCGGAGGCCGGGGCCGCGACCACCGGGGTGGTCGCGGCCAGCGAGCCCAATAACACCAGCGCCACGGCTAACAGCCTCATCGGATACCCCGCAGGGTCAGGACGGCGCCCTCGGCGCCGACGAGCACCCCGTCCGGGTGCGAGCCGACCGCACCGCCGTCGACGGCGTCGACCCCGTCGGCGCCGACCAGCAGCAGCCGCCAGCTCGACGGCGCGCCCTCGGCCTCGACCCGGATCTCGTCGCCCTGGCGGCGCGTGCGGAACGTCGTGTCCCCGACCGCGGTCACGTGATCGCCGTCGGACAGCTGGTAGACCCGCAGCGTGACGCCCTCGGCGTAGTCGTAGTCCGGCCGGTCGTCGACCGCGCCGACCGGCAGGATCGTGTTCGGGCGCACGAGCACCGGCGCGGTGAGGAAGTCGCAGCGGTCGCGCACCCAGCGCGGGCCCTGCACGGTCTCACCGGTCGACAGGTGGGTCCAGGTGCCCTCGGGGACGTAGTACGACACGTCGCCCTCGTCCGAGAACACCGGCGCGACCAGCAGGTCGTCGCCGAGCATGTACTGCCGTTCGAGGTGGGTGCAGCCCGGGTCGTCCGGGAACTCCACCACCATCGCCCGCATCACCGGCACGCCTTCGGCGCTGGCCTGCCGCGCCGCGCCGTGCAGGTACGGCATCAGCCGCAGCTTCAGCTTCGTGAAGTGCCGCAGCACGTCCACGGACTCCTCGTCGAACAGCCACGGCACGCGGTAGGACGCGCTGCCGTGCAACCGGCTGTGCGAGGACAGCAGGCCGAACGCGATCCACCGCTTGAACAACGCCGCCGACGGCGTGCCCTCGAACCCGCCGATGTCGTGGCTCCAGTAGCCGAAACCGGACAGGCCGAGCGACAGCCCGCCGCGCAGGCTCTCCGCCATCGACTCGTACGTGGCCTCGCAGTCGCCGCCCCAGTGCACCGGGAACTGCTGCGAGCCGGCCGTGGCGGACCGGGCGAACACCACCGCCTCGCCCTCGCCGCGCCGCTTGCGCAGCACGTCGAACACCGTCTGGTTGTACAGGTGGGTGTAGTAGTTGTGCATCCGCTCCGGGTCGGAGCCGTCGTGGTAGACGACGTCGGTCGGCACGCGCTCGCCGAAGTCGGTCTTGAAGCAGTCGACCCCCTGGGCCAGCAGGGCGTCCAGCTTGGCCGAGTACCAGGCGCGGGCGGCCGGGTTGGTGAAGTCGACCAGCGCCATGCCTGGCTGCCACAGGTCCCATTGCCAGACGTCGCCGTTCGGCCTGCGCAGCAGGTAGCCGTTCGCCTTGCCCTCGGCGAACAGCGGCGACCGCTGCGCGATGTAGGGGTTGATCCACACCGAGATCCGCAGGCCCCTCGCGCGCAGGCGTTCGAGCATGCCGACCGGGTCGGGGAACGTGCGCGGGTCCCACTCGAAGTCGCACCAGTGGAACTCGCGCATCCAGAAGCAGTCGAAGTGGAACACGCTCATCGGCAGGTCGCGCTGCAGCATCCCGTCGATGAAGCCCGACACCGTCTCCTCGTCGTAGTCCGTGGTGAACGACGTGGACAGCCACAGGCCGAACGACCACGCGGGCGGCAGCGCGGGCCGCCCGGTGAGCGCGGTGTACTTGCGCAGGATCTCGCGCGGCGTCGGACCGTAGATCAGGAAGTACTCCAGCGACTGGCCCTCGACGCTGAACTGGACCTTCGACACCGCCTCCGAGCCGACCTCGAACGACACGTGCCCGGGGTGGTTGACGAAGATCCCGTAGCCCGCGTTCGTGAGGTAGAACGGGACGTTCTTGTACGCCTGCTCGCTGCTCGTGCCGCCGTCGGCGTTCCAGATGTCGACGGTCTGGCCGTTCTTGACCAGCGGCCCGAACCGCTCGCCCAGCCCGTAGACGGTGTCGCCGACACCCATGACCAGCTGCTCGCGGACGTGGTGCGTGCCGTCCACCGTCATGAAGCCGATGCCCTTGGCGCCGCTGCTGGTCAGCGGACGGCCTTCGGCGGTGAAGTCGACCCGCCACTCCTCGCCCCGGCGCACCCGCACCGACAGCGCGCCGGCGGTCATCACCACACCGGCGTCGTCCTCCACCACCTTGGCCTCGTGCGCGCCGTCGGACGCCGGCGAGAACGCCGGGCCCTTGGGCTCCTCACCCGAGAAGTGCGTGATCCGCACGCCGATCACGTCGGCCATCGGCGAGGTGAGCCCCAACGTGACCACGGGGCCCTTGAGCATGTCGCCGCGGTGCCGGATCGGGCGGGTCGTCGCGTGCACGACGACCTCTCCGTTCCCCGTGGCGACGTCGCGCATCTCCACCGGATGGGCGGCCTCGACCCCTGGCCGAAGCAGCCAGTACCCGTCGCTGAACTTCACCCGAACTCCAATCGGCGAAAAGCCTGGCCGTGGGCGGCCATGAACTGATGGTCGACGAGGGTGCGCCGCCGCATGATCCGGCGGGGCGCCGGTGGAACCGCGAGAACCGGCTCCACGGGTAACGGCGGGTGCGCCCGTCCCGGGGCGCGGCGGCCGTTCGACGCCGACCGCCTCACTTGACCGCTCCCGCCGTGATGCCGCGGGTCAACGCGCGTTGGAAGATCAGGAAGAAGACGATGGCCGGGATGACGCCGAGCAGCGCCGACGCGCTGGTCATGGTGGCGTCCATCATCCGCTGGCCCTGGAGCACGCCCAGCGCGACCGGCACGGTCTGGTTCTCGTTGGAGATCAGCAGCACCAGCGGGAGGAAGAACTCGTTCCAGGTCCAGATGAAGAAGAACACGAACAGCACGCCCAGCGTGGGTCGGCTGATCGGCACCACGATCCGCACCAGCGTCTGCCACTTGTTCGCGCCGTCGATGCGGGCGGCCTCCAGCAGCTCGCGCGGGAAGCCGCCGAGCGTGGAGGTGAGCAGGTAGGTGCCGAACGCGGCCTGGATCACCGTGAAGATGATGATCACGGCGAGCTTGGTGTCGTACAGGCCGGTCGCGTTGGCCAGGAAGTACAGCGGGTAGGCCAGCGCCTCCTGCGGGAGGGTGTTCGCGATGAGGAACACCACCAGGATCCACAACCGGCCCTTCACCCGGCCGATGCCCAGCGCGTAGGCGTTGAACACCGACACGACGACCGCGAGCACGGCGACCGACCCGCTGATCACCACGCTGTTGAGCAGCTTCTCGCCGAAGTCGACCCGTTCCCAGAAGGCGACGATGCCGTCCAGCGACACCCCGCTGGGCAGGTCGAGCGGACCACCGGTGGAGTACTCGGCCGGCGTCTTCACCGCGTTGAGCGCGACGAGGACGAACGGCGCCAGCATCACCGCGGCCAGCAGGACCAACGACCAGAGCACCGCGTGCCGCCTCATCGCTCACCCCGGTTCTGCACGCGCAGGAACACGGTCGTGAGGATCAGGATCAGCACGGTCAGCACCGTGGCGATGGCCGCGCCGTAGCCGACCTGGGTCTTCTCGAAGAAGTTCTGGAACGAGTAGTACGACGGCACGTTGGTCGAGCCGCCCGGCCCGCCCCTGGTCAGCACGTAGATCGGCGCGAACACCTTGAGCGCGGCGATCGTGCAGGTCAGGAGCACGACGAAGATCTCGGGGCGGATCTGCGGCACGGTGACGTGGAAGAACCGGCCCCACCACGACGCGCCGTCCAGCTCCGCGGCCTCGTGCAGCGACGGGTCGACCCGCTGCATCCCGGCCATGAAGATGACCACCGGGTAGCCGACCTGGATCCACAGCATCACGGCCATCACCGACCACAGCGCGAGATCGGGGTCGCCGAGCCAGTTCTGCGCCAGCGAGTCCAGCCCGACGGCGCGCAGCACCTCGTTCAGCGCGCCGTCCCGCGGCGCCAGGATCCAGCTCCACACGATCCCGGCCACCGCGATCGGCAGCACCTGCGGCAGGTAGACGCACGCCCGCAGGATGCTCGCGTGCTTGGACCCGAAGTGCTTGCCGATGAAGTCGAACAGGGCGGCGGCGATGACGAGTCCCGCCAGGGTCGGCAGGATCGCCATCGCCACCACCAGGCCGACGTTGTGCCGGAACGACGCCCAGAACGTGCCGTCCGACATCAGCCGGGTGTAGTTGTCCAGCCCGATCCACTCGGGCGTGCCCGCGCCGGACCACTCGGTGAAGCTGATGCCGATGTTCATCCCGAACGGCACCAGGATCACCGCGAGCAGCAGCAGGCCACCGGGGATGAGGAAGAGCAGGTACGACCCGCGGTCGCGGATCGAGGTGGGTACCAGGCTCATTTGCCGACGCTCGCCGTGTTCTCCTTGTAGTAGTCCGCCATCTCGGTCAGCACCTCGTGCGGTCCGAGGTCCCCGGTGATGAGCTTCTGCACCGACGACACCTGGGCGTCGTAGAAGCCGGGCGCGGGCCAGTCCGGGTAGAACGCGAGGCCGTCGTCCTCGGCGATCGCCTTGAAGTCCTCGTTGAGCCGCTGGGTCTTCGGGTCGGTGGCGGGGGTCCCGCTCGGCGCGACCGCGATGCCGCCCGCGTCACGCAGCTTGTCCTGGATCGCCGGCGACATGGTGATCTCGATGAAGTCGTAGGCGAGCTGCTTGTTCTTCGAGCCCTGGGGCACGACCCACAGGTTGCCGCTCGACCCGGCCGTCATGCCCGGCCACGGCACCGAGGCCCACTCGAAGTCCTTGACCTGCGCCTGCACCCGGCCGTACCACCAGCTGCCGCTGATCATGATCGGGTGCTTGCCCTGCATGAACGACAGGCCCATGTCCTCGGCCTTCACGCCGGCGGAGTCCTTGGAGATGTAACCCTCGCGCAGCCACTTGGCGAAGGTCTCCGCGCCGAACACCCACGGGTTGTCGTGGAAGTTCACGTCACCGGTGTAGCGCTGGAACCGGTCCACCCACTCGCGGTCGGCCTTGGTCAGCGCGAGCTGGTAGAGCACCTGGTGCGCAGGGTACTCCGCGCCGCCGAGCGCGAGCGGCGTGACGCCGGCGGCGGCGAACTTCGCCATCGCGGCGGTCAGCTCGTCCAGCGTCTTCGGCGCGGCCAGCCCCTGCTGGTCGAACATGGTCTTGTTGTAGTAGACCATCACGTACTCGGCGTAGTTGGGGATGCCGTACCACTTCCCGGAACCCATCACGCCGCGGTCGTCGTACTTCGCCGTGGTGTCGATGCCGGGCCCGAGCTTCTTGTCCCACCCGCGCTTGGCGACCTCTTCGCTCAGGTCGGTCAGCAGGCCCTGCTTGGACAGCAGGCCGGTGGTCGCGTTGCCCTTGTTGTACTCCAGGATGTCCGGCGCGTCCTTGGAGTTGAGCACCATCGAGGCCGTCTTCTGGATCTGCTCGAAGCCCTTCTCCTCGAACTCCACCTTCACGCCCGGGTGCGAGGCCTCGAACTGCTTGATCGCCTCCGCCCACGCCACGCCCATGGCGCTGTCCGGACCCTCGTAGTGCCACAGCTTGAGGGTGTTGGGGTCGGAGGCCCCGTCGGAACCCCCGCAGCCGGCCACGGCCAGCACGGCCGCGACCGCGGCCACCAGAAGACGCTTGGACATCAGGATGATCCCTCCACGGTGAGGTTGTCGATCCGGGCCTTCCCCGTGAAGACCAGGCACACGTCCTGCCGACCCGTCGCGCCGCGCAACGGCGACGAGACCGTGGTCCAGGAGTACTTGTCGGCCGTGGTCGGCACGGTGAGCGTGCCCACCAGCCTGCCGGTGGGACCGCCGAGGCGCACCTCGACCGTCGTCGGCGCGTCCGGGTTCGCCACCCGGGCCGTCAGCGTCCGCGACGACCGGCCGAGGTCGACGTCCTCGAACGAGATCCACTGGCCGGGCGCGGTCGAGGCGACGGCGGTACCGCGGTCCTTGGTGGTGTCCACCAGGGTCACGCCCGAGTAGTCGTCGAAGTTCTGCGCCCGCGTGGTCTTGCGCAGGTCGCGAGGCGGGATCGTCTCGCCGCGCACGCTGATCGTGCGGGTCAGCGGACCGACCGCCAGCTCGTGCGGCGCGCTCTCGACCACCGGCTTCTCCCGCGTCACGTCCCAGAACGCCAGGTCCGCCGCGCGCACGGTCAGCTCGACCGTCTTCGTCTCGCCGGGCCGCAGCTCCACCCGCTCGAACGCGCGCAACTGCTTGATCGGCTGCTGGACCCGCGACTTCTTCTGGTGGGAGTACAGCTGCACCACCTCGGCGCCGGCCCGGCGGCCCGTGTTCGTGACGTCCACGCGGACCTTCACCTCGCCCGAGGCGTCCACCACGGTCCGGTCCAGCTCGAGCCGGGAGTACCGGAACGACGTGTAGCTCAGCCCGTACCCGAAGGGGTAGAGCGGCTTGCCCTTGAAGTACTGGTAGGTGTGCCCGGACTTCGAGATGTCGTACCGGAGCTTGTCCGGCAGGTCCGCGTCCGAGCGGTACCACGTCTGGGTCAGCCTGGCGCCGGGGTTGTGGTCGCCGAACAGGACGTCGGCGATCGCGTGCCCGGTCTCCTGGCCCGCGTGCGTGGTCCACAGGACCGCGGGCAGGTCGGCGGTGTCCCAGTCGCCCGCGTACGGGTAGCTGCTCTCCAGCACGACGATCGTGCGCGGGTTCGCCCGGCGCACCGCGTCGATCACCGCGCGCTGGCCGGCCGGCAGCACGGTGGTCTGGCGGTCGTCGTCCTCGCGACCGTTGATGAACGGCATGCTCCCGACCACGACGACGGCCGCGTCGGCGCCCTTCGCCGCCGCCACCGCGCTGTCCACGCCGCTGCGCACCACCTCGCGGCCGAACTTCGTCGCCGCCTCCGGCGTCTCGGCGGCCACGGTCAGCCTGCCGTCCGCGCCGACGAGGACGTACTTGTTCCGCCCGAACCAGGACTGCGTGACGTCGTTGCCGGTGTACTCCAGCACGAAGGAACCGTCGGGCCGGGCCACGAACCGGAACTGCTGCTGGACGAACCAGCCGTGGGGCTGGGCCGCGTTGTTGACCAGGCCGCGCCCATCACCCAACGACACCGTCTTGCCGTTCGCCGCGGTCCGCAGCGTGACCGTGCCCTCGCCCCAGTCGAACACGTCGAGGCCGCTCGCGTCGGTCGGCGTCGCCTCGGTGGCGGTGAGCACGGCGCCGGAGTCCGCAGTGGACGCCGTGACGTACTTGCCGGTCGCCAGGTCCTTCAACCGGATGCGGTCGACGCCTTCGCTCGACGTGACGTCGGCCCGTTCGGAGAGGCCCTGCACCGGCGTGATCCGGTAGGGCATCGTGCCCGAGTACCAGTCCTCGTACAGCGTGTCCGCGAGCTGACCGACGACCGCGACCTTCTTCGTGTCCGCGGTGGACAGCGGCAGGGTGTTCTTGTCGTTGCGCAGCAGCACGACCTGCTCGGCGGCCACCTCGCGGGCGAGCTCGCGGTGCTCGGGCGCGTCGATGACGTCCGGCGTGATGCTCGCGTACGGGTTGCGCCCGGCCGGGTCGAACTCGCCGAGCCGGAACCGGATCGACAGCACGTGCCGGGCGGCGTCCTCGACGTCGGCCACCGTGATCAGGCCCCGGTCGATCGCGGTCTTGATCGACGTCGTGGTCGGCGCGGAGTTCTGGTTGTCCTCGGTGAAGTTGTCCAGGCCCGCCCGGATGGCCGCCGCGTTGCCCTCGACCTCGTTCGGGTAGTACCGCTGCGAGCCGGCGACGTTCGACGCGCCGCCCGCGTCGCCGACGATCATCAGGTCCTCGTCGGTCCAGGAGCGCACGGTCTCGTCCAGCTCCGGGCCGACGTGCGTCGGGCGGCCGTTGACCAGGTTGTACGACGCCATCACGCCGGTGGCGGCGTCGGCCGAGATCGCCGGCTTGAACGCGGCCTCGTCGTAGTCCTTCAGGATCCGCGGCGGGACGATCGAGTCGACGTCGATGCGGTCGTCCTCGACGTTGTAGGCGACGTAGTGCTTCAGGGTGGGCGCGGCCTGCAGGTAGTCCGGGTGGTCGCCCTGGACGCCCCGGCCGAACGCGGTGGAGATCCGGCCGGTCAGGTACGGGTCCTCCGAGTAGCCCTCCTCGTTGCGGCCCCACCTCGGGTCGCGCAACAGGTTCACCACCGGCGCCCACAGGTTGAGGCCGTTCGACGCGGGGTTCATCGCGTGGAACCCGCGCGCCTCGCGCCCGGTGACCGCGCCGACCTCCTCGACCAGCTCGGGGTTCCAGGTGTTCGCCAGGCCGAGGGCCTGCGGGAACACCGTCGACTCGCCGAGCCACGCCACGCCGTGCAGCGCTTCCGTGCCGGTCTTGAACCCGCCGATCCCGAGCCTGGGGATCGGTGGTTGGTACTGGTGCAGCAGCGAGACCTTCTCGTCGACCGTCAACCGGCCGAGCAGGTCGTCGATCCGGGCGGCGCGCGGCAGGTCGGGGTTCCGGAACGGGAGTTCCCGGGCGTGCGCCGGCAGCGGCGCCGCGAGCAGCAACGCGACCAGCGGCAACAACAGCGTGCGGCGGACCCTCGACACCGGTCGTCCCCCTTCGTCTTCGGGGAGCGCGGAGCTCCCCGCCATCGAAGCGCTTCGACAGGGACCCTAGAGGGCCGGCCGTGACGGACGCAACAGACTGCGCGAGTGAACGTTGTTAACGCTAATTCACTTGACAAGGGCACCTTGACACGCGCACGTCATCCGGGTTAGGACTGTGACGCCGCCGCGTTCCCAAGGTATTTCGCGGGTCTACGAATGTTAGCGTTAACAAGACTGGGCAGGCCTGAAGTCGCGCGCACCGGAACCCTTCTCGCCGGCGTGACCGCGCCGTTCGGGGTTGAACGGCAGCGGACCCGCCCCCGGAGGGACGGGTCCGCGGTCGGTCAGCGAATCACGCGGTGAGCAACCGCAAGCCGTAGACGGACAGGATCTCGTTGATCGGCTGGAACCAGGTACGGCCACCGGACGAGCAGTTGCCGTAGCCGCCGGACGTGACGCCCTGCGCCTGGTCACCGGTGATGAACGAGCCGCCGGAGTCGCCGCCCTCGGCGCACACGCTGGTGCCCGCCATCTGGTGCACGTCGCCCTGCGCGTAGTGGATGGTCTCGTTGCGGGACTGGATCACGCCGCAGTGCCAGCGGGTCGTGGAGCCCGAACGGCAGACCGACGTGCCGACCGGCGCCTCCCACGAGCCGCGCACCAAGGCGTCGGGCACCGTGCCCCAGCCGAGCACGACGGGCACGTTCCACCAGCCGCCGCCGGTGCGGACCCACGCGTAGTCGTTGCCGGGGAACGAGGAGCCGGCGAACTGGCCCTGCCAGGACCGGTCCCAGCCGTACACCTGCGCGCCCGTGCCGCCGCAGTGGCCGGCCGTGACGTAGCCGCCGTGCACCGAGAAGCCGATGGAGCAGCGGACGTTGCCGGTGTAGTACGGGTCGCCGCCGACGGTCCCGGCCGCGAACGGCACGGGCGCGGTGACGCCCTCGGTGTTCACCTGGACGGGGCCGAGCTCGCGCGCCTCGGCCAGGAACCGCTCGACCTCCGCGGTCTGCACGCCGGGCTGGACGTCGACCACCACCGCGCCGCTGCGCGGGTCCGGGTGCCAGCTGGTCACGGCCGCCGGCACCGCGCCGGACGCCGACAGCGCGTCCACGCCGTCCTTGACCCGGTCCAGCTCGGCCGCGGTCCGGCCGACCAGCCGCGCCTCGGCGCCGGTCGCCCGGACCCGGTCGGCCGCCGCCGGGTCGGTCACGCCGACCACGAGCACGCCCTTGTCCTGGTCGAACCAGCTGCCGCCGAAGGACGACCCGGCCGCGGTGCGCGCCGAGGGCGCCCGCCGGGTGGCCTTCGCCTCCAGGTCGAGCCTGGTCCGGGCCTGCTGCTCGGTCAGCCCGAACGCGGTCCGCATCGCGGACACCAGTCCCGGCGACAGCGGTTCCGGCGCGGGCGCGGCCTGGGCGGTCGGCGCGACCACCAGCCCGCTCACCACCAGCGCGGCGGCCACACCGATCTTCGTCAACGTTGTCATTCGCACGCGGTCCTCCTTGTCCGCAGGGAGGCGCACCGGCCGATGCAGGTCGGCCGAGCACCCGAGGCAAGTCGGCGAGAGAGCGCTCTCACGGCCTGCTCGTTCAGACCATGCAACACCCGCTGCCCGCCGTCAATCCCCTGCGGCGGACCGGCCTCGCACCGCGGCGGGCGCGTGGCGCGCCGGACCGCGGCGGTCAGGGACGACTCCCGAACGGCCGCGAGCCGCGTGCGATCGCGCGGCGGCACCGCCGCGGACCACGCGGTCGACGGGCGCGGTCACGTCGTCGCCGGCCGACGAGGTCGCCGAGGCATGACCCTGAACCGGCTCGTGCTGTGGCGGCACGGTGAGACCGACTACAACGCGACCGGCCGCATGCAGG
>NZ_JBFAMT010000107.1:0-13178 GCF_040656635.1 Actinosynnema sp. NPDC049800 | reverse complement strand
ATCGCCGACTCCGCGATGGAAATACCGGTCGCCCACCCGTTGTCACCGGTACCCGCGTTGAAGAACGAACCCGACTCCGCCGGCGGCGCCTCGACCAGGGGGTTCTCGCCCGCCATCAGCCGACCCCGGACCCGATGGACCCGGCGGCCACAGCGGCCACGACGGCCACGACGGGCCGGATCGGCACGACGGACGCAGCGGACACAGTGGCACCCCCAACACAGTTGCTCGGCTCTACCGGATCATGACGCATTGGTCGCCAATATGGTTCCGCGCCGCCGCGAGGATCTTGAATCCGGCCTCGAGAGGCACGGTGACCTGCACTTTTCTTGACTTGTCGAAAGTCACACGGCATCCCGGCCCAATGCGACGACGCGCGATCCGGCACGCCGGCGGCCGTGATCGTGGAACTCGTGGGAGCCACCGGCCCGTCGTCGTTAGTCTGATCATCTGCGACTACGGCGGGGGTGGCGGCATTCAAGGCGACGGTGTCGGTGTGGTGGCCGAGGAGGACGGGGCCGGGGCGTCGACGGCGCGCCGCGTCCGGGCGGTGCTGTCCATCGGACCGTTCCGGCGGCTCTGGGGCGTCACGTTCCTGTGCAGCGTCGGCGACTGGCTGTCGCTGCTGGCGTTGACCGGTCTGGTCACGAAGCTGGCCGCAGGGTACGGGTGGGAGGGGTTCGCGCTCAGCGCGGTGGTCCTGACCCAGCTGCTGCCCGGCGTGCTGTTCGCGCCGCTGGGCGGGGTGCTGGCCGACCGGTTCGACCGGCGCAAGGTGATGGTCGCCTGCGACCTGGCCCGCGGCGGCCTGTTCCTGTCGATCGCGTTCGTCGGCACGGCGTGGTGGCTGTTCGTGGCGAACTTCCTGGTCGGCTGCTGCGCGATGCTGTGGATCCCGGCCAAGGACTCGGCCGTGCCGAACCTGCTGCGCCGACCGGACCAGGTCGACACCGCCAACCAGCTCGGCCTGGTGATGACCTACGGCATCACCACGGTCACCGGGTTCAGCCTCTACTCGCTGGTCGCGGGCATCCCCGGCTACCTGGGCGTCCGGGACGGCGACCTGGAGTTCCGCATCGCGACGATCGCCGTCGTGGTCAACGGCCTGCTGTACCTGTCGTCCGCGGCCCTGATCGCGGTGCGGATCCCGGAGCTGTCCGGCCGGGCCGCGCCACGGGGCAGGCGAGGCGGCCCGGGCTTCCTGGTGATGATGCGCGACGGCCTGCGGTACGCGTGGCGGACGCCGCTGCTGCGCGGCCTCGTCATCGGCATGACCGGCGCGTTCGCCGCGGCGGGCGGGGTGATCGGCAGCGCCAGGCTCTACGCGTCGAGCCTGGGCGGCGGCGAGAGCGCCTACGGCACGTTGTTCATCGCGGTCTTCGTCGGGCTGGCGGCGGGCATGGCGATCGCGCCGAAGCTGTCCCGCCGGCTGACCTACAACCGGCTGTTCGGCGTCACGATCGTGGGCGCGGGCGTGAGCCTGGCCGTCGTGTCACTCGCGCCGCACCTGTGGTTCGCCCTGGTCGCGGTGGCCGTGGTCGGCGCGTGCGCGGGCATCGCGTTCCTCACCGGGCTCACCATCATCGGCACGCGGGTCGAGGACGCGATGCGCGGCCGGATGGTGGCGCTGGTCCAGTCGCTGATGAAGCTGGTCCTCGGCCTGTCGACCGTCCTCGGCCCGCTGCTGGTGACCCTGGTCGGCCCCACGGCCGTGACCCTCCTGGACCACTCGTTCGACATCGACGCCACCCGGCCGGTGCTCCTGGGCGCGGGCGCGCTCGCGGCCGTGGCCGGGCTGGTGTCGCACCGGCAGATGGACGACCGGCTGCTTCAGCCCTCGCCGGACGGTCGCTGACGTGGCGGGCTGACGATGCCGGTCAGGCCGTAGCGGTCGTCCACGTCCCGGAGGTTGAGCGTGACGCCGACGCTGCCGGGCTCGGCGAGGATCGGCTCGAAGCCGTCGAAGTCGACCTGGCGCCACGGCGAACCCCCGTCGTCGACGATCGGTCCGGTGAGGTCGTAGACCTCGCCGGTCTCCGGGTCGGTCCACTCCGACGGCAGCTCGGCGGCGAACCTCGCGGGCACGTCGAAGCCCATCTCCCGGTGCACGTCGAGGTCCCACACCCGCAGCACCCCGTCCCGGTCGCCCGCCAGCAACGTCGGGCGGCCGGCCACCTCGCCGAGGGCCACCGCGGTGATCCCCATGGCGACCCGGCCCTCGGTCAACGCGGGGCCGAGCTGATCACGCGTCCGCAGGTCCCACAGGCGGACCGCCTCGTCGTCGCCACCGCTGACCGCGACCGGCGCGCCGTGCAGCACGCCGAACGCCACGGCCTCGACCGGGTCCTCGTGCGCGTCGAAGTAGTCACCCAGCTCACGGTGTTCGCGCAGGTCCCACAGCTGCATCGTGTCGTCGCGGCTGCCGGTGACGGCGACGGGCGTGCCGTCCACCTCGCCGACGGCGACCGCCTCGACGTGGTCGTCGTGCCCGCGCAGCACGCCGACCTGCTCGTGCCGCTCCACGTCCCAGACCCGGACCGTGGTGTCCTCGCTGCCGCTGACCGCCACCAGGCGCCCGTCCACGACGCCGAACGCGATCGCCCTGATCACGGAGTCGTGGCCGGCGAGCGGCGGGCCGACCTGCTCGCGGCGGTCCAGGTCCCACAAGCGCACGGTGGAGTCGTAGGAGCCCGTCACGGCCAGCGCCCGCCCTTGCCACACCGTGCACGCCACGGCGGAGATCGCGGCGCGCACCCGCCACCGGTACGGCGCCACCACTTCGGTCACGTGCTCCCGCGTGGTCAGGTCCCACACGTCCAGACCAGGCCCGTGGCCCACGACCGCGACCGGCCGCCCGGCCAACGTGGTCACGGCCGCCGCGTGCAGGCGGTGACCGGAGCGGGTGAGCGGCTCGCCGACCTGCCGGTGCGTGCGCAGGTCCCACGTCCGCACGGCCTCCTCGTCCGCGGTGACGGCGAACGGCCGCCCGTCCAGCTCCACGAAGTCGGTGAAGCGGATGCCGCCGCGGTGATCACCCATCGCGGGCACGACCTGCGCGCCGAACAGCCGCGGCTCGCCGTCGGGCGGCGCTGCGCGCGGGCGTTGCCCGGCGTCGCGGTGCCTCATGGCGAGGATCGCGGCGAACAGCTCCGCGCTCGTCTCGTCCACGTCCCCGAACACACCGGGGTCGAGCCCGCCCTCCTCGGTCTGGTGGATGGCCGTGACGAGCAGTTCGCGCTGCTCGCGGTAGTCGGCCAGGGCGTCCTGACCGATCCGCAGGTTCTCCCGGGGCACCGAGACGACGTCGGCGAACAGCTCGGCCAGCTCCGCGTCGTCCGGGACCAGGATGTCGAGCACGACGCCCAGCCGCACACCGGGCACCTGCTCGACGGTGCGCACCATCTCCTCGAGCGAGCCGGGGAACAGGTCCGGCCCGTGCTCCAGCAGGTCCGACAGCTGCACGACGGTGGTGCCGCGCTCGGCGTGCGACGACGCGGCACGCAGCACGCTCGCCGCCGCGCGGTGCGCCGCGCACACCCGCCCGTGCTCGCCCGTGGCGGCCAGGTGGGTGGCGAGCAGGTCGTGGCCCTCGGCCAGCACCGAAGGGCTGGAACTCTCGTAGGAGTACCGCAACGCCGGCCGCGCCATGGCCAGCGCGTCCTCCGGCCGGCCGAGCGCGTCGCGCACCTTGGCCCGCAGCCGGAACACCTCGCCGAGCAGCACGGTGTCGTCGGCGTCCTCGAACACGGCCTGGCTGTGCCGCAGCACGTCCTCCGCCTCGTCGACGCGGCCCAGCGCCAGCAGCACCACGGCCGTGTCGAGCCGCGACCGCGCCCGCTCGTGGTCGGTCGCGCCACGCCGCACGTGCAGCGCGTCGATCCGCTCGCACAGCCCCAGCGCGACGTCCCAGTCGCCGAAGCGCGTGACCGCTTCCAACGCGGTGCTCAGCACCACGCCCCGCACGCTCACCGGTGTGGCGCGTTCCGGCTCGCCGCCGTCGTCGTCCAGCCCGTCGACCACCTCGACCAGCTCCACGGCCCGTGCCGCCGCCTCGTGGTGCCGTCCCATCCTGGTCAGCACGGTCAGCTCCACGCACGTGTCGGCGACCCGCGTCCACGGGCCGTACCCGGCGAGGTCGGAGTAGCCGGGCAACGCGCGCGCCAGTTCCAGCGCTCCTTCGAGGTCGCCGTGGTCGGTGAAGATCCGCGCGCACTCCGAGGTGGCGAGCGAGGCGATGTCGAACCGGGCGACCTCGACCCCGAGCCGGACGAGGTCCAGGAACATCACGGCCGCCGCCTGCGGATCGGTCCGGGACAGCAGCTTGGCGTACAGGGCCGTCACGGCGGGGCGTTCGCGGGCGTCCTCGTCGCGGTCGAGCATGTGGCGCAGGTAGCTCATCGCCCGGTTGGTGGTCTCCGGGGCGACATCGCGGTCGGTCGCCGTCTCCAGCATGTCGACCGCCTGCGCCCACCGACCGGTGCGCAGCAGGTACGGCGTGGCGGCCAGGCCGGACAGCACGATCACCTCACCGGAGCGGCCCTGCTCCTCCTCGGCGTGCGCGTGCTCGTACACCGCCGCCAGGCACTCGATCGTCTTCTCGTCGACCAGCGCGCCGAACGCCGGGTCGGCGCCCGCGCGGATCGCCTCGCCGACGCCGCGGTGCAGCCGGTAGACGTCCTGCGTCGGGTCGTCGCCCTCGACCTCCACCAGCACCGCGGCCATCAGCGGCGCCAGCGCCGCCTCCAGCGCCGGCGCGTCCTGCCCGTGCAGCTCCCGCCAGACCTCCTGCCACACCACGCGCACGATCCACGGCCGGCGCTCGTCCTCCTCGACGTGCGCCAGCAGCTCCACCAGCGTGCGGGCGGGCGCGGGCAACGTCGCCAGCACCGTGCCCGTCCACGCCGAGAGCAGCCGCAGGAACTGCGGACCGTCCAGCTCGCTGGCGCCCGTGGTGAAGAACGCGGTGACCGGCGTGTCGTGCCCCGCCGCCTCCGCCGCGGCCAGCGCCTCGGCGAGCCTGCCCGGTTCGGCCGCGGCGACGTCGGCCAGTTCGAGCAGCTCCGGGTGTCCCTGCGCGACGTTCAGCACGCGTCGGACCAGGTGGAGGTCCTCGGCGGAACGTGCGGTGGCGCGTTCGGCGGTGGGCTGGTCGCGCAGCGGCACGCCCAGGTGCGGCAGCTCGCGGGCCAGCAACACCGACTCCGCGATCGACAGCGCGTGCGTGGGCAGCACCACCACGAGGTCCGGGTCGAGGTCGGCGGGCGCCACCCGGCTGGTCAGCACGACCCGCGACAGGCCGCGGTGACCGGTGAGGCACTCGATCAGCAGGCCCCACAACGGGTCCCGCCACGTCGCGTCGCCCGACAGCAGCGTGTCGACGTTGTCCAGCACCAGCAGCACGACTTCCTCGCGCAGCACCGCCGCCAACCGGGGCAGGAACCGGCGCAGCTCCGCCTCGCCGGCCACCGCGTCGAGCATCGGGATGCCGAGCTGGGTCTCCAGCGCGGTGGCCAGGCCGACCAACGCCTGGCCGAAGTCGTCCGGGTGCTCGGGCGCCTTCCACCACGCCAACGCGCCGAACCGGCCGCGGTGCTGGTGCGCCAACTCCAAGGCGCACGCGGACTTGCCCGCGCCCACCATGCCGACGAACAGCACGCCCGTGCGCCCGCTCTCCGGCGCCAGCGCGGTGCTCGCCTCGACCAACGCCCGCGTGCGGCCGACGAACCGCTCCGGCTCGGGCGGGAACCACGCCATCCGCTCGGCGTACGGGTCGAGCACGACACGTCCCGGTGGCGGCGCCACGCGCAGGCCCACGGTCCCGGCGCCGATCAGCATCGGCGTGCCGATGGACGCGGCGGGCACGGCGGCCGTCGGTCGTCCGCCCACCGCCTTGGGCAGCGCGAGCGCGACCGCCCGGTCCACCGGCTGGCCCGCGCCGAACAGCCTCGGGTACAGCTCACCGGCCAGCGCGACGGCGAAGCCGTCCGCCACGGGGTAGCGCATGGCCAGCGCCGTGATGCCCAGCTCCCGCACCAGACCACGTGCCAAGCCGACCTGGTCGGCCGTGCCGCCGCCGTCCGGCGCGACCTGCTCGGCCAGGTCGTCCAGCCCCAACGCGTGCAGCGTGGTCGCCGCCTCGGCCGCGCCGGACCGGCACGCCGACAGCACGGCCAGCTTCAACCGGTCGCGCGCGGGCCGCAGCAGGTCGACCAGCTCGTCGGTGGAGATCACGTCGGGCTCGCCGTCGGCCTGCTCCAGCACCAGCGCGCCGATCCCGCCGTGGCCGGACACGTGCAGCACGTCCCAGCCGGGGTGCTCCTCGACGGCCTCGGCGAGCCGTTCCCGCGTCACGCCGTACTGCAGCACCCGCAGCTCGATCGCCTTGCGGGACTTCGCCGCGATCGTGCGGACGGTCCGGGCCAGCTCGTACCGCTCACGGCGCAGTGCCAGGATCGACGAGCGGGCGGGCACGGAGAACAGCGCCAGCACCCGGACGCTGCCGGCCACGTCCTCCTTGCCGTCCGGCGGGTCGAGGCCGGCGGGTTCGTAGACCAGGCTGATCTGCTTGCGCGCCAACGGAACACCGTCGACCCGGGCCAGCTCCAGCGGCCGGGACAGCAGGAATTCCGCGTCGTGGGGCACGACCACCCGCACCGAGCCCGACAACCGGGACAGCAGCGCGTCGCCGAACACCCGCTCGCTGATCCACGCGCTGACCCGGTCGACGGCCGCGGCCTCCGAGCCGATCGGGTCGTGCGGCAGCCGGTGGCGGTCCAGGTGCCCGACCAGGTCGCAGAACGCCTCGTACTCGGCGGTGCCCACCTCCAGGTCCACCTGGTGATCGGCCAACACCCGCCCGGACCGGTCGCCGAGCACCCACCGCCACCGGTGGGGCCCCGCGACCTCGACCGCGGTGAGCGTCTGCGTCACGTTCCTGCCCTCCGCCGCGGAAAACCAGAGCGGGCCACACCTTTCCCCGGCCTCGCCCCGAAATCGTAGTCACGTCACGCGGAGCTACCGCGACGTCGTCAGCGCGCGTCCTCCACGCGGGCGAGCACTCGCGACCCGGCCCCGGTGAACGGCGCTCGGGTTGCCGGCGAACGGCCGGGTCCGGGATCACGCGCGGTGACAGCGTGGGCTTGTGCGGTGGAGCCACTTGGTCGCGGCGCCGTCAGGTTCCGAAGGACACTCAGGATTCGACGTCGTCCACGTGGCGCAAGAGTCGGCTGAGGACCAGGTGCAGGGTCTCGCGTTCGCGCTTCGGCTCGAAGCCGGCGTCCACCGCCACGCGGTTGAACAAGCCGTCCACCAGGGCGGCGAGCCAGGTGGCGGTCGTGGCCGGGTCCAGCCCGGGGTCGATCAGGCCTGCCCCGGTCGCCCGGTCGACCAGGTCGGCCAGGCCGGACCGCACCAACCGGTCGTTGGACGCGACCAGGGCGGCGATCCGTTCGTCGCGGTGGGCCTGGGCGGCGATCTCGAGGGTGAGCCGGGCGTAGTCCGCGTCGGCGGCCAAGCCGACCGCCAGGTCGAAGAACGTCGTCAGCGCGTCCCACGGCTCGGCGGTCGACAGGTCGGCGAACAGGGCCTCGGTGTCGGCGCCGTCCTGTTCGACGACCGCGGCGAAGATGTCCTGCTTGCTGTCGAAGTAGTAGAACAGGTTGCCCGAGCTCATCTCCGCCTCGGCGCAGATGTCGGCCGTGCGGGTCTGGCCGAACCCCTTGCGCGCGAAGCACCGCGCCGCGGCCGCCAGGATCCGGAGTCGCTTCGCCTCGCGCTTGGCTGGGTCGACGGTGCGCATGGGCCGATTCAACCAGCGGGGTTGACGGTGGAGGTGACGGGATCCAATATTAGACCGACCACTCGGTTTATGAAAGGGCGCCGTGACTACTCAACCCCGCATCGAGCGGTTGGACGCGTTGCGCGGGTTCGCGCTGTTCGGCATCCTGGTTGTCAACGTGTGGGCGTTCGCGACCGGCTACTACGCCTCCGGAATCGCCGATCCGGCACGCGACCCGGCCGTCCAGTGGATCGTCTCGATGTTCTTCGAGACCAAGTTCTACCTGCTGTTCTCCTTCCTCTTCGGCTACAGCTTCACGCTGCAGATGGATGCCGCCGCGCGGCGGGGCGTCGCTTTCCGGTCACGGATGCTGCGCCGGCACGTCGCGCTCGCGTCGATCGGCGCCGCGCACGCCGTGCTCCTGTTCCACGGCGACATCCTCGTCACCTACGCCGTGCTCGGCCTCGTCCTGCTGGCGCTGCGCGGCACCACCCCGAGGCGCGCGGTCCGGCTCGCGGTGGGTCTGCTGCTCGTCAGCGGCACGGTGTGGACCCTGCTGGGCGTGCTCGACGTGCTCACCCACACCCCGGTCGACGCCACCGTGATGTCCGCGCGGGTCGCCGAAACGGTGGCCGCCTACCGGGGAACCGCGGCGACGGTTGTCGCCGAACACCTGCGCCAGTTGCCCGGCACGCTCGAACTCGTCGTGTTCGTGCAGGCTCCGAGCACCCTGGCGATGTTCCTGCTCGGGTTCGCGGCGGGCAAGTCGCAGGTGCTCGCCGAACCTCGGCGCTACCGGGCACTGTGGTCGTGGCTGCTGCGCGCCGGCTTGCCGATCGGGCTCGTCGGGGCCGGCTTCTACGCCTACGTCGCGGTGAACCACCCGGGGAGCGGCGCCGAGACCCTCGCGATCGGGGTCACCGTCCTCACCGCGCCACTCCTCGCCGGCGGGTACGTGGCCGCGCTGCTGCGCCTGTTCGACACCCGCGTCGCAGCCGTGTTCGCCCCGGCGGGCCGCGTCGCGCTGTCGAACTACCTCCTGCAATCGGCCATCTTGGGCGTTGTCTTCACCGCCTACGGGTTCGGCCTGGTGGGCACGCTGTCCTACGGCGCGGTAGCCGGGCTCGTCGTCGGCATCTACGCGGTCCAGCTCGCACTCAGCGCGCTGTGGCTCCGCCGCCACCGCTACGGGCCGCTGGAATGGCTCCTCCGCGCGGTGACCACGGGCGCGTGGCCGGCTTCGCGTCCGGTCGAGCGGGCGGATCCCCGGCTCACGCGCCGGACGTGACCGCCTGTCCGGTCGAGGCCGCGATGATGTTCAACTGTCCGCCATGTCGCACCCGGAAACTCCTGTGCCGCAACCGTCGCCGCCCCGGCCTCCGGCGACGACCGATCAATCCCGGCCCGGCCACGGCCTGCTGGCCACCGCGATCCTCGTCGCCGGTATCGGTGGAGGCCTGCTGGCGTGGCACCCGTGGGACAAGCCGGTGCCGGAGCCGGCCAAGGACCCGGGACGCATCACCATCCAGAAGGTCGGCGAGCAGCGCGAGGCGGGCAACTCCGACCAGACCCGGCCGGTCTACTGCCTGACCAACGAGACCGGCGGCCTGTACTGCGTCGTGATGCCCAACCAGTACACCGGCATCCAGGAAGAACGCTGAGCCGCCGGCCGCGCGATCGAACCCACTCGCGCGGCCGGCGGACGACGGCCGGACCTGTCGGCGGATGAACCGGGTCGGGTCTAGTCGCCGAACAGCTTGCCGGTCTGCTCGATGATCGTCATGACGCTCAGCACGCCGAACAGGAGCACCGCCCAGCCGAGCGCCGCCACGCGGACGGCGCGGATGCGGATCGGCGCGGGCAGCGCCTTGCGGTTGAGGACGATCAGCAGGCCGGAGTAGAGGAACATCATCAACCCGCCCACGCACGCGGAGATCACCAGCAGGATCAGCGGCTGCCCGAGACCGGCCAGCACGATCGCGCAGCCCACCAGCACCAGCACCCACACCACGGCGAAGTAGAGCGTGCTCTCCTTGACGTTCCTGGCGTACGCGGTCTTGACCACGTCCGCGACGAGGCGGCTGGAGTAGTCCACGATGCCCAGCGCCGCGGCGAACAGCGCGAACGCGCCGATCACCCAGAACAGCGTGCCGAACCAGGCGCCGACCGTCTCCTTCAGCACCTCGCCCTCGATCCGCAGGAACCCGATGTTGTTCGGCAGCCCGGGCCTGCCGTAGACCGTCGCGTACGCGAGCAGCGAGGTGAACATGATGGACACGAACGTGATCAGCACGAAGGTGTAGAGCTGCTCGCGGTTCGCGAACCGCCACCACGCGCGCCACCGGGTCAGGTGCTCGTCGGTCGGCTCGAAGATGAACCCGGTGCTCGGCGCGGCCTCGGGCTTGCCGGTCACCGGGCTCTTGATCCGCGGCACGTACTTGCCCATGCCGAAGCCCTTGTCCCGGATCCAGTTGCTCTGCACCAGGTTCTGGCCGCCGCCCGCGCCCGCGAAGGCGAGCGCGCCGGTCAGGAACGCGAGACCGAGCGGGTCGATCGGGATGCTCGCGTCGGTCACGATCCTGGGCACCTCGGCCCACGTGTCGGCCGAGATCGCCACCACCGCGCCGACCGCGAGCAGCACGATCACCGCCGCGACCTTCAGCATCTCCGTCCGCTCCAGCGCCACGTACACCACCGGCGCCAGCGTGAGGATCAGCCCGATGGCGAGCAGCATCCCGATGGAGATCCAGCGGACGTCGCCGCCCCACAGGTAGGTGACCATGGTCGCCGAACTGGTCGCCCAACCCGGCCACAGGTTCGCCGCCATGGTCAGGACCGCGAACACCAGCCCCCAGTGCCGCCAGTAGCGGCTGAAACCGGTGAGCGCGGTCTCGCCGGTGGCGAGCGTGTACCGCTCGATCTCCATGTTCAGGAAGTACTGGGTGGCCAGCCCCACCAGGGCCGCCCAGACGAACACCAGGCCGACCTGGGACGCGATGTAGGGGAAGAGGATGAACTCGCCGGACGCCAACCCGACGCCCGCGGCGACCACACCCGGCCCGATGATCCGCCACGTGGAGGTCGGCGCCTCCGGCAGCGGTCTGACCTCGGGTGGCGGCAGGTGTCGGCTGGCGGGGAAGTGGCGGGTCACGTCGTCGTGCTGCGTCGTCATCGGATGATCCCTTCGCCGGAACCAAGGTGATCTCCGGGGAGACGATACGGGGAACCGGTCCGCCCGGTCGACGCCTCGACGCGCCGACCGGGCGGGCTCGGCTCAGCGCGCCGAGCAGGTCGGGGTGAGACCGGTGGCGTTGCCGGTGGCCTGGAAGCCGAACTCCACCGACTGGCCCGCCGCGACGGAGCCGTTGTAGTCGACGTTGGTGAAGGCGACCGTGCCGGTGGAGCCGTTGCGGTTGGCGCTCCACTGGTTGGTGACGGTGGCGCCGGCCGGCAGGGACACCGAGACCGACCAGCCGTTGAGGGCCGAGGCGCCCGCGGTGACCTTGATGTTGGCCACGAACCCGCCGTTCCAGCTGTTCAACGACGCGGTCGCGGTGCAGGCGCCGCCGGGGTTCTGCGTCGTGGTGGTGGTCGTCGTGGTGCCGGAGGTCGTGGTCGTGGTGGTGGTGGTGGTCGGCCCTGCCGCGTTGAGGACGTCGAGGACCGCCTGGTACGCGGGCTTCTTGTTGCCCGAGCCGTCGAACAGCAGCGGCGAGTCGTTGGGGTAGCGCCAGGAGTCGGTGTCGCGGATGCCCCACACGGTGATGCCGGTGCACCGCGCGACGGCGGTGCACGCCTGGGTCACGCGGCGGTAGCTGTCGGCCTGCTGGCTGCCGGAACCGGCGATGTCCAGCTCGGTGATCTGCACGTCGACGCCGAGCGCCGCGAAGCGCTGGATGGTGGTCTGGTAGTCGCTCGGGATGCCGGTGCCGAAGTGCGACTGGAGGCCGACGCAGTCGATGGGCACACCGCGGTTCTTGAAGTCCTGCACCATGCGGTAGACGCCCTGGGTCTTGGCGGCGGCCCAGCTGTCGGTGTTGTAGTCGTTGTAGCAGAGCTTGGCGCCGGGGTCGGCGGCGCGGGCGGTGCGGAAGGCGACCTCGATCCAGTCGTTGCCGGTGCGCTGGAGGTTGGAGTCGCGACGCCCGCCGGACCCGCCGTCGGCGAAGGCCTCGTTCACGACGTCCCAGGCGTAGATCTTGCCCCGGTAGTAGGAGGCGACCCGGTTGATGTGGTTGACCAGCGCGGAGCGCAGCGCCGAGCCCTCCATGCCCTGCATCCACCGCGGTTGCTGCGAGTGCCAGGCGAGGGTGTGGCCGCGCACCCGCTTGCCCTGGGCGAGCGCGTGGTTCACGATGCGGTCGCCACTGGCGAAGCTGAACTGGTTCTGGTTGGGCTCGGTGGCGTCCATCTTCATCTCGTTCTCGGCCGTCACCATGTCGAACTCGCGGTTCAGGATCCCGACGTAGGTGGAGTCGCCGAGCCTGCCGGCCGCGACGGCCGTGCCGTAGTAGCGGCCGCTCTGGGCCGCGGACGCGCCGAGAGTGCTCGCGGCGCTCGCGGACGTGGTCGCGAGGAACGCGACGCCGCCCGTGGTGGTGGCCATCAACGTCGCCGCGAGCACCACTCGTGACACTGACCTCGCTGTCAGCTTCATCTTCGACACCTTCACCGAAAGGCACCCGCCGCACGTGGCGGGTGGGATGGGCAGGACCGTTCGACCGGTCCGGCACCGCCGGGTCGCCGGGTGCTGGGCGGCGCGCGGGCGTCGTTCGCGGTGTGAGCACGGACCGGCGGGCCTCGCGGAAGGGGGAGCACCGCGTGATCGGTGCGCTCCGCGAGTCCGGGTGCGAGCCAGTGTCGCCCACATTGTTCGCGCTCACAAGTAGTGCGCTTGGGAAATGTCCCGAGACGCTGCACTGAATGGAGCAACTTTGTCCCTGTCGGCGCTGAGCTGCGCTTATGTGACCTTGTCGAATGTCATTCGATGCCGATCGCTCACGAGTAGCTAAAGTGAGCGATCACATTTTAGCTTTGACCGGCCTAATCGCGCATCGCTACCTTCGACTGGAGATCGGGGTTGGCCGGCAGGGCCCGACCCTGCCGGTGTCCGCCGGGCGACGCTGGGCCGCCGCGCGTCGCGCGAGCCACGACACCGAACACCGGAAGGGACCACGACCATGGCACACCCATCCCGGCGACATCGCGTCGTGCACGCCGTGTCCGCGGCCCTGCTGGTGGCGGCGGGCACGGTGACGATGCTGAACGCCGACCCCGCCCGCGCCCTGGACAACGGCGTCGCGCGCACGCCGCCGATGGGGTGGAACTCGTGGAACACGTTCGGCTGCAACATCAGCGAGACGTTGATCCGGCAGATGACCGATGCGATGGTCAGCTCCGG
>NZ_JBFAMT010000106.1:0-13594 GCF_040656635.1 Actinosynnema sp. NPDC049800 | reverse complement strand
CCCCTCCCCGACGCTCTTCGTTTCTGCGGCTCGCCGCCCACCCCCGGGGGGGGGTGTCGGAGGGGGGGCGTCCGACCGCGTCGACGAACGCGACGCGGTCGGACGGGTGAGCCACGCGGCCCGACACCCGCTGGGGTCACGGCCCCACGTGCACGTACGGCGCCCAGATGGCGGGCAGCGTGTCCCAGCCCTTGGCCCGGAGGTCCCGCACGGCCTCGTGCAGCGCGAACGCGGCGCGGTCGGGCGCGGCCGACGCGCCGAGGTGCTCGTAGAAACCGCGGGCGACCTCGCCGGCGGTGGCGTCGTGGATCGGCCACAGGGTCGCCACCACGTGCCGGTACCCGGCCAGGTTGAGCCCAGCGCCCAGGTGCAGCGACTCGTCGGGCAGGTCGCCGCCGCTCGCGGTGTCGCACGCCGACAGGTAGGCCAGCTCCGCGCCCAGTCGCAGCCGCGACACGTCGGCGACCGTCAGCCGCTCGTCGTGCAGCAGGAGGCCCGAGGCGGACGGCCGGGCGGAGTCCACGATGCCGTGGCAGGCGAAGTGCACGTGGCCGTGCCGGGGCAGGTCGGCGAGCACCCGGTCGCGCACCGCGTCGGCGGAGCGGCGCACGGTGCACCGACCGCGGGACAGCTCGGTGAGCGCGGCGACCTCCGGCTCGACGTCCAGCGGCACGGCGCCCTCCACCTCGGGGACCGCGACGACGAGCACCCCGTCGCCCCGGGTCGCTTTCGCCTCGCGCGCCAGGGAAAGCGCCCGGACCGTCGGCGTGTACGACGACACCGTGAGGTCGGGTACGGACGCCGGGCCGCCGGGGATGCCCGCGGCGTGCACCGGCAGCCGGGTCAGGGCGCCGGTCGGGCACCACCACAGCCGGGGCGCCGGGCCGACGTGCGCGAGCACCGGCTCGGCCACCACCCGCCACAGCCACGCCCGCACGTCGTCCAGCACCGCGTTGTGCGCGATGACACCCGCGAGGTCGTGCGCGGCGTGCGCCGCCGCGGCCAGTTCGTCCGCGCGCTCGGCGGTGTCCTGCGCGGTCAGGCCCGGCAGCGGCACCACGTCGACCCCCTCGGGCGTCATGACGAGGGCGTCGCAGCGCACCGTGCTCACGTTGACGACCACGATCGGCCCCTCGGCCGCGGCCCCGAGCAGTTCGGCGCACGGGCGGGGCCGCAGGAAGTCCGCCAGTCCCGGCAGCCCGCGGACCTCGGCCACGGTCTCGTCCCACTGCCGGGCCAGCGCCATGCGACGGTCGAGGGTGGCGGGCGTGGGATCGACGTCGCCCTTCGCCGCGGGCTCCTCCAGGCCGTCGCGCAACTCCTCCAGCCGCTGTGCGAGGTCCGGCCGCACACCTCGCAGCGCGAGGAAGTCAGTGCGCAGGTCCAGCAGTTGCGACCAGAGCACGGACCGGCCCTGCTCCAGCAGTTCGACGGCGCGTTCCGGCCGACCGGCCGCCAGCGCGGTCGCGGCGGCGTCGGAGGCGACGCCCACCAGGTCGAGCAGGTGCCGTTCCTGGTCCTGGCGGTGCAGGCCGTGCCACGCGAGCACCGGGAACAACGCCACGGCCTGCTCGTAGCCCGCCAGCGACGACGCGACGTCGTGCTCGGCGACCGACACGGCCCACAACCGCGCCGCCTGCACCCGCACGATCGCGGGCGACGTGCCCGAGGCCGCCGCCGACAGCGCTTCGACGGCCTCCGCGAGGTCGGCCGGGTCGTGCCCGGCCCGGTGGCGGCGGAGCAGCACGAGACCGAGGTTGTACAGGTGCGTCGCGTGCCTCGTGTCGCCCGCCGTCGTGCGCTCGGCGCACTCCCGCAGCAGGGCGACGGCCTCGTCCAGGTCCGCCGCCTCGCCGGTGACCAGGAAGCGGTCGGCGAGCGAGCCGCCGAGGTTCGACAGGTACCGCACCCGCCGCGGGTTGCCCGGCACGACGAGCGCCAGCGCCTCGCGCTCCACCTCGATGGCGCGGTCGAGGTCGGCCGGGTCGTGGCGGGCGTGGTAGCGCGCCGCGGAGGCCTTCGCGAGGTTCGTCAGGGACGAGACGCGGGTGGGCGACCCCGCGTCCACCGCGGTCGACTCGATGCCCGCGCGCACGGCCTCGTCCAGGTGTCCGAGGTCGCCGGTGACGTGGTAGAGGTGCTCCAACGCGTTGGACAGGTTCGTCAGGTACTCGCCCCGGTGCGAGTCCGTCGTCGCGACCGCCGCCAGCGCGCCGCGATGGGCCTCGACGGCCTCCACGACGTCGGCCACGGCGCCCGTCCGCTCGTGCCGGCGGATCAACGCGCTGCCGAGCTGGTTCAGCGTCGCCGGGTTCGGGCCGGACGTGACCGCGACGCCGCGCCGCAGCACCGCCACCGCCTCGTCCAGGTCGCCGGGGGCGCCGCCGAAGTCGTAGGCGGTGATCAGCGCGCTGCCGACCGCCCCGAGCTGGGTGGCCGCCATCCCCACGGGCGCCTCGGCGCCGGTGATCTCGCGGGCGATGGCCGACGCCCGCGCGGCGGACTCCGGGTCACCGTCCCGGTCGTACCGGTCGAGGTGCGCCTGCACGAGGTTCGCCAGGTACATCAAGCGCTCGGGGTGCCGGTCCGGCATGAGGGCGGCGGCCGCGGTGAACAGCTCGATCGCTTCGTCCAGGTCCTCGTCGCCACCGAACCGCCGCGCCCGCTCGACGAGCGCGGCGGCCAGGCTGTTGAGGTGGTCGGCGTAGCCGAACTGCTCCGGCGGGAACGCCTCCATCGCCGACCGGTGGCGGCGGATCGCCTCGTCGAGGGTCGTGCGGTCGCTCGTCTCGCCGAACGACTTGCGGTAGGCGTTGCCGAGCATCGACCGCGCCCTCGCGCGCACGCTCGCGTCCTCGGTGTCCGCCGCGGTCAGCAGCAGCTCGATGGCCTCGGCCAGCGCGCCGGCCGTGCCGGAGTCGTGCGCCGAGATGAGCACGCTCGCCAAATTCGTCACGCAGAAGTCGGTCAACATCCGCTCGCCGCGCGCCGGACCGAGGGCGGCACGCCCCGCCGCGACGCCGTCCGCGATGTCACGCGGGTCTTCGAGCCGTTCGAACCGGCCCAGGTGGGCGAGGCACAACTTGGTGCGCGCCAAGGCGAGCAGCGGTCCTTCGGCCAAGTCCGCGGCGCGTCGCAGCACCTCGATCGCCTCGTCGAAGTCGGCGGTCGCGGCGCCGTTGCCGCCGCGGAAGGTGAGCGCGCCGCCCAGTTCGCTCAGCGCGTGGAAGTGCAGCGGCTGACCGGGCTCCGTGGCCTCGACCCCGAGGCGGTACAGGGCGATCATGGTGTCCGGCTCCTCCAGCCGCACGTGCTCGCCCAAGTCGACGAGCAGGTCGGCGGCCAGGTCGGTGGTGAGCACTCGGATCTCGTCGCCCGGATCGAGTTCGCGCAACGTCCGCGCCATCTCCTCGATCAGCCGGCGGGCGGTCTCGGGGCCGGGACTGTTCCCGTACCGCACGACCCGCAGGTTGACCAGGTTCATCAGCGCCACCGGCCGGTAGCGCCACTCGGGCCGCGCCGCCGCGAGGGACGCGGTGAGCACCCGTTCGGCTTCGGCGTGGTCCGGGTTGTCGGGCGCGTCCGACTGACCTCGCCGGGTCAGGAACGCCCCGAGTTGGCACAGCACCGCGCCGTGGAACTCCTGGTCCGCGGGCAACCGCGCGGCGGCCGCCGTCATCGCCGCCACCGCGCGATCGAGGTCGAGCCGGTCCTCGGTCGCGTCGAACCGCCGGAAGAAGGCGCCGCCCAGGCTGTAGAGGAAGTGCGGGTCGAACTCGTCGCCGCTGGTGTCGTCGCCGTCCAGCAGGTCGAGCGCGGCCACCAGGTGGTCCGGCACCGCGTCGGGGTGTTCCGGCCGCAAGGCGAGGAACCGGTCCAGGTAGGCGGACACGACGTCGGGGCCCGGATCGCCGGCGAAGTACCGGCACCAGCACAACCACGCCACGGCCGCGAGCGCGTCCGGGTCTCCCACGTCCCCGAGCGCGCCGGCTTCCTCGATCGCCTCGGGCGCGAGGACCGGGTCCGCGTCCCCGTGATCGAGGAAGGCGTCGACCCTCCGGAACAGCGACTCGACCAGTTGCCCGACGTCCACACCGACCTCCCTGAATGGGGGTCGCACGCCGCTGACCGCTCGTTACTCCCGGTATCGTCCCGGTGCATGACCGGTCAGCCCTGGCTCTACCGAGTCCTCGTCGACCCCGGCGCCACCCGATCGGACGCGCCGTGCCTGGACCTGCCGCCCGGGACGGAGCCGGCGGACGCCGCCCGCGCCGCCGCGACCGTCTTCGCCGCGGACGCCGCGGTGCCGGCGCTGGTGCTGCGCGTCGAGGACGGCGAGGTCGGCGTGACCACCCGGGAACACCTGGACCGGCTGGGGCGATCGGCCGTGCGCGGGCTGGGCGAGGGCGACGGCGCGACCCTGCCCGGCGAGTCGACGCGGTACGCGCTGCTGCGCTTCGCCTGCGGCACGTGCGAGAGCACGGCCTACCGCGTGCACGTCGGCATGTCCGGCGCGCCGGGGTGCCCGAACGGCCACGGTCCGATGGAGGCCGCGCCGTGACGCTCGCCGGACTGGCCAAACCGGCGGGCGAGGGGTTCTCGCCGCGCTTCGTGGTCGTGAGCTACCTGCCTTCGCTCGCGGCGGCGGTGTTCCTGCTCCTGCTGGTCTGGGCGGGCGCGCCCGGTCCGCTGACGTTCTCGCGCGCCTGGAAGACCGCCGCCGGGCTCGGCGCGGGCGAGGTCGTCGTTCTCGCGGTGGCGCTGACCCTGCTCGCGGTGGCGCTGATGCCGTTGCAGCTGTCGATGGTGCGGCTGCTGGAGGGGTACTGGCCGCGGCTCCTCACGCCGGTGGATTTCCTGCTGCGGGTGGTGCAGCGGTGGCGGCGCGGCAGGCTCGTGAAGAAGACCGAGCTGCCCGGCGACGCCGAACCGACGCCGGCTCAGGTCCTCGCCGCCGGCCTGGCTGGCACGCGGCTCGAACGGCGCTACCCCGACGAGGAGCACGTGCGCGCCACGACGCTCGGCAACGTGCTGGCCGCCGCCGAACAGCGGGCGGGCGCGAACTACGGCTGGGACGCGGTCGTCGCGTGGCCGCGCCTGTACCCCGTGCTGACCGACCAGGTGCGGGCCGTGGTGGACGCCCGGCGCGACAGCCTCGACAGCACCGCGCGGCTCGCGTTGACCGGCGTGATCACCGCGGTCGCCTCCGCCGGCCTGCTGGCCCGCAGCGGGTGGTGGTGGCTGCTGGCGCTGGCCCCGTTGGGCGTCGGGTGGCTCGCCTACGCCGGCGCGGTGCGCGCCGCGGTCGCGTACGGCGAGGCGATCACCGTGGCGTTCGACCTGGGTCGGTTCGCCCTGCTGACCGCCCTGCACCTGCCGCTGCCCCGGACCAGGGCCGACGAGCGGCGCCTGGCCGAGGGACTGTGCCTGCAGTGGCGGCAGGGCGTCCAGCTGCCGGACGAGTACGACCACGGCGACGACCCGCCTAGCGCGGCGTGATGCCGTTCAGGACGGTGGCGACCAGCGCGTCGACCTGGTCCGCCGGCACGTCCACCGGCTCGGTCAGGCCCCGGTAGAGGCGGGGGAGGACCAGTTCGTGGCACGCGCCGACGACGAGCGTGGCCACGGCGTGGAGGTCGGTGCCCGGGGCGATCCGGCCGCGGTCCCGTTCGGTGCGCAGGTAGTCGGCCAGGGCGGCGTGCAGGCCGCGTCCATCGGCCATCGGGTTGGGCAGGGCGTCGAACCGGGCGAACACCTCGGGGTGGCCGATCAGCCCGGCGAACGCGGGCAGGAACGCCGCGTGCACGGCCAGCGCGTGCGTCACGAAGGCGTGCAGGTTCTCCGCCAGCGTGCCGTCGGTGGCCGGCCGGCCGACGCGCCGCTCCACCTCGCGGACGTGCTCGTGCAGGGCCAGCGCGAGCAGCTCCTCCTTGTCCGCGAAGTGGTTGTAGAGCACGCCGACCGCGACGTCGGCCGCGCGGGCGATGTCGCGGACCGTGAGCCCGGCGGTGCCGCGTTCGGCGATGAGGCGCGTGGCCGCGGCGATCAGGTGGTCGCGCAGGCTCACGTCGCCGTCACGCAGTGCTGCTGCTCGTCGCGGTGCCATCGGGGTGCATCGTAGGCGGTAGGTGGAGGTCGAAGCCGTGGGCCGCGACCTCGGTCAGGAACGGCACCGGGTCGACGACCTGGTCCACGTGCCACACGCCGGGCGGAAGGGCGGGCAGCCGGTCGACGAGCAGCGCCGCGACCACACCGGTGGCCCGGCTCTGCCGCCTCCCGCTGAACGCGCACGTCACCCCGCCCGCCGACACCGCCACCGCGAACCCGTCACCGCCGACGTGCGCCTTCGCCAGTGGCCCCAGCCGGTGCGCGAACCGCGCGGCGGCGGGCAGCAGCGCGGTCACCAGCCGGGAGTCCAGGCACAACCCCGTGCGCACCCGGTCCACGCCGAGCGTGTCCGGCAACGTGCGCTGGTCGGAGAACGGGAACCCGTGCACGGTCCGCGTGCCGTAGGGCGCGGGGAACTCCACCCGCCAGGACGGGCCCAGGTCGGCGAGCCCGTCGAGCGTCCACGCGACCGCCGCCGCGCCGTGCCGCTCGCCGCCGCCCAGCAGCACGCCGATCTCGACGTCCCGAGCGCCGGTCAGCTCCACGCAGTGCCGGGCCAGCAGGTTCGTGACGCCGGGCGCGAGGCCGACGCTGAGCAACGCGGTCGCGTCACCCTCCAGCGCCCCGATCGCGGCGACGGTGCCGTGCGACGCCGTCACGTCCAGGTAGTGCACACCGCGGTCCAGGCAGGCACGGGCGATCCGGGCGTTGTCGACCTCCGCGCACATCAGCACGGCGTCGGCGCCGTCCAGCGCGCCGGTCACGTCGCCTCGGAGGTCCACGCGCACCGCAGTGGCGCCCGGGACCGTCGCCGGCGGGTTGCGCCCGGCCACCACCACGTCGTGCGACGAGGACAGCACGGCCGCCGCCTCCCGGCCCACCGCGCCGTACCCGCCGAAGACCACCACCCGGGCCACGGTCACGCCCTCGCGGTGACGAGCCGGGCCGTGCCGCGCAGCCGCACCGCGTCACCGTCGGCGTGCGGTCGCAGCGCCTCGGCGACGGAGTCGCGGATGCGGTCCACAGTGGACGGTGAGGCGTCGCGCAGGGCGAACCGCACCGGGCCCCAGCCCATGATGAACTCCGTCGCGTCGGCGACGTCGCGGCCCCACACCTGCTCCGCCTCCACCGCCTCGGCCGTCACGTCGGTGAAGCCCGCGCCGGTGAGCACCCGGTCGACCACGGCCGGGTCGGACAGCGACAGCGGTCCGGTCTCGGTGGACGTGGACATCGGCGAGCCGCCGAACGCCGCGAACACCTCGGCCAGGTCGCCGAGGTCGCGCATCGACAGGAACGCCAGCCGCCCGCCGGGCCGCAGCGCGCCGCGGATGTTGGCGAACGCGGCGACCGGGTCGGCGAAGAACATGACCCCGAACCGGCTGACCGCCACGTCGAACGCGTGCGGCGGGAACGGGAAGACCTGCGCGTCGCCCTGCTCGAACGTCAGGTTCGGCACGCCCGTGGCCGTCATTCGCGCGCGGGCCAGCATCGGTCCGGACAGGTCGACGCCGGTGACGTGGGCGACGTGGGGCGCGATCAGCCAACTGATCCGGCCGTTGCCGCAGCCGATGTCGAGCACCCGGTCGTCGGGCGAGAGGCGGGCCGCGGCGATCAGCAGGTCGTTGAAACCGGCGTTCACGGCGTCGTAGCGGTCGTGGTTCTCGGCCCAGTGCTCGCCTTCGTACCCGTTCCACGCCTCGGCCTGGTGGGTGTTGACGATCTTCGGCATGGTGCCTCCCTGGTTGTGAACGTCTGTTCATGAACAACTGTTCACAACGGAACCCGGTGTTGTCAAGAGCGGGACGCCGGCTATCGTCGCGGCCATGACCGTGGTCCGCTCGTTGCTGTTGTTCGTGCTGGCCGCGTTGGCCGAGATCGGTGGCGCGTGGCTGGTGTGGCAGGGCGTGCGCGAGCACCGCGGCCTGCTGTGGATCGGCGCGGGCGTGGCGGCGCTCGGCCTGTACGGGTTCGTGGCGACGTTGCAGCCGGACGCGCACTTCGGCCGCATCCTGGCCGCGTACGGCGGGGTGTTCGTGGCCGGGTCGCTGGCCTGGGGCGTGGTGGTGGACAAGTTCCGGCCCGACCGGTGGGACTACGTCGGCGCGGCGATCTGCCTGCTCGGCGTGGCCGTGATCATGTACGCGCCGCGCCCGTGAAGGTCCCGGAGGCCTGACGGGCCGGTCGGCAGCGGCATGGCGTCGCTCGTCGTGCCGGTCGTGCGCGGGGGTCGCCGTGCCCGCCGCCGGTTGAAGCCGCACCGCTCGTTGCCGGTCGTGGTCACCTGGAGGAACGCCGTCCTGACCGTCAGGCCAGGTGGTTGCCCGTCTCCCGTGCGCGGACGCTGAGCAGGTCAGGCCGGTGGGTTGCCGCGCGGGCGGAGGCGGCCCATCGGCAGCGGCGGGGCGGGGAGGCGGTCGCCCGGGTAGCCCTCGACCCGGCCGAAGCGCTCCGACTCCGCCTGCCACTGCTCGCGGTAGCGGGCGATCTCCTCGTGGCTGCGGCCCACGAAGTTCCACCACATCACCAGGTCCTCGCCCAGCGGCTCGCCGCCGAGCAGGACCACCCGCGCCGGGGTCCCGGTGACGTTGGCCAGGTGCAGCACCGCCGCGCCCGGGCCGACGTAGCCGAGCGCTCCGCTCGCCAGCGCCGTGCCGCCGAGCTCCACCGCGCCGAGGTCGACGAGCACCCCGTGCTCGAACGCCGCGTCCACGTCGAGCGCCACCCGCGCGCCGGGTTCGAGCACGAGTTCCGCGCCCAGCAACGGCGTGAACGTGCGCACCGGCGACGTCCGACCCGCGACCGTGCCCAGGAACACCCTCGCCGACGCGCCGTCCAGCGCCACCGCCTCGGGCACGTAGTGCTGGAAGTCGCGCGGCGCGTCGCGGTGGGCGTCGGGCAGCGCGATCCACAGCTGCACGCCGTGCAGCACGGTCGTCTCCGGCGTCGACACCTCGGAGTGGCAGATGCCGTGCCCGGCGGTCATCAGGTTCAGCTCGCCCGGCCGCACCACCGCGTGCACCCCGAGGCTGTCGCGGTGCTCGATCTCGCCGCTGAACAGCCAGCTCGCGGTCTGCAGCCCGGTGTGCGGGTGCGGCGCGACGTCCATCCCGCCGCTGACCGACACGTCGTCGGGCCCGTAGTGGTCGGCGAAGCACCACGCGCCGATCAGGGACCGCGACCGCTGTGGCAACGTGCGGCGCACGGTCATCGCCCGCGGCCCGCCCAGCGGCACGTCGCGGGGGTCGAGGACCTCGACCGCCGCGACGCCGGACGTGCTCTCGCAGATCAACTCGGACGGGTGGGTCTCCACGTTGCTCATCGCGACCCCGTTCGGACGGCCATCAGCCCATCCTAGGGGCGCTCAGAGGCGCTGGTACTCCTCCCACGTCCGCTTCGGGGTCACCACCGGCCCGTCGTCCGGACCGCGGTTGGCCAGCCCGTTGAAGCCGAGGTAGTAGTCGCCTGCCTGGTTCCGCGCGCCCGTGGACAGGTCCGGGTCGCCCAACGCGATCGCGTGGATGTGGTAGTCGAAGCCCTGCGCGGGCGTGCGGATCCACGCGGCGAACCCCACTTGGCGCAACACCCTGGCCACGTTCGTGCGGGTCGTCGCGGTCATGCCCGACACCGAGATGTCCAGCGCGCCGCCGCCGTCGTGGGTGCCCGCCGAGCCGGGCACGCCGCCCGGGTTGTACGAGCCCTGCGTGATGCCGAGCGTCCGGCCCAGCAGCCGTTCCGCCTCGACCAGCATGGCCTTCGTGCGGGTGTTCATCAGCGCGCTGTGGTAGGTCACCCGGCTGCCCGCCGACACCACGCGGGTGACGGTGTAGGTGGTCTCGCCGAGCAGCCGCAACGACGTCGGTCCGGGCATGCCGGACGCGTCGAGCCCGGTGTAGCCGAGCGAGCGCTGGTAGGCCGCGTAGGCGTCGATCGTCCGGGTGCCGAAGTGCCCGTCCACGTAGGTCGAGGCGAGGTGCCCCTTCGCGGCGAGCGCCCGTTCCACCAGCCGCACGCTGTCGCCGCTGCCCGGCGTGATCGCCGAGTCGGCCCGGCGCGGGTCGATCTGCGCGGCCTTGAGCACGGACTCCATGTCGACCACGGGCAGTGCGACGGCCTGGGGCTCGGCGGCGGCGGGCGCCGCCAGGCCGGCCAACCCGATCAGCGCACCGACCACCGCGACTCTGACGTTGACCACGTCCACCTCCGGTCCACCTCCGACGAAGCGCAGCCAGTCAAGCGCGGATCGGCGGTTCTTGGCAACACCTCGCCGTAGTTGGTTGGTTGTTGACAACAGGCGGCGCGCTTCGTCCGACGAGGGTCGTGGAGTAGAGTCCGGCGAGTTGGGGCACGAGCTGTCGGCACTCGGCCGGCGCGGTCCCCGATCCAGTCCGGCCGCACCTCAGGGCCGGGGACGGGAGCACCGGCTTGTCGCCGGACCATCCGTTCACATCATCTACCCCTACGGCCCGCAGGCACGCCGGTCCGATCCACCACGCTCTCCCCATGCGTGGCGCGGCCCTGTCGGCAGGGGAGGCGGGGTCGTCATGACGCAGACCAGACCTGGTCGATCACAGGGTGCCGCGGTCGGTTTCGCCGACGCGAGGGCCGCGGCCGACCGGGCCGAGACCGTTCAGCGCAACCAGGCCGCGCGCACCGTCGCCGACAACTCGGTCGACGCGAACGACTGCCGCGAGCTGCTGCTGATGCTCGGCCTGCCCGACCCGCCCGCGGACGACGCGCCGGTGCGCACCCGCAACGAGCGGGCGCAGGACCAGCGCACGGCCGAGTACCCGCTCCAAGCCCGCGACTGAGCGAGCCGGCGCCTCCGTCGCAAGTGGACGGACGCGTCGACCATCGACCTAACTCGACCGGGTGAGTTCTCGGCCCGAGCGCATCAACGGCCGACGACGGCGGTAGCCCACCTGTGGTGTGTCCACGAGGGACACCCGGAGGAGGTTCGAGCGCAGATGGGCATTGGCGACAAGTTCGACGACCTCAAGGGCAAGGCCAAGGACGCTCTCGGTCAGCACGGCGACAAGGCCGACGAGGGCATCGACAAGGCCGGCCAGTTCGTCGACGAACGCACCGGCGGTGAGCACTCCGAGCACATCCAGAAGGGGACGGACAAGGCCAAGGAAGGCCTGGACCGATTCCGCGAAGGCCAGTAGCCCGAAGACGACCGAGGGCCGCCCTCACGATCGAGGGCGGCCCTTCCGCGTGCGCTCAGGAGCGCGTGAGGCGCGAGGCGAGCAGCGCCTTGCCCTGCTCGGCGCCCTTGCGGCTCTCGCCCTGGGCGCGGCGGAAGAAGTCCGCCAGCTCGCGGTCGCCCGCGCGCTCGGCGTCGGCGACGTAGGTCTCCAGCCGCAGCGCGTTGCTCAGGCACGCCTCGACGAACCAGATGATGTTGTAGTCCTTGTCCTGCGTTCCGGTCACCTGACCGGTTTCGGTCGTGGTGGACACATGACCTCCTCACTAGTCGACGCACCGGGGATACCCGTTTTCCGCACCCTGAACGCGGAACCGGCGCCCCTGCGGACGACTTCGCCGCTCGTCCCCGTCCGGCCGTCACCCGACCGTGGGACCGCGGCGACCGTGACCCCGCCGTCGCGTCAGCCGTCGAGCTCGGCCCACACGACCTTGCCGTCGGCGGTCGGGTCGGTGCCCCACGCCCGGCTCAGGGCGGCCACGATGATCAGCCCGCGCCCCCGTGCCGAGTCGACCTGCACGGGTCTGGGCTGGGGCAGGGCGGACGACCCGTCGGCCACCTCGATCCGCAGCCCGGACTCCGTCCGCGAGACGGTCAGGCCCACCGGCCCGGTCGCGTGGTCCACCGCGTTGGACACCAGCTCGGTCACCACCAAGGCGGCGTCGTCGCCCGCGTCCTCCGACAGCCCCCAGGCCGCCGCCGCGTCGCCCACCACCTGGCGGGCCCGCGCCGATGAGCCCGCTGACGCGGGCAGCGTCACGGCCACCGGCGCTGCTGGCTCGTTGCGCACATCCGCTCCCCGTTGATCGGCCGTCACGGCATGGTCGCACATCCACCGGTCGTGGCACCGGGCGGTCGCGCCGACCGGCGTCCTGGCGGCGTCCGGCGGCACGTCGGTGACCAGTCCGTCGGGACGCGGTATCGGCACGGGGCCCATCCGGTGGCTAGGCTCGTGCACCATGGAGTTGCAGGTGCGCAGTGAGGTGCGGGGCGACTGGACGGTCGTCGCGGTGTCGGGCGAACTGGACGCCGACACGGTCCCCGTGCTGTCCGACCGCCTCGAGGAGAGCAGGGGCGCCAACGTCGTGGTGGACCTGAGCGGGGTGCCGTTCATGGACACGACGGGCCTGTCCCTGATGCTCGACTGGCACCGCAGACTGGACGGCTCGGGCGGGGAGTTCCGGATGGCGTCGATGCAACCCTCCGTGCACAAGCTGTTCCGGCTGACCGAGTTGACCGAGGTCATGCACATCCACGACACCGTCGAATCGGCCACGACCACCACGTGATCCCCGAGACCTTCCGCAACTCGCCGATACCCCGCGACCAGGACTGGCTGGCCACCCTCCCCACCGCCATCGAGCACCGCCTGGAGGTCTGGGACCTGCGTCCGGACGGCCCGGTGAGGCACGGCTCGCACGCCCTGGTCATCCCGGTGACCCGCGAGGGCACACCACTCGTGCTGCGGGTGAACGCGCCGAGCGAGGACGTGAGGGCGCACATCGAAGCCCTGCGCTTCTGGCAGGGAAGGGGCACCGTCCACCTCGTCGACGCCGACCCGACCGCCGGCGTCATGCTCCTGGAACGCCTCGACCTGCACCGCAGCGCCCTGGACCTCCCGTCCGAGGAAGCCATGGCGGTACTGGGCGTGATGGCCCGACGACTGGCCGTCCCGGCCCCACCGACCGCCCGTTCGACGGCCGACCTGGCCCTCGCCCGCGCCGAGAGCCTGGAACCGGACTGGCTGCGCCAAGGCAAACCCTTCGACCGCGCCATCCTCCGCGCGGGGGAGGAGGCGGTGGCAACCCTGGTCACCACCGCGTCCACGCTCGCCGTCAACGGCGACCTGCACTCGGCCCAAGTCCTGGCCGGCACCCGCGAACCCTGGCTGACCGTCGACCCGATCCTGCTGCGCGGCGACATCGCCTACGACCTGGCCAGAGTCCTCTGGACGAGGCTCGACGACATGCCCGACGACACCGCGATCACCGCCCACCTCGACATCGTCGTCAACGCCGCCAACCTGAACCGCGACCAAGCCAGGAACTGGGTCGTCTTCCGCGCCATCGACTACTGGCTGTGGGGCCTGGACGCGGGTCTGACCGAAGACCCCATCCGCTGCCACCGCCTGATCACCGCCCTGACCTGACCCCACCCACCGGTCCACCACCCCCCCACCCGCCCACAACGGACCCGCAGCATCCCCACCTAGGCCCGATTTGACATGGGTTCGGGTGCCATAGGCTGGTCGAAGCCGGGCAGGCTTGGCGGACGCTTTTCCCG
>NZ_JBFAMT010000105.1:0-13724 GCF_040656635.1 Actinosynnema sp. NPDC049800 | reverse complement strand
GTGACCTGATCCGCACCAACCCCGACCAGACCAAGACCATCGACCCCTGCAACCTGCAACTGCTCTACCAAGGCCGCAGCCCCAGCTCCGACGGCGTGGACTACGGCCTCCTGCCCTACCGACCGGGCGTGCTGACCCTGCAGCGCTGACCGAATCCGGAGCCCCCGCACCCAGTGCGGGGGCTCCGGCCGTGACGCCGCCGGAAGCGGCGGGTAAGGAGCTGTCATGTCTGTCCCCGATCGACTCCCGGGTCGCCTCGCGCGCGGGCGCGGCCGGTGGTCGCGGTTGGCCGCGGTGATGGCCGCGGTCGTGCTCGGCGGTATGATGGTCGTCTTCGGCTCGGCGACCAGCTCGGCGGCGACCGTCGACACGAACGCGTGGTACGTGCTGGTCAACCGCAACAGCGGCAAGGCGCTCGACGTCTACAACCTCGCCACCAACGACGGCGCCCGCATCACCCAGTGGACCCGCAGCGACGGGGCCAACCAGCAGTGGCAGTTCGTGGACTCCGGCGGCGGCTACTACCGGCTCAAGTCCAAGCACTCCGGCAAGGTGCTCGACGTCTACAACTTCTCCACCGCCGACGGCGCCAACATCGTCCAGTGGGCCGACGGCAACGGCACCAACCAGCAGTTCCGCCTCGCCGACTCCGACGGCGGCCACGTGCGCCTGATCAACCGCAACAGCGGCAAGGCCGTCGAGGTCCAGAACGCCGCCACCAACGACGGCGCGAACATCGTCCAGTACTCCGACTGGGGCGGCGCCAACCAGCAGTGGCAGCTCGTCCGCGTCGGCGGCGGCGGGACGACGACCACCACCACGACGACGACCCCGCAGCAGCCGGGTGGGCAGTTCACCAACCCCGTGGTGTGGCAGGACTTCGCCGACGTCGAGGTCATCCGGGTCGGGGACGCGTACTACATGACCGCGTCCACCATGCACTACTCCCCCGGTGCGCCGATCCTGCGCTCCTACGACCTGGTCAACTGGGAGTTCGCCGGTCACTCCGTGCCGTCACTGGACTTCGGCACGAAGTACGACCTGACCAACGGCCAGCGGGCCTACGTCAACGGCATCTGGGCGTCGACGCTGCAGTACCGCGCCAGCAACCGGACGTACTACTGGGCCGGGTGCATCGACTTCAACGACACCTACATCTACACCGCGACCAGCGTCGAGGGCGCCTGGAACCGGCACGCCCAGATCGACAACTGCTACTACGACGCCGGCATGCTCATCGACGACAACGACACCATGTACGTCGCGTACGGCAACGGCACCATCAGCGTCGCCCAGCTGTCCGCCGACGGCCGCAGCCAGGTCCGCGCGCAGCAGGTCTTCCAGACCCCGTCGAACATCGGCACGCTGGAAGGCGCCCGCTTCTACAAGCGCAACGGCAGCTACTACATCTGGCTGACCCGGCCCGCCAACGGCCAGTACGTGCTCAAGGCGAGCAACCCGTTCGGCCCCTACACCCTGCGCCAGGTGCTGCTGGACCTGCCCGGCCCGATCCCCGGCGGCGGCGTGCCCCACCAGGGCGGCCTGGTCCAGACCCAGAACGGCTCCTGGTACTACATGTCGTTCGTGGACGCCTACCCCGGCGGCCGCGTGCCCGCCCTCGCCCCGATCACCTGGACCGCGGACGGCTGGCCTACCCTCCAGACGGTCAACGGCCGGTGGGGCGTCAACTACCCCTCGCCGCTGCCGACCCGGCCGGTCAAACCCCTCACCGGGACCGACACCTTCGCCGGCACCACCCTCGGCCCGCAGTGGGAGTGGAACCACGACCCCGACACCACGAAGTACTCGGTGAACGACGGGCTGAGGTTGTCCACCGCCACGGTCACCAACGACCTGTACGCCGCCCGCAACACCCTGACGCACCGCATCCAAGGACCGACGTCCACGGCCACGATCGAGCTGGACTACAGCACGATGCGCGACGGTGACCGGTCCGGCCTCGCGATGCTGCGCCAGTCCTCGGCCTGGATCGGCGTCAAGCGCGACAACGGCCAGACCCGCGTGTCCATGACCAACGGCCTGGCCATGGACAGCAGCTGGCGCACCACCAACACCGGCACCGAAGCCGCGAGCGCCGCGATCAGCGGCGGCCGGATCTGGCTTCGGATCAACGCCGACATCCAACCCGGCTCCAACCGCCAGGCCCGCTTCTCCTACAGCACCGACGGCGTGAACTTCACCTCGTTGGGACCGGCGTTCACGTTGAACAACGCCTGGCAGTTCTTCATGGGCTACCGCTTCGGCATCTTCAACCACGCCACCCAGGCCCTCGGCGGCGCGGTCACGGTCCGCAAGTTCGACCTGACCACTCCCTGACCTCGGCGAGAGGCACCCGGCCCGGCCTCGCCGGGCCGGGTGGGCCGGACAACCGCGGCGGCCCGTCCGGAACACCGGACGGGCCGCCGCTTCGTCGACTCAGATGAAGCGCCAGAGGTGGTCGTTGGTGCCGTTGTCGTCCCAGATCACGATCTGGGCGCCGCGTGCGGTGGAGGCGCCGTTGACGCCGAGCACGCGCCCGCCGTTGCCGCACTGGATGCGGAAGTAGCCGCCGGTGCCGTAGCGCAGCCGCCACTTGTGGTCGTTGGTCCCGTTGTCGGCCCACTGGAGCACCCGGGCGCCGTTGGCGTTGGCCGCGTTCTCGACGCCGAGGACCTTGCCGCTGTGGGAGTTGCGCAGCCGGAAGTAGCCGTCGGGGTCCACCACGGCGGTCCAGAGGTGGTCGGCGGTGCCGTTGTCGTCCCACTGCACGGCGAGGCCGCCGTCGGCGGTCGACATGTCCTGCACGCCCAGGACCAGGCCGCTGGCGAGGTTCTGCACGCGGCGGGCGCCGACGGGCACGAACCGCCAGCGGTTGTCGGCGGTCCCGTTGTCCGGGTCCTGCACGGCCTGCGCGCCCGCCGAGGTGGAGCCGTTGAGGATGGCGAGCAGCTTGCCGCTGTTGCCGTTGCGCAGCTTGTGGGTGCCGTCCCCGTTGTCCAGGACCGTCCACTTGTGGTCGGCGGCGCCCGTGTTGCTCCACTGCAGGACGCGGGCGTTGTCCGCGGTGGACGCGTTCTCCACGCCGAGCACCTTGCCGCTGTTGCGGTTGCGCACCCGCACGGCGCTGCCGTCGACGACCAGCTCCCAGTTGTGGTCGGCCGTCCCGGTGTCGTTCCACTGCACGGCGAGGCCGCCGTCGGCGGTCGACATGTCCTGCACGCCCAGCACCAGGCCGCTGGCCGCGTTCACCAACCGGTAGCCCGCGTCCGAGCCGCCACCGCCGCCGCTGGTGCTCCAGTAGACGGTGTAGTTGTGCCCGTGGGCGTCGTAGAACGGCCCGAGGTTGACCGTCGCGCCGTCGGCTCGCGCGGTGAACGCCAGGCCCGACGTGCCGGTGCGGGTGATCGAGGCGGTGTCCAGCGCGGGCAGCCTGCTCAGGGCGGTGTTGCCGTAGTTGCCCGACAGCACGACCGGTCCGAACGTGACCGCGGCGACGGCGGGGTTGTCGTTGGAGGGCTGCACCACGACCCGCATCGGCAGGCGCACGGTGACCGCGTCGCCGGGAGCCCACGACCGGGTGAGGCTCGCGTAGGTGCCCGGGGTCGTGGCGATGTCCTGCGCCACGCCGTTGACGCTGACCGTCGCGCCGGTGGTCCAGGCGGGGATGCGCAGGCGCATCGTCCACGACCCGCTCACGCTGCCGGTCACGGTCAGCGTGGTGGTGTCCGACGCCGGGTAGCTCGTGGTCTGCGTGACGGTGATCCCGCGCTGCGCCCAGGTCAGCACCGACGGCGTGTACAGGTTCACCGTCAGCGTGGTGCCGTTGTGGAAGTAGACGGAGTTCGCCAGGGAGGTGTTGACCTCCAGCGCCGTGCCCTGGCAGCACCAGAACGTCGTGTAGTCGGTGCTCCAGTTGCCGCCGCCCCACGCGGGTCCGGTGTTGCCGCGCCGGTGGCCCGGGTTGAGGCCGGTGAAGTAGCAGATGTGGCCGTGCGGGTCGGCCGTGTTCTGCTGCCCGATGAGGTGGTTGAGCAAGGCGCGCTCGTAGAAGTCGAAGTAGGAGGCGCGGTTGGGGTCGAGCAGCCACAGCTCACGGGTCAGCTTGAGCATGTTGTAGGTGTTGCACGCCTCGGCCGTGTCGGTGTTGAGGTAGGCGGCGATGGCGTTGGGCGCGCGGAAGTGCTCGGCCTGGCTGTTGCCGCCGATGACGTAGGTGTGCGCGCCCACCGTGATGTTCCACGCGTTCGACGCGATGTCGCGGTAGCGGGTCGTCCCCGTGGCCTTGTACTCGCGCGCCGCGCCGATCCACTTCGGCACCTGCGTGTTGGCGTGCAGCCCGCTGAGCCGGTCCTGGTTGGCCGCCAGCGGGTCGAACACGGCGGCGTGGTCGAACCGCTGCGCCGCGGCCAGCCACCGGCTGTCCCCCGTCTGCTGGTACAGGTCGGTCAGCACGGCGTTCATGCCGCCGAACTCGGTGCCCAGGACGCGCTGCATCTGGCTGTAGGACAGCCGGCCGGTGCGCCAGTCCACCCACCCGGCGAACCGCAGCAGCACGTCGCGCGCCTGGGTGTTGCCGATGTGCCGCCACACGTCCAGCAGACCCGCCAACGTCTTGTGCAGCGAGTAGTACGACACCGACTTGGGCGAGCCCGCCTCCATCGCGTCGAAGTCGGACTCCGGGAACCCGGACAGGTACCCGGTGTTGAACCCGGCGGCGGCGTTGTTCGCCTGGCACTTCGCCAGCTCCGCGACCATCTGGTTCGCCCGGTCCCGGCACGTGGTGTCGCCCAGCACCGCCCACGCCTGCGCCCACGCGCTGAGGAAGTGGCCCTGGCTGTGGGTGCGGAACGGGAAGTTCGGCGCCTCCCAGCCGCCCAGCGCCGCCGCGCCGTTGGTGGACAGCCGGTGGTTGGCGCGGAAGTTGTAGAGCAGCCGGTCGACGTTGACGAACTTCAGGTACGTCAGCGTCCGGCTCTGGTTCTCCATCCAGCGACCGGGGCTCAGCCGCACCTCGCCGAGGTCGAACGGGTGGGCGGCCACGCCGAGGTCCGGCCGGACCGGCGGCACCGACGCCGCGACCGCGGACCCCGTGGTCAGGCCGGGCACGGTCGTCGCGACGGCCGCGACGCCGACGGCTTGCAGCAGCGTGCGGCGGCTCAGGGGTGACGACATGGGCTCTCCTGTGGGTTGGAGGGAAGGCCGGTGACGTCCCGCGGGACCGGCACGCGCGGTGAGGCGGGCGCGCCGCCGTGGCGACCGGCCGGGACATCGCGGTGCGGCCGGCAGGACCTGTCGGCGAAGGGAGATCAGGGACGACGTGGCGGAGCCGCCGCGACGGGTCGGCGCGCTAGGAGCGCCGCGCGAAGGCGCCGACCGCGGAGGTTCAGCGGGTCAGGACGTCCGGCTGCGGCAACGATCGGCGTCGGGTCGGGACGTGCGCGGCGTGCCGTGTTCGTCGCATCGGAATCCCCATCGTCGTCGTTGACGGGCGGTCGTGCCGGCGGATGCGTGACCGACTCGGGCCCGGCGGCCCGGCTGTCAGCACAGTAGCCACCGCCCGAGCCGGGCGTCAACGATGCGGCCCGCTAAAATGTTCACGCTCACTTTTAGCGGGCCGCAGCGCGTCCGGGTCGCCGATCGCTTGAACTTGGTTGTTTACAGAGGTGATCTCGCCTTCTCTTCCGCTACAGGACCAGCAAACCTGATCGACCGCAGGCTGATTCGTGTGAGCGTGAACATCGCCGGGCGACCAGAGCCGCGCCGCTTCGTCAGAAGCCCCAGAGCCGCCACGTCTGGTTGCGCGGGCTCGACTGGCCGACGGGGTTGCAGGTCCACTGGTGGACCGTGGCGCGCACCGCCGTGGAGACCCCGCTGACGTCGACGCACTTGCCGCTGTGCCGGGCCACGAGCTGGCGGTCGTGGGGGTCGTTGCCGGAGTAGGTGACCTTCCGCAGCGCGAACTGCTGGTTCCGCGCCCCCGGGAGGCACGTCCACTGCTGCACCGCGGCGCCGTCGGCCGAGGACGAGCCGTTCACGTCGAGGCACTTGCCGGTCTGCGCGTTGACGACGGTGTAGGTGTCGGCCGCATCGGTCACCGGCCGGAAGTCCCACAGCTGCTGGTCTCCGCCCTCGCAGGGGAACTGCTGCTGCCGGTTGCCGTCGGCGGTGCCCAGGTCCGCGTTGTCCAGGCACTGCTGCGAGTGCTGGGCGACGGCCACGGACGCGACTCCCCGGCTCGACGGCGGCCGGAGCGTGATGGTGAAGGTGTCGTCGATGGCGGTGTGCGGCAGGTTGACCGTGGCGCCGTTGCCGGACAGCGTCACCACGGAGTTCTGCACGGTGATCGGCCCCTGGACCGCGCCGCCGCCGTTGTGCGGGATGCGCTGGACGACCGCCCGCACCTGGTTGTTCTGCACGATGCCGCTGGTGGCGTCCAGCCGCCGGAGCTGGACCGCGACGTTGCCCGTGGTGCCGCCACCGCCGACCAGGACCTTCGCGACCCCGTCGGCCTTCGTGGCGAACGCGTCGTAGGCCGGGCTGGGCGTGACGGAGACGACCTGCCCCGTCTGCGAGCCGTAGAAGCGGTAGACCCACCACTCGCCCTTGGGCTGGTGCTGCCCGGCCGAGTTGCGCACGAGCAGGTTGCCGAGGTCGTTGTGCAGGTTGCCCGCGCTGGCCCAGTTGGCCCGCAGGCCGTCGGCTCCCGCCCGCTCCAGGCGCGCGATGTACCAGGCGCCGTCACCGGGGTTCTGCTCGTTGGACGCGCCGTACTCGTTGATCTGGTAGGGCCGCGGGTGCGGGATGCCGCGCGAGTCCAGCGTGGTGTTCGCCGCCGCCACGTTGGCCACCGGGTCGCCGGGCAGGGAGTGCCAGCTGATGATGTCCGGCACCGTGTTGGACGTGCGGATGAAGTCGAGGTACTGGTTCCACCACGTCCCGTTCGTCGTCGGGACGCCCGCGAAGCTCGGACCCACGATCAGCTGCTGCGGGAACGCGGCCCGCACGCGCTGGTAGGTGCGCCGCCACAGCTCGAAGTACTGGGACTGGGGACGGTTCCAGAACGGGGTGATGTTGGGCTCGTTCCACAGGTCCCACTGCACCGGGACGCCCGTGGCCCGCACGTCGTCGATCAGGCGGGTGAGGAAGTTGTCGTAGTCCGCCCAGTTGCCGTTGTCGCCCGGGAAGCGGGAGATCGGGTAGCCGTCCGCGCCCCACAGGTCGTGCGGCAGCAGGATGAACTCGCCGCCCAGCGACCGGGTGCGCAGCAGCTGGGCACGGGTGGCGTTCCACCGGCGGTCGTACTTGCCCGCCACCCAGCCGCCGGGCCCGTCGAGCTGGGCGCCACCGGCGCGCATGTACCGGAACTTCACGTCGCGGAAGAAGTGGTCCGCCGGTCCGGACCCGTTCTCGGTCATGCCGTAGATCCAGCCGGAGGCCCGGTAGGTCGGCGAACCGCCGGCGACGGAGAAGTCGACGGAGATGGACTCGTCCCCGGCCAGGGCCGCCGGACCGGGCGAGACGAGGGACGTGACGACGGAGGCGGCGATGACGAGGCCGGCGGTGACGCCGCGACCTCGCCGCCTTGCGGGGTTGGTGGCCACGCGTGACTCCTTTGTCGGTGATGGGCGCGAAGAGAGGTCGAACCGGTTCGACTAGCTCTGCACCGTACGCGCTGGCTCGCTTGCACGACAAGGGTCGAACCGGTTCGGCTGAGGCGTCGACGGTCGCCGAAGTCAGGCCGCCACGGCCGTCGACGGTCGCCGAAGTCAGGCCACCCGGGGCGTCGACGGTTGCCGAAGCGGGCCGCCGGGGCGGGGAACTAGCGCCGCGGTCCGGCCGGTCGGGTTTCGGCGTCCGCGGCGAGCAGCAGGTACGCGCTCGCGGTCCAGGTGTAGGCGCGGTCGCGCAGGCCGTGGCCGGTGAGGGCGTCGAAGTTCTCGGCGAAGCCGCTCTTCTCGCACACCGCCCGGAACCGGGCGCTGACCTCGTCGGCGAGTTCCACCGCGCCTCCTCGGCGCAGGCCGTCCTCGATGAGCACGGTCGACGGGGCCCACACCGGGCCGCGCCAGTAGCCGTCGGCCTCGTACCAGGGCGAGTCCGGCAGTTCGGTGGCGAGGCCCACCGGGGTGAGGTGCCGCGCCACGCCCTCGGCGAGCTTCGCGTGCACGTCGGGGGGCAGGTCGGCGCCCAGGACGACCGGCATGAGGTCGAGCAGGCTCGCGGTGGCGCGCGACGTGCCGTCGACCGCACGGCCGGTGAACGTCGTGCCGTCCCACAGCCGCGTCAGCATCGCGCCCAGCATCGCGTCCGCCTCCCCTGCCCAGCGCGCCGCGGCGGTCGGGTCGCCGAGCTCCCCGGCCAACCGGGCCAGCTCCCGCAGCTGCACCACGAGGAACGCCGCCAGGTCGGCGGACTGCACGAGCCGCCGGTCGCCGAAGACGGTGGAGTTGTCCCAGCCGCTGTCGTTGCCGTGCTCGTAGTGCGGGAACGGCTCCCCCGGCGCACGGCGGTGGTCGAGCCAGAACGTCGTCCACGCCGCCAGCTGCCGGTACAGGCCCGGCAGTTCGGCGGCCGGGATGCCGCCGGGCAGCTTCGACCGCAACCGGCCCACCGCCCAGCCGTGGATCGGCGGCTTGACGAAGTTGTGCAGCACTTCGGCGTGCGTCACCGAGTCGGGCAGCGCGCCTTCCTCGGTCTGGTGGTCGAACACCACCTGGAACTGGTCCCACGCCAGGTCGGGAACCCCGGGCGCGAGCGCGAGGGCGTTGAAGCAGTGGTCCCAGCTCCAGACCTTGTCCATCCAGTTCTTCGACATCAGCACCGCCGGCCTGCGGAGGAACCCGGACGGGCTCACGGTGGCCGACCACAGCACGTAGCACGCGAGCTCGGCGGCGGGGGTGCGGTCGCCGCGCCAGGGCGCGACCCGGTCGGTGAACCGCTCGAACGACCGCCGTGCGGCCGCCACCACCTCGGCGAAGGTCGCCCCGGTGGAGAACCGCTTGCGGGCGGTCGTGATCTCCTCCACCACCAGTTCCCACCGGCCGCCGTCCCCGCCGACGACGACCGCGCGATCCGCCGTGCCGAGCGCGGAGTCGCCGTGCACGTCCTCGCGTCCCGCCAGGACGGTCACCCGGTAGCGGTGGCCGGTCTCGTAGGAGGTGAAGACGTACGACGAGGTGACGGGGTCGCGGAAGAAGTAGGTCCCGGTGAAGGGCGTCAAGGTGGCGTCCGCCGCGGCGATGCGCAGGCCGAGGCCGTGGCCCGACACCCTCAGCGCCGACGGCGACTCGAACGCCGCCGCGACCTCGCCGCGGCCCGCGGTCCAGGTGAGCAGGACCGGGTTCGCCGCGACCTCGGCGGTCACGCGGGCGCCGGCCAGCACGGGCGTCAGGGACAGCACCGCGTGCATCCCGTTGCGGTGGGACACGAGGTGCAGGTCGTCGGCGTAGTCGGCGAGCCCCACGACCGCGGACAGGTCGAACCACGCCCCCGGATGGCTGAACGGGATCTCCCGCACCGAGAAGTCGTCCACGAAGGTCCCTTCGGTCAGTCCTTGACCGCGCCCGAGGTGATGCCGGCGGCGACGAAGCGCTGGGCCAGCACGAGCAGCGCGGTGGCGGGCACGGAGGCGACCACGGCGGTCGCCATGATCGCGTTCCACTCCTGGTTGTTGTTGCCGATGTAGCGGTAGATCCCGAGCGTGAGCGGTTGCATCGCTCCCCCGGCGTCCAACGTCGCGGCGAACACGAAGTCCGACCACGCCCACAGGAACGCGAACAACGCGGCGGTGACCACCCCGTTGCGACTGGCGGGCAGCACCACGGACCAGAACACGCGCCACGCGCCCGCACCGTCGATCCGAGCCGCCTGCACCACCTCGTCGGGCACCGAGGACATGAACGAGGTCAGGATCAGCACGGCGAAGGGCACCGCGATGGTCGAGTCGGCGAAGACCAGGCCCCACAGGGTGTTGGTGACGCCGAGCTGGACGTAGATGCCGTAGAGCCCCAACGCCATGATGGTGCCGGGGATCATCTGCGCGACCAGCAGCACGAACGTGAGCGGTCCCCGCCCGCGCGAGCGCAGCTTCGCCAGCGAGTACGCCGCGGGCGCGGCCAGCGCCAACGTCAGCACCACGGTCCCGAGCGCGACCAGCAGGCTGGTCCCGAAGTAGGGCAGCTGCTCGTCCAGGACCCGCGCGTACCCCTCGAACGTCGGGTTGCCCGGGAAGAGGTCCGGCGGGGACTTGCGCATCCGCCCCGGCGGGGTGAGGGAGACGTTGACCATCCAGTAGACCGGGAAGAGCATCACGGCGGTGAGCAGCAGGCCCACTGCGGTGCGCCACCGGGGCCGGGTCATGACGCGTCCTGGTGGCGCTGGACGCGGACGTACGCCAAGCCCGCGACCACGGCGAGCAGGATCAGCACGTTGCCCACCGCCGCGCTGGGCCCGAAGCGGGGCAGCATGCTGCCGAACCCGAGCTCGTAGGACCAGGTGGCGAGGGTGGTCGACGACCCGCTCGGGCCGCCGCGCGTCATGATCCAGATGATGTCGAACACCTTCAGCGTGTAGACCAGGCCGAGCAGGAGCGTCACGGCGGAGACCGGCCGCAGCATCGGGAACGTGACGTGCCGGAACGTCTGCCAGGAGCCCGCGCCGTCCAGGGCCGACGCCTCGTGCACCTCGGCCGGGATGTTCTGCAACCCGCTGTGCAGCACGACGAGGTTGAACGGGATGCCGATCCAGACGTTGGCGATGATCACCGAGGCCAGCGACCAGTCCGGCGAGGTCAGCCAGTGCGGGCCGGAGACGCCGAACCACGACAGGGCCGCGTTCACCACCCCGGCCTCGCTGTCGAACATCCACGCCCACGTCGACGCGGACACGATCAGCGGCAGCAGCCACGGCACCAGGAACAGCGCCCGCAGCGTCGCCGACAGCCGGAAGTGGCGGGTGAAGAACACCGCCAGCGCCAACCCGGCGGTGTACTGGAACACCAGCGAGGTCACCGTGAAGAGGACCGTGTTGAGCAGGGCGGTGCGGAAGACGGGGTCGGCGAACACGTCCGCGTAGTTGGCCAGCCCGATCACCTGCGCGCCGCCGTGCACGAAGGTGCGGACGGTGTAGTCGCGGATGCTCAGGTCGAGGGTCATCAGCAGCGGGTAGCCGTAGCACAGCAGCAGGTAGGCGACGAGCGGGACGAGGAACGCCCAGCCGACGAGGTTGCGGCGGACCACGGCGCTACTTCGCCGACGCGGCGGCGCTCTGGGCGTCCTCGAGCGCGTCCGCGGCGGGCTTCGACCCGGTCAGCACCGCCTGCACCGCGGTCCACAGCGGCTGCGAGATCCGCGGGTAGCGGGTGCCGAGGCCGTCGCCGGTGCGGCCCTTCGCGGCCTGGACGGCGTCGACCCACACCTTCAGCTCCGGCCGCGCGGCGACCTGCTGCTCCCGCACCGATCCGATCGCGGAGACGTAGGTCAGCGCGGTGTCGGTGGCCAGCACGGTGTCCGGGCCGACCAGGCAGTCCGCGATCTTCGCCGCGGTGGCCTCGCGGTCCGCGGAGCCCTGCACGGGCACCGTGACGAACTCGCCGCCCGTCGGCGCGGGCGCGACGCCGCCGTCCCGCGAGGGGATCGGGATGACGCCGTGCTCGAAGCCCAGCTCCGCGGCGTTCCCGAGCTGCCAGGTGCCGTTCTCGGCGAACGCGTACTCGCCGGTGGCGAACTCCTGCCAACTCGTGGTCTGCGTGTTGCCGACGACCGAGTTCGGCGCGTACCGCTTGTCCAACCACGACTTCCACAGCTCCACCGCCGCCACTGCCTGAGTCGAGGACAGGTCGGTCAGCTGCGCGCCCGCGCCCCAGAACCACGGCAGGAACTGGAAGGAGCCTTCCTCGGTGCCGATCGCGGAGAACGTGATGCCCTTCTTGCCCGCGCCCGTGACCTTGGCCAGCGCCGCGTCCAGCGACGCCCAGTCCGTCAGCGATGCCGGGTCGACGCCGGCCTGCGCCAGCACCGCCTTGTTGTAGTACAGCGCCAGGGTGTTCGCGCCGATGGGGACCCCGTAGGCCTTCCCGCCCACCTCGCCGGCGGCCAGCAGGTTGGGCGACGCCCCGGACGCGTCCAGGCCGGTGTCCTGGTTGGCCCGCAGCACCCCGCCCTCGGCGAGCGTGGAGACCACAGGGTTGTCCACGACCAGCACGTTCGGCGCGGTGCCCTGCTGCGCGGCGAGCAGCACCTTGTTGGTCAGGTCGGAGGTGTCGTACGCCTGGCGCTCGACCTCCACGCCTGCCTCCGCGCCGCACTTCTCGATCACCTTCACCCACTCCGAGCTGCCGTCGAACTGCGGGTAGGGGTCCCACACGGCGAAGGGCCCGGCGGCGCTCCCGTCGGTGTTCCCGCTGGACGTGCACGCGGTCAGGGCCAGTCCCGCGGCGACCAGGGCGGTGGCCGCGCGTCGGCTGGGCGAAGTGCGCTTCATGGGGGTCGGTCCTTCCTGGCGGCGACGCTGACACCTCATCGAACCGGTTCGACCTTGCGAGGCTGCGTCAACGTATCGGCGGCAAGGAGCGCACGCAAGAGCCGCATGACATATCATCGAACGCCTGTCGAACCGGTTGGACGGAGAGCGGATGAACATCGGTGAGATCGCCAGGCGCGCGGGCGTTTCGCGCAGCACGGTGTCCTACGCGCTCAGCGGGAAGCGGCCGGTGTCGGCGGCGACGGCGCAGCGCATCAACGGCGTGATCGCCGAGCTGGGCTACCGGCCCAACGCCAGCGCGCGGGCGTTGGCCGAGGGGCGGACCCGGACGCTGGGCCTGGTGATACCCCCGGCGAGCAGGCGGCTGACGGACGTGCAGCTGGGGTTCGTCGCCAGTGTGGTCGAGGTGGCGGCGGCGCACGACCTCGACGTGCTGCTGTCACCCAGCGGCGGCGACCACGACCGGTCGTTCGAGCGCATCGTCACGGGCCGCCGGGTGGACGGCGTGATCCTGATGGAGATCCTCCTCGACGACCCGCGGGTGGCGCGGCTGGAGCAGGAGGCGCTGCCGTTCGTGACCATCGGTCACGTCGAGCACCCCGGCGCGTCGTGGTGGGTCGACGTGGACTACGCGGAGCTGATCAGGCGCTGCGTGCACCACCTCGCCGACCTCGGGCACCAGGACGTCGTGCTGATCAACCGGTCCGACGAGCTGGTGGCCGCGGGCTACGGCCCGGCGCTGCGCTCGTCGACCGGTTTCCTCGCCGCCGCCGAGGAACGCGGGCTGACCGCGCACACGGTCTGCTGCGCCGACGAGCCCGCCGCGGGTTCCGCGTGCTTCGAGGACATCCGCCGGCGGTGGCCGGAGGTGACGGCGGCGGTGACCATCAACGAGGCGGCGCTGCCCGGCCTCCAACGTGCGCTGCGCCGCGCGGACCTGGACGTGCCCGGCGACTTCTCGATCACCGGCGTCATCGCCGGCCGCCTGGCGGAAGCCTTCCACCCACCCCTGACCGCCGCCGACGTGCCCGCGGGCGAGATGGCCCGGCTCGCCGTGGACCTGCTGGTGGAGCAGATCGCCGACCCCGGCGCCACCCCGCGGAACGCGCTGCTCCAACCGGCCATCGCACTGCGGTCGAGCACGGGAGCACGCCGCCGCTGAACACCACTGCCGAGCCCTCGGGGTGGGGGGGGGGGGGGGGGCCCCCCCCCGGGGGGCGGGGCCCCCCCCCCCAGCGCCCCCC
>NZ_JBFAMT010000104.1:0-14576 GCF_040656635.1 Actinosynnema sp. NPDC049800 | reverse complement strand
TTTGTTGCTTTTTTTTCTTTGGGGTGCTCTCCCTTTGCCCACTCGGCGCCTAACAAGTGCCGGGGCGGCGGCCCGCGGGGGCGCGGGCGCAGGAACCCGCGCCGCCGCCCGGCTCCGGTCAGAACTGCAAGGACCAGCCGTTGATCCGGCCGGTGTCCGCGGACGCGACGTCCTGCACGCGCAGCTTCCACGTGCCGTTGGCGACCTCCGAGGACGCGTTCACGGTGTACGTGGTGACGATGTTGTCCGCGCTGTCGTTGCTCGACGCCTTCACCCGGTACGCCGAGCCGTCCGGCGCGATCAGGTCGATCACCAGGTCACCCCGGTAGGTGTGGGTGATGTCCACGCCGACCGCCAGCGCCGACGGCGCGTTGCCCGCGACGCCGGAGACCGTGATCGGGCTCTCGACCGTGGTCAGGTCGGGGATGGTCACGTCGGTCGCGTTCTCGAACCGCGGCCCGGGCGGGTTGCCGCCGGAGCCCGCCAACGTCCACAGGGCGTACGCGATCGCGTCGGTGTTGCGGTCCAACGCGGTGACGTCGACGTTGCTGATCGTGTCGCACGAGCGGTGGTAGCAGCGGTCGAAGGCGACGCCCGCCGTGCCGCCCCACTTCTGCGCCTGCGCGGAGGTCTTGGTGACCTCGGCGCCGGTGAACGTGCCGCCGACCGGGATGCCGGACCGCGCGAACGCCGCGTGGTCGGACCGCCCGCCGACCGACGTCAGCTCGGTCGGCACGCTGAACGCCGCCTGCAACGTCTGCTGGAGCAGCAGCGACCCGGTCGGCTGGCCGGAGGCGCTGTAGACGAAGTAGCCCGGGTTCGGCGAGCCGATCATGTCGAAGTTCAGGTACGCCTTGATCTTCGACCGCTCGGTCGTCGGCAGGTTGTTCACGTAGTAGGTGGAGCCGATCAGGCCGAGCTCCTCCGCGCCCCACCAGCCGAACCGGACGTGCTTGGTCGGGGCCAGGCCCTGCCGGGCCACGGTCAGCGCGACCTCCAGCAGGCCCGCCGAGCCGGTGCCGTTGTCGTTGATGCCCGGACCCGCGCTCACGCTGTCCAGGTGGCCGCCGAGCATCAGCACGTCGTTCGGGTCGCCGCCGGGCCAGTCCGCGATCAGGTTGTAGCCGGTCGCGCCGCTGGTGGTGAACTGCTGCACGGACGTCTGGTACCCGGCCGCGTCCAGCTTCGCCTTGACGTGGTTGACCGACGCCAGGTACCCGGGCCGGCCGTGCGCCCGGTTACCGCCGTTGTTGGTGGCGATGGTCTGCAGGTCGTTCAGGTGCGCCTGGACGTTGGCCACCGGGATGTCCGGCACGGCCACCGCGCTCACCGGGGCCGCGGTGGCGACGGGTGGGCTCAACAGGGCGGCGGCGAGCAACAGGGCGCTCGCCACAGGGGTCGTCCTTCTCAAGGACATGGCTGCCTCCGCAGGGTTTAGGGATGGCCACGCACGAGCGTGCGGGCTGTGCCACCCCCGCGGTAGCGACTTTCGTCGTGGCACGTTCGGACGCAGACCGGGCGGCGCCGCCTGCTCGACGGCTCGGCGCGGACCTGGTCCGACCGCGCGCGGCACGGTGGCGTTACTGCTGGGCGCGCTGGGCGCGGGCCCGCCGCTTGCCCTCGTGCATCGCCTGGACGCGGGCCACCGGGATGGTGTGCCCCTCGGCGACCAGGTCGTCCGGGAGCTTCTGGGGCGCGGGCAGCCGCGAGTGCCACGGGTCGCCGTCGCCGAGCAGCGCCGGCGCGGTCTTCACGGTGAAGTCGGCGGGCGTCACGGAGTCGAGGTCGTCCCAGTCCACCGGGAACGACACCGTGGCGCCCGGCCGGATCCGGGGGCTGTACGCCGCGGCCACGGTCGAGCCGTAGGCCCGCGTCGAGTCGAGGAACACCCGCCCGCCCCGGTCGTCCTTGATGAACGCCGTGGTCGCCAGCTCCGGGTCGAGGCGCTCGGCCCGCGCCGCCAACGCCCGGGTCGCGGCGGCCACGTCGTGGTCCACGCCCTCCACGGGCACGAACACGTGCACGCCCTTGGACCCGCTGGTCTTCACCACACCGGTCAGCCCGTCGTCGGCCAGCGCCCGCCGCACGAGCTTCGCCGCCGCCACGACCACGTCGAAGCCCGAGCCCTCCGGCGGGTCGAGGTCGAGCACGAGGTAGTCGGGCCGGTCGAACGCGTCGGCCGGTGCCGGCGTCACGTGGTACTCGACCGCGCGCTGGTTGGCGAACCACAGCAGCGTGCGCCGGTCCTCGCACAGCGCGTACCGGATCTCCCGCTTGGACGTCTCCGCCCACAGGGGCACGGTCCGCACCCACGGCGGCGTGTACTTCGGCAGGTTCTTCTGGGTGAACGGCTCCTGGCCCGGCCGCACCCGCACCACCGACAGCGGTCGCCCGGCCAGGGCGGGGATGATCCGGTCGCGCACCGCGTCGAGGTAGTCGACCAGGTCGCCCTTGGTCGCGTCGGCGCCGTCGAACAACGGCTGGTCGAGGTTGGTCAGCGCCACGCCGTCCCGCTCTTCACCCATCGCACCACCTTTGCGGTTGACCGTGCCGCGGGCAAGCGGGACACGGCCCGCTCCGCGAGGAACGGGCCGTGCCCGGGTCCGCTCAGGCGGGGAGCCGCCAGACCTGGTTGGCGGCGGCGAAGCAGTCCCAGATCTGCAGCCGGGTGCCGTCGGCCGAGCTGGGCCCGGTGGCGTCGAGGCAGCGGCCGGAGGCGGGGTTGCGCAGCGTGCCGTCGGAGCCCGCCTGCCACTTCTGCGCGCCCGTGCCGTTGCAGTCCCACAGCTGGACGACGGTGCCGTTGGCGGTGCCCGCGCTCGCCACGTCCAGGCACTTGCCGAGGGCGCGCAGCGAGCCGTCGCCGGAGACGGTCCAGCTCTGCGCGGTGGTGCCGTTGCACGTCCAGAGCTGGATGGCGGTGCCGTTGGCGGACGACGCACTGGCCACGTCGACGCACTTGCCCGCGATGCCGGTGATGGGACCGGTGCGGCCGGGCGGGGTGGTGCCGCCCATGACCGTGTCGTAGATGGCGCTGAGCAGGGAAGTGCTGCCGGTGGTGTCCTGCGACAGCTCCCAGTTCATCACGCCGCCGGCGTTGGCCATGGCCCACTGGGTCTTGCGCTTGATGGTGGGCACGCCGTTGTAGCACTGCTGCACGCCGCTGACGGTGACGCAGTCGCGGTTGGCGTTGGCCGGGTCCATGGCGACCAGTTGCGCGTAGGTGTAGTAGTTCGGCCTGCTGTAGAACGGCACGCCGAGCACGGCCTTGGCGGCGGGCAGGCCGCGCGACTTCCAGTAGTTGACGGTGCCGATGGACCAGTCGTAGTTGGCGTGCGGGCTGCCGCCGTCGTAGGCCATGATGTTGAGCCAGTCGACCTGGCCGAACACGGCGGTCTGGACGCCTTCCGCGGTGCCGCCGCCGGACACGACCGCGGCCGTGAGGAGCTTGCCGCGGCTGTGCATGGCGGTGCTGAGCTGGCCCATGAGGGCGGTGAAGTTGGTCGCCGACGCGCCGGGGTCGGGGTACTCCCAGTCGATGTCGACGCCGTCGAGGTTGTGCTGGTTGACGGCGTTGACGACGGCGTTGACGAACGTGGTGCGGCTGGTGGCGTTGGCGGCCAGGGCCTCGAACGCCGAGTCGTTGCCGTCGTTCCAGCCGCCGATGGCCAGCGAGACGCGCACGCCGTTGGCGTGGGCCAGGGAGACCAGGGACGCGAGCTTGCCCGGGTCGGGGATGGCCTGGAGCGTGCCGTTCGAGTTGGGCAGGGCGAACGCGTAGTTGATGTGGGTGAGCTTGGTGTACTGGACGGCGTTGACGCTGCCCGCCCACGACGGCAGGTAGCCGACGCTCTTGAAGCCGTTGGGCAGGACGGTGGCCTGAGCCGCCGGCGCGGTGGCGACGGCCACCGCGAGGCCGGCCGCCGCCGTGGCGAGGGCGAGGCCCGCGGCGCCCCACCGGGTCGACGCGCGCCGTGATGGTGCAGGGGACTGCATGGACGTGGTCCTTTCACAGGGAGGTCCACGGCCGTCGTCCGCGCGGTGGCGGCGGGTTCCGCGCGGTCGCCGGCCGGGGACTGGCAGCCGCGCCCGACCTTACTGGCGTACTTGATTCAAGTCACGATAAAAGTCGCCCGGCACCGTGATGACGAGTTGCCGCAGGCGGGAGGGGTCGGCGATGACGTCGTAGGCGGCGATCCGGTCGTCCCGGACCGTGACGGTGAGGGCGAGCCGGAGCCGTCCGCGCGGTGCGACGACGATGCCGACGCGTCCGTCCACGAGGGCCGGTTCGGCGTGGCGCGCGTTCGCGGTGAGGACGACGGTCTCGGCGGCGACGGCGTGCGCACCGCGGACCTCGGCCGCCGCGCCGGGTGGCAGCACGGCGGGGTCGGCGCGGCGGACGACGTCGGGATCGAGCACGGCGAGCAGGGCGTCGAAGTCGCCCGCGCGGGCGGCGGCGAGGAACGCCTCCACGACGTGCCGGTGGCGGGTGAGCTCGGGCTCGGGGAGCGCGGTCGTGCCGCGGACCTTGTGCCGGGCGCGGCTGGCGATCTTCTTCGTGGTGGCCGTGCTGCGGCCGACGATCGGCGCGATCCGCTCGAACGGCACGGCGAACGCGTCGTGCAGCACGAACGCGACGCGTTCGGCGGGCCCGAGCGTGTCGAGCACGACGAGCAGCGCCCGTCCGATCGAGTCGGCCAGCACCGCCTCGGTCTCCGGGTCGTCGTCGGCGGGCAGGTCGGGCACCTGCTCGACCACGTCCTCGCGGCGGGTCCGGCGGTGGCGGAGCACGTCCAGGCACACCCGGGAGACCACGGTGCGCAGCCAGGCGGCGAGGTTGTCGATCCCGTCGGCGTCGACCCGGCGCAGCCGCAACCAGGTCTCCTGGACGGCGTCCTCGGCCTCGGGCAGGGAGCCCAGCATCCGGTGGGCGACCGCGCGCAGGTGCCCGCGGTGCGCCTCGAATCGGTCCGCCAGGTCGTCGTGCATCGGTCCCCTCCCGGTCGTCTACCGGGTGGACGAGCCGGAGCGGCGAAAGGTGACGGGCTCGACGGCCCGCCGTCGACGTGGTAGCCAGAGGTCGACTCACGGCCGCCGCCGGAGACGCGAGGAGCGATCGCATGGGTAAGCGCCTGATGGCGGTGGGTGTCGCGCTCGCCTGCCTGGTCGGGGTGCACGTCGGCGCGGCGCGGGCGGTGGCGGCGGAGCTGTCCGCCGCGGTCAGCCGGTCGTCGGTGTGGAGCACCGGGTACGGCGGGCAGGTCGTGCTGACCAACACCGGTGACGTGGAGAGCACCGGCTGGGTGGTCGAGTTCGACCTGCCGCCCGGGTCGTCGGTGAGCAACGCGTGGAGCTCCGTGCTCACCCGCGACGGGCAGCACTACCGGTTCGCCGACGCGGGCTACAACGGCCGCGTCCGGCCCGGTGGCACGGCGAGCTTCGGGTTCACCGTCACCGGTCTCGGCCTGCCGACCGGCTGCACGGTCGGCGGCACGCCGTGCGACGGCGGAGGTCCGGTCCCCGACACGTCCGCGCCCACCGTTCCGGTCGGTGCGCGGGTGACGGGCGTGACGGCGAGCTCGGTGTCGTTGGCGTGGGAGGCGTCGAGCGACGACGTCGGCGTCACCGACTACCAGGTGCTGCGCGGCACGACCGTGGTCGCGTCGGCGACGTCCACCGCCACGACCGTCGGCGGCCTGCTGCCGGGCACGGCGTACGCGTTCACCGTGCGGGCGCGCGACGCGGCGGGCAACGTCTCCGGCGCGAGCGCCGAGGTGGCCGCCACGACCGGCACGGGCTCCGGCGGGTCCACCGTGGACGTCGCCACGCCGGCGCAGCTCCAGGCGGCCCTGGCCGGCGCCGTGGCGGGGCAGACCATCCGGATGGCCGCCGGCGTGTACCGGGGTTCGTTCGTGATCACCCGGCCGGGCGCCGCCGGCGCTCCGGTCACGCTCACCGGTCCGGCCGACGCGGTGCTGGTCAACGACGGTCCGTCGGGTTCCGCGCCGGGCTGCCCGACGCCGACACCGGGCTGGGATCCCGGCTACGGGCTGTGGCTGCACGACGCGCCGCACTGGAACCTGGTCGGGTTCACCGTGCGGGAGTCGAAGAAGGGCATCGTCGCGGACAACTCGCACCACACCGTGATCGACCGCGTGCACGTGCACCACGTGGACGAGGAAGCCGTGCACTTCCGGCGCTCGTCGGCCGACGGCGTCCTGCGCGATTCCACGATCAGCCACACGGGACTCGGGCAGCCGGGGTACGGCGAAGCCGTCTACCTCGGGTCCGCCAATTCGAACTGGGCCTGCCACGGCAATTCCGGCGGCGTGGACCGCAGCGACCGGGTGCACGTGCTCGGCAATCGGATCGGGCCGGGTGTCGCGGCCGAGCACGTCGACGTCAAGGAAGGCACGGTCGGCGGCGTGATCCGGGGCAACGCGTTCGACGGGACCGGCATCTCGGGCCAGAACTCGGCGGACTCGTGGGTCGACGTGAAGGGCACCGGTTACACGATCGAGGGCAACACCGGCACGTTCGCCGCACCGGGGACCTTCGCCAACGGCTACGAGACGCACAACCCCGCCACCACGCCGTCGTCCGCCAACGGGTGCGGCAACGTGTGGCGGGACAACCGCTCGGACCTGGGCGGCGTCGGCCAGTACGCGATCCGGATCACCTCCACGTCGAAGTGCGCCGGCGTGCCGAACGTGGTGCACGCGTCGAACACCGCGACCCGTGCGGTGATCGGTCTGACCAACATCGCGATCACCCCGTGACGGGGCCGCGGGTCGGTGGGTCGATCGGCTGCGCGACCGTCGCCGCGCAAAGGGGAAACGCAATTCCGGACGCCGATCGGAATCGTGGTGCGGGCTTTTAGGTTAGGCTCCCCTTAATGATTTCGTGTTGCGGTACCCGGTGGTCGGTGGCAACGTCCCGGACAGGGAACCTGCTGTCCAGAGGAGTGGTCATGACCACCACGGAAATGCCGGCCGTCAACTCGTGCACGGTCACGGGTTGTTCGTACAACCACGATGGTTGTCACGCTTTCGCGATCACCGTGAGCGGCGCGAACGGGGCGGCCGACTGCGGAACGTTCATCCCCCTGGCCCGCAAGGGCGGCCTGCCCAAGGTCGTCGCGCAGGTCGGCGCGTGCTCGCGCACCGACTGCATCCACAACGCCGAACTGGAGTGCACCGCGTCCGGCGTGCGCGTCGGGCCCGGACAGGGAGACCACGCCGCCAACTGCCTCACCTACACCAGGGCGAAGGACACGGCGAGCCCCACGATGTCCTGAGCGCGCACGACCGCCGCCGGCCGGTCAGCACCCCTCAGAGCTGACCGGCCGGCGGGTCGTGACGGCGTCTCAGCGCCGTCGGCGGTGGTGCCGTGCGACCACGAGCGAGGCGGCCACCAGCACCAGGTTCTTCAGCACGAACTCACCCGTGACGCTGAGCAGCAGCGGGTTGCCGTGGCGGAACGCCACCGCCGGCTGCACCACCAGCACGAGGAACGTGCCGAGCAGGTGCAGCGCCGTCAGCGCCGCGACCACCCGCACCTGCACCGCCACGATCAGCGCCATGCCCGCCAGCACCTCGAACACGCCGACGCTCGGCACGAACCAGGACGCGGGCAGGAACGGCACGGTGTCGGCGACCAGGTCGCGCACCGGCGACGTGCCGGCGACCTTCAACACCCCGAACCACAGGAACACCACGCCCAGTGCGATCCGCAGCAGCGGGACGCTCAGGTCGAGCACGCCGTCCACCGCGCGTGACGCCCGGTCGAGCAGCGCCGTGCGCGTGGTCCCGGTGGGCGGCGCGTGGTCGGTCTTCGGCTCGCTGGTCAGCTCGCTGGTCATCCGTCATCCCCCCTCGTAGCGGTCGGGCTCAGGCGCCCGACCGGCGGGCGGCGGTGAGCGTGTCGCCCAACGACCGCAACCGCGTGTCCGTCCGCTGGACCTGCTCCGCGACCACGTCCAGCGCCCGGTCCAGGTGCGGGCGCACCGTCGCGGCCCAGTCGACGCCCGACGCCCGGTCACGGGCCTCCTGGGTCGGCTCCGGGAACGCCGCGGCCACCGCGTACACGACCGCGCCGAGCACCGCGTCCAGCACCAGCTCCGGCAGCAGCGACAGCACGAGGTTGGGCAGGTGCCCCGCCTCTTCATCACCCGATCGGGGCTGCCACGGGTCGAGGTGCGGCCGGACCGTCTCCCACAGGCCCGCGTCGACCGCGCCCACGCCGTGCCTGCCGGCCCACTGCAACGCGTCCGCCCTGGTGACGGTGGCCGTCAGCACCTGGCGGGCGTCCGCGCCGATCCGCAGCAGCTCCGCCAGGTCCAGGTCCTCCGGCGTGCCCATCAGCGCCGGCCGCAGGTCCATCGCCACCTGGTGGTGCCAGCGCGTGGCCCACACCGCGCGCCACCACATGGCCTCCTGCGTGGTCGGCCGGGACAGCCACACCGCGATGTTGCGGAAGTAGGCCTTGATCTCCTCGTACGCGGCCTGACCCGCGGCCGACGCGGCGAACCCGACGCTCTTGATCGGGTCCTCCGGCACGGTCGGGTCGCCGACCAGGTTGACGTTGAAGAAGTGGTGCCACGTGGCGTCCACCGCCACCCGGCCGACGCCGACCTGGTGCCCGTCGTACGCGCCGATCGCGCCGAACGTGCTCGCGTCCAACCGCCCCTTGCGCGGGTCGCGGTCCGCGGCCCGGGAGTTGATCGTCGACCACGCCACGACCTCCGGCGCCAACCCCGCCGGGTACTCGGTCATCTCGTACCCGTCGAAGGTGAACGACCTGGTCAGGTCGTCCGGCACGTAGCACTCGCCCTCGTGCGGGTGGTCCGGCAGCACGCGGATCGTGCCGCGCGGTCCCGACAGCAGCGGGTGCGGGTAGCCCTGGTGCGCCCACTTCGGCGAGTCCGACGTCGCGTACATCCGCGGCGTGATGACCTGCGGGATGTCGTCGGACTGGTCGTTGAGCTGGAACAGCGGGTCGTGGCCCTCCGACAGCGTGTCGTTGCGGTCCGGGCCGTCGATCGACGGCGCGACCGGCTCGCCGTTCGGGCCGGGATCGGGCCAGTGCCACTTGCGCATGCTCCGCACGCGCGGCAGGTCGCCGCACATGGACACGCCCAGGTCCTCGTGGTCGCCGGTGGCGAACACGCCGCCGCCCGCGTCCATGAACTCCGCCAACGCGCGCAACTCGGTCTGGTCCAACGGCGGCCGGGGCGCGCGGGCCACGCCGAACAACCAGATCTGGTCGTACTGGCCCAGGTCGTGCCCGTCGAACCGGAACCCCGGGAGGTCCGCGGACAACGAGGGCAGGTTCTCCTCCCGGTGCGCCCGCGTCACCTCGAACCGGACCCACGGCCCGGGCGGCGTGGACAGCACGTCCACGAGGGTGGCCAGGCCGAAGTCGGCCCGGTCGAAGCTCGCCGTCCCATCGGTCACCATCAGGATCCGGACGGCGTCCGGCTCGGCCAGGACGGACGTGTTCGGCATGGGTGCTCCCTCTCGGTTCACGGTGTCATCCCTTCGATCTCGACGAGCAGGTCCGGGCGGCAGACGTCGACGGTGAACACCGCGATGTCCGCGCGCCGGGAGAATTCGTCGCGGCACAGCCGCGTCACGAGGGGCACGTCCTCGGGTCGCTTGACGTAGACCTTGATCGCGCGCAGGTCGTCGAGGCGGTAGCCGCCGTCGATCCCGTGCCCGGTGAGGTTGTCCGCGCCGATGAGCGCGGCGATGTTGGCCAGCGTCACCTGGACCTGGCGCGCCACGTCGCCGGGCGCCACGGTGGCGTGGTCGAGGATGCTCGCGGTGCCCGACACGTACAGCGAGCCCCGACCCCGCTCCGGCTTCAGGTACGTCGCCCGCGCGAAGCTCGGCGGCCTCGGCCCGTACTGCTCCGGGTACTCGTGCGCGGGCACCTGCAACGGGTTCTCCAGGTGCACGGCCGTGTGCGACCGGTGCGCCAGGAAGTAGAACGCGACGCCGTCGCCCAGCGAGCCGATGCCGGTGGACGCCGGCATGGCGTGACCGCGCTCGTCGAACGCCTTGCCCCGGCCGACGCAGAAGTCCCGGTACACCTCGGTGCCGCGCGCGCTGGGCTCCGTGATGCCGTCGAGCATGTTCCACATGCGGAACACGTTCGGGTAGCCCAGGGCCTCGACCAGCTCGAACGCCGCCAGGTACGCCTGGTGAGCGGCCTCTTCGCAGTCCGCCGACGGCCCGATCCACCCGGCGCAGAACAGCACCTCGCCGTCGTGCGCGTAGAGCAGCCCCTTGTGCTCGCCGGTCCGGACCAGGCTCCCCTCGGTGTGCCAGACCTCCACGACCTCGGGCTCACCCGGCCGCAGCATGTGCAGCGGGAGGACCGGCAGGCCGTGCTCCCACCGCGGCCGGCCGCCCCTGGTCGAGTGGCGGACGGCGCCCAGCACGGTGTCGCCCGCCAGGACGGCGAAGTCCTCCGCCGTCCGGAACGTGCACGGCGGCGTCACTATCACGTTGCCACGCAATGTTTTTCCCCCTCTTGAAGTCGGACCGCACGCCACGCCGCGATCACGGCGAGCGCCTGTCCGGGATTGAGCCGGGGGTCGCAGAGGCTCGTGTACGAGCCGGTCGGGAAGTCGTCCCAACCGCATTCCGCGACCTCGTCCGGAGTGGTTTCCAGGTGCAGGCCGCCGGCCACCCCGCCGCCGGCGTCCACGGCGGCCCGGAAACCCGCGACCTCGCGGACCACCGTGGCGACCAGTCGGGTCTTGCGGCCCACGGCGTCGGTGACCGTGTTGCCGTGCATCGGGTCGCACAGCCAGATCACCGGGTGGCCGGCCGCGCGGACCGCGTCCACCAGCGGCGGCAGCAGCTCGGACACCGCGTCCGCGCCGAGGCGGGCGATCAGCGTGAGCCGACCCGGCTCCCGCTCCGGGTCGAGCCGCTCGCACAGCGCCCGCAGCTCGTCCGGCCGCATGACCGGGCCCACCTTGCAGGCGACCGGGTTCGCCACCGACGCCAGCAGCCGCACGTGCGCGCCGTCGACGTCGCGGGTCCGGTCGCCGATCCACGGCCAGTGCGTGGAGGTGAGCAGCGGGACGCCCCGGTCGTCCCGGCGCACCATCGGCAGCTCGTAGTCCAGCACCAGCGCCTCGTGGCTGGTCCACAGCGACGGGTGGTGGTGGCGCAGCAGCCCGGTCGCCGACCGCGCCGCGTGGTAGCCGGCGACGAGCCTGGCCGGGTCCGCGCGCCGGGCGGTCGGGTCCGCCTGCGGCGCGTTGACCAGGTCGCCCCGGTACACCGGCAGCTCCACCCCGTCGACCACCTCGGTCGGCCGCGAGCGCGGCTTGGCGAACTGCCCGGCCACCCGGCCGACCCGCACCACGGGCCGGTCGTCGTCGCCGAGCGCCGTCGCCAGCCGGTCGACCAGCGCCGCCTTGGGCGTCACGTGGCGCGGACCGCACTCGGCGAACGGCTCGGCGCAGTCACCGGCCTGCACGACGAGCCGCCGACCGGCCGCGACCTCGCCCAGTTCGCGCCGCAGCGCCGCCACCTCGCCGGGCGTCACCAGGCCGGCCAACCGCGCCAGCCTCGCCCGGAACGACCGCGCGCGGCGGTCCGGCCACGGCGGCTGCTGGGCGGCGGGCAGCGATTTCCAGTGCGCCGTCTCCCATTCGGACAACACCCTGGCGTGGCTGCGCGGAACTGGCTCCGTGGACACTCGCGCCTCCGTCGGTCTGGTTCGGTCGTCGGTTTTGTACGGCAATCATGCGGAAACGCGATGTGCCTTTTCGTCGGTCCCCGGGTGGATTCGCCGGGTCCGCTTTCCCGTGCTGCGTCGCCCGATCGAGGTAAACCGTGAGGGGGATCGTCAAGCTCCGACGCCGGGTGGACGATAGTTCGGGGAAGATGTGTTGCCATTGTTCCCAGCACGTGGAAATGCGTGCGCACCGAACGCGGGATGGCGTGACAAGGGGAGGGAATGGTGTCCGGTTCCAACGTGCGACTTGTCGTGTCGGTCCAGGCGCGCGCTTTCGAGGGCGAACCACTGGCGATCGGCCCGTGCGGCCACCTGCCGTCGTGCCGGAAGGAATCGGCCTGATGGACGGCGAGGGACGGCCACGGTGGTTGTCCCGCTTCACGGCGGTCGACGTCGCCCTGGCCGCCTCGGCCACCGCGGTGGACGTCTTCCTGTTCTCGGCGGTCAGCAACCGCACGCCGGCGGGCGCGGGTCTGTGGTTGTTCGTCGCCCTGGTCGCGGTCGGCTTCGCGGCGCTGCTGGTGCGGCGCAGGTACCCCGTGCTGGCGTTCGGGGTGGTGTGGGTGTGGGCGGTGCTCGTCATGCCGACGAACGAGCTGGAGTTCCGGCCGACCGCCGTGCCGTGCATGGCGTTGTTCGCCGTCGCGCTGCACGGGCGGCTGAAGGCGTCGGCGGGCGCGCTGCTCGCGTGCGCGGTGCTCGCCGTGCTGGCCGGGCTGACCGAGGCCGCGTCCCGGCCGCCCGAGGCGCGGATGGTCGCCACCTACGCCACGCTGGTGTTCTACCTGCTCGTGTACGGCTGCGTGTGGGCCGGCGGGCGGTGGGCGCGGCTGAGCCGGCAGCACGCCGAGGACCTGGAGTTCCGCCGCCGGGTGGAGGCGCACGAGGCGGTGATGGGGGAGCGGACCCGGATCGCGCGCGAGCTGCACGACATCGTGGCGCACTCGGTGACCGTGATGGTGTTGCAGGCGGCGGGCGCGCGGCGGGTGCTCGACAGCGACCCGGTGCGGGTCGGACAGGCGCTCGGCCACATCGAGGAGGCGGGCGAGCAGGCGATGGGCGAGCTGCGGCGGATGCTGACCGCGTTGCGGCTGAGCGACGACGACGAGGCGGGCGACGGGGTGACCGGCCGGCCGCAGCCGGGTCTGGCCGACGTGGAGCACCTGGTCGGCACGATCTCGGCGGCGGGGGTGCGCGTCCACACGCGGGTGGAGGGTGAGCCGGGTCGGCTCGCGGCCAGCGTGGACCTCGCCGCGTACCGGGTCGTGCAGGAGGCGTTGACGAACGTGACCAAGCACGTGGGGCCCGGCGCGGAGGTGGACGTGCGGCTGCGGTGGGAGCCGTGCGAGCTCACCGTCGAGGTCGCCGACGACGGTCGGGGACGGCGGCCGGAGCGGGCGCTGTCCACGAACCACGGTCTGGCCGGGCTCGTGGAGCGGCTGGCGATCGTGGGCGGGAGGTTGGCGGCCGAGCCGGCGCCGGCGGGCGGGTTCCGGGTGACGGCCGTGCTGCCGGTCGCCGGGCCGGTGGCGAGCGAGCCCGTGCGGGAACACCGGTGATCCGGGTGATGCTGGTGGACGACCAGCCGTTGGTGCGGGCGGGTCTGGCGATGCTGCTCGACGCCGAGCCGGACATCGAGGTGGTGGCCGAGGCGGACGAGGGGGCGGGCGCGGTCGCGCGGGCCGCGGAGCTGCACCCGGACGTGGTGCTGATGGACGTGCGGATGCCCGGCGTGGACGGGGTCGAGGCGACGCGGCGGATCATCGACGCGGACCCGGCGGGCGAGGACCACGCCACCAAGATCATCATCCTGACGACGTACCACGTCGACGAGGCGGTGTACGCGGCGCTGCGGGCCGGTGCGACCGGGTTCCTGCTCAAGGACGCGGTGCCGCGCGAGCTGGTCGACGCGGTGCGCACGGTGGCGTCCGGTGAGGCGTGGCTTGACCCGACCGTCGCGAAAGGACTGATCCGGGAGTTCGCGGCCCGGCCCCGGCACCAGTTGCCGACGTCGGCGGAGATGGGCGAGCTGACGGTGCGGGAGCGGGAGGTGCTGGTGCTCGTGGCGCACGGGTTCTCGAACCCGGAGATCGCCGGGCACCTCGTGGTCGGTGAGGCGACGGTGAAGACGCACCTGGGGCGGATCCTGATGAAGCTCGGGCTGCGCGACCGGGCCCAGGCGATCGCGGCGGCGTACCAGAGCGGCTTGGTCGTGCCGGGGAGCAGCCCGCCACCGCCGGCCGGGCGTCCGACTTGATCGTTACGGTTGGTCTTGGGGCGGTTGCGAAGCGGCGGTGCGCGGTACCGTGAGCCGTGCGCATCCGTCCGCGCCGGGCACAGGGCCGTGCCGAACCGAGCGTCGTGCTCGATCCGGCAGCGGCGGAACTCGTGCGGCTGGGTGCGTTGCTGGAGGTCGTGGTCCAGGCCGTGGCGCTGCAGGATCGGGCGGAGGCGGTGATCGCCGACTGCGCGCAACCCGGTGAGCCGTCGTGGGAAGTGGCGCGCAGCGGACGTGCCGTGGCGGCCCAGTACGGCCGGCTGTCCGGCTGGGCGGCGGACCTCGCGTGGCAGGCCGACCGTCCTCCGCCGCCGCAGCGGATCGTGGAGCTCATCCGCTACCACCTCGGCATGCTGGACTGCGCCCTGCGCCTGGCCTTCCCCCGCTACCGCACCGACCGCCTGGAAACCCGCCGCCTCGCCATGACCGGCCTGGGCGCCCCGGCCCGCGAACTGCGCGACCTGGAAACCGCCCTCCGCCACCGCATCACCACCCTCTCCGCTTAACCCACCCCGCCGCGCGTGTCACAGGACACGCGCGG
>NZ_JBFAMT010000103.1:0-14879 GCF_040656635.1 Actinosynnema sp. NPDC049800 | reverse complement strand
TTTTTTTTTGCCCCGCTGGGGTGGTGGGGGGGGGGGCGCCGCCGGGTTGGGGCTAACCCCCCAACGCCGCGGACCTTGCCGGTTTCATCCGGGCGGGGTTCGTCGGGGCGGGTTCATCAGGGCGGGTCCGTCAGGGCGGGTCCGTCAGGGCAGGGTCCATCGCTGGTTGGTGCCGCCGTGGCAGCTCCAGATGATCAACTGCGTGCCGTCCGCGGAGCTGGCGCCGTTGGCGTCCAGGCACTTGCCCGACTGCGCGTTCACCAGCGACCCGTTGGCGCCGGCGGTCCAGTTCTGGCCGCCACCGCCGTTGCAGGTCCACAGCCGCACCAGGCTGCCGTCGGCGGTGCCGGCCGCCTCCATGCACTTGTCCAGCGCGCGCAACGTGGACCCGCTCACCGTCCAGCGCTGGTTCGCGCCACCGTTGCACGTCCACAGCTGGACCTTCGCGCCGTCCGCCGAACTGCCGCCGTTGACGTCCACGCACTTGCTCGCGACCCCGACGATCGGCCCGGTCCGCGTGCTCCCCGTGGACGTGCCGAACGTGTAGGCGTCCACGTCGAAGAGCGTGCCCGAGCCGCCTGCGAAGGTCAGGTACAGCGCGATGGTCCCCGGCGGCACGTTGGCCAAGGTGGTGGAGACGTCCGTGAAGGTCTCCCACCCGCCGGTCACCGGCACGGTCACCGAGCCGAGCACCGGCCCGGTGGGCGAACCGCTGCGCACCGACAGCGTGCCGCCCGAGCCGGCGGACGACACCCGCGCGGTGAACCTCGTGGTCGTGCCGAGCGCGTACGGCTCGAACGCGATCCAGTCGCCGTTCTGGATGTCGCCGACGGTCCGCCCGCCCTCGGCGGCGGCCTTGTCGTACAGGGCGGTGCCGGACTGGGTCGAGTAGTGCTCCGCCTGGCGGTGCCGCAGCTGCAGCACGTGCTGCGTGTGCGTGGTCACCGGCGGCTGTCCGTTCGCGCCGGAGTCGGTGTACTCGGCGTCGAGCACCGCGAACAGGTTCGCCGCCGTGTCGTGCTCACCGTCCACCGGGATCTGCAACGTGCCCGAGCAGCCGGTCTGCGTGGTGATCGGGTGCCCGTGGCTGTCGTGGCCGAGCACGTAGCTCAGCTTCACCCTGGTGCAGTCGATCGTGCCGTCCTCCGCGTCCGACGCCGTGATCGTGTACGGCACGGCGTCGCCGAAGCTGAACAGGGTGCCGTTGACCGGCGAGTCCAGCTTCACCACGGGCGCGGTGTTCCCGACCGAGATCGACACGCCGGCGCTACCGGAGCGGCCTCCGGTGTCGGTCACCGTGAGCGTCGCCGAGTACTGCCCGTTGGACGTGTAGGTGTGGGTGGGGTTGGCGGCCGTGGACGTGGCGCCGTCGCCGAAGTTCCACGCGTAGGTCAGTGCGCCGCCCTCGGGGTCCGAGGAGCCGGCCGACGAGAAGTTCACCGTCAGCGGCGCGCTGCCGGAGACGGGGTTCGCGCCGGCCCGTGCGGTCGGCGCCTTGTTCCCGGCCGGGTTGTACTCGATGCGGTAGAGGGCCGAGCTGGCGTCACCGCTGCCCCAGCCGGTGCCGTAGTCCAGCACGTAGAGCGCGCCGTCCGGGCCGAAGGTGGCGTCCATGACCTGCGTGCCGCGCCAGGGGAAGTCGCTGACCTGCCCGGCCGACCCGTCGGCGTTGACGTCGATGGTCTTGATCCAGCGCCGGCCGAACTCGGTGGCGAACACGTGCCCGTCCAGCGCGGGCGGGAACTTGATCGACGACGGGTTGGCCGCGTCGTACCGGTACACCGGAGCGGCCATCGGCGACTCCGAGCCGCAGCCGAACGCGGAGAAGGAGCAGTTGTCGTACTTGATCCACGCCGAGCGCGCGGCGGGCAGCGTGCCCAACCCGGTGTTGCGCGGCGAGTTGTTGGCCGGCGCGGCGCAGTTGAACCGGCTGCCGGACTGCCCGGTGGCGAAGTTGTAGTCGACGTACGCCTCGGCCGTGGTGTTCGAGCCGACGCAGTACGGCCAACCGTAGTTGCCCGCCGAGGTGATCCGGTTGAACTCCACCAGGCCGGCGGGCCCGCGCGTGTTGCTGCTCGTGCCCGCGTCGGGCCCGTACTCGCCGAGGTAGATCGCGCCGGTCGCCTTGTCCACGTTGAAGCGGAACGGGTTGCGCAGGCCCATCGCGTAGATCTCGGGCCGGGTGTTGGCGGTGCCGGGCGCGAACAGGTTGCCCGCCGGGATCGAGTACGACCCGTTGGCGTTCACCTTGATCCGCAGCACCTTGCCGCGCAGGTCGTTGGTGTTGCCCGCGCTGCGCTGCGCGTCGTAGACCGGGTTGCGGTTGGTCCGCTCGTCGATCGGGGTGTAGCCGCTGGAGTCGAACGGGTTGGAGTCGTCCCCGGTGGACAGGTACAGGTTGCCCGCCGCGTCGAAGTCGATGTCGCCGCCGACGTGGCAGCAGTTGCCGCGGTCGGTCGCGACCTCCAGCACGGTGATCTGGCTGGCCATGTTCAGGGTGAAGTCGGCGTTCAGGGTGAACCGGGCCAGCCGGTTGACCCCCTTCCACGCCGAGAAGTCCGAACCGGTGGCCGGCGCGTCACCGCCCGGGGTGGACAGCGGCGGGGCGTAGAACAGGTAGATGAACCGGTTGGTGGCGAAGCCGGGGTCCACCCCGATGCCCTGCATGCCTTCCTCGTCGTGCGTGTAGACCGGCACCGTGCCGATCACGCTGGTGACGCCCGCGGCCGTGGTGCGGCGCACCGTCCCGTTGCGGGCGGTGTGCAGCACCGAGCGGTCCGGCAGGACGGCGAGCGTCATCGGCTCGCCCACTTCGCCGACCCCGCGGGCCAGCTCGACCTGCTGGAAGTCGGCGGGGTTGACCGCGTGCGCGGACGCCGGTGACGAGGAGCCGATCACCGTCGCCACCACACCGGCGGCCACGAGGAGAGCGGCGGACAACGCCGCCCTGACCCGATGTCTCATGGCAGGCTCACACCCTTTGATCTCAGCTGACGGGGCTTCGACCCGGCCGGCGGCGCCCGGAGGTGTCCGGGAGCGTTCCCAGTCGAAGTCGGGAAGAATTCGGGCGACTTTTCCGCGATCACCCCGTCGACGGGCCGGTGCCGGCGGCGGGTGGCGCGGCGGACCGACTCCGCACGCGACCGCGAAGGCGGGCACGGCCGGGACGGTTCGCCGGTGAACCACGGGTACTCCGCACGAATCGGTCGGTGCGCGATTCGAACCGATTCGGACCGGAGCGGAGGCTAAGTGCTAATGATCGGCTAAAGCAACGACTTCGCCGGTCGCCCGCCGGGAGTCCGGGCGACGTGCGCCGCACTGTCCTCAATAGACGGCGCCCGGCGACCGGGGTCGGGCGGACGCGCCGGCCGGAACACGGCGCCCGGTCCAGCCCGATGTGTTCGTCGCATCGAAGAGCCCCCTCGTCATCGTCGACGGGTGCGGCCGGGTTGCCCACCTCGTGCCGGCGGACCTTCCGGAGCCTTCCCGCACCGTAGCCACCCACGACTCGGGGCGTCAACGTTCGACTTGCTAAAATTGTTAGCGCTAACCCTTTAGCCGCAACGGCTTCGTCAAAACTGCCAGGCGAATGCGCAATTGATCGGGTGCCTCGGCAAGAAACACGTGTTATCGCTAACATCAATCGCCCGTCAAGCATTGACGGCACCGTTCGCCGATGGCTACGTTGCCCGGAGGGCTCCGGCCGAGCCGCGGGCGTTGCGCCGCGATCCGGCGGCCCACCGGCCACTGAGGACAGTCGTGGCCCGCGCCCGGTCCACCACCGTCCGCTTTGGAGGATCCAGCATGTCGGACTTGCCACGTAGGCGACTCATGCAGCTCGGCGCGGCGGGCGCCGGGGCCGCGCTGGTGCCGGGCGGCTGGACCGCGGTGGCCCGTGCCGACTCGGCCGCGCCGCCGGAAGTGCGCGCGGTCGACGACCTGGCCTTGTGGTACGACCGGCAGGCCGGCACGGAGTGGCTCCGCGCGTTGCCGATCGGCAACGGCCGCCTCGGCGCGATGGTCTTCGGCAACGCCGACACCGAGCGGTTGCAGCTCAACGAGGACACGGTGTGGGCCGGCGGTCCGCACGACTACACCAACACGCGGGGTGCGGCCGCGCTGCCGGAGATCAGACGCCTGGTGTTCGCGAACCAGTGGTCGCAGGCGCAGAGCCTCATCGACCAGGCCATGCTGGGCAACCCGGCCGGCCAGCTCGCCTACCAGCCCGTGGGCGACCTCAGGCTCACCTTCCCCAGCCCCGGCACGGTGTCCGGCTACCAGCGGTGGCTCGACCTGACCACGGCCACGACCGTGGTGACCTACGTGGCGAACAACGTGCGGTACCGCCGCGAGGTGATCGCCAGCGCGCCGGACCAGGTGATCGCGATGCGCCTGACCGCCGAGACGCCCGGGTCGATCTCGTTCACCGCCACGTTCAGCACGCCGCAACGGGCGACCACGTCGAGCCCGGACGGCACGACGATCGGGTTGGACGGCCGGTCCGGCGACCAGCGGGGCATCGCGGGCTCGGTCCGGTTCCTCGCGCTGGCCAAGGCCGTCGCGGAGGGTGGCAGCACCAGCAGCTCCGGCGGCACGCTGCGGGTGACCAACGCCAACAGCGTCACGTTGTTGATCTCGATCGGCACCAGCTACGTCGACTACCGCAACGTGGCGGGCGACTACCAGGGCATCGCGCGGGGCCGCCTCAGCGGCGCGCAGGGCACGGCGTACGACGTCCTGCGCAGCCGGCACGTGGCCGACTACCAGCGGCTGTTCGGGCGCGTCACCCTCGACGTCGGTCGCACCGCGGCGGCGGACCAGCCGACCGACGTCCGGATCTCCCAGCACAACACCGCGGTCGACCCGCAGTTCTCCGCGCTGCTCTTCCAGTACGGCCGGTACCTGCTGATCGCGTCGTCGCGGCCGGGCAGCCAGCCCGCGAACCTGCAGGGCATCTGGAACGACCAGCTGACCCCCTCGTGGGACTCGAAGTACACCATCAACGCCAACCTGCCGATGAACTACTGGCCGACGGACACGACCAACCTCGCCGAGTGCTACGAGCCGGTGTTCCGGATGATCAACGACCTCACCGTGACCGGCGCCCGCACCGCGCGTGCGCAGTACAACGCCGGCGGCTGGGTCACCCACCACAACACCGACGGGTGGCGGGGGTCCTCGGTGGTGGACGGCGCGCTGTGGGGCATGTGGCAGACCGGCGGCGCGTGGCTGTCCACCATGATCTGGGACCACTACCTGTTCACCGGCGACGTCGAGTTCCTGCGGTCCTACTACCCCGCGATGAAGGGCTCCGCCCAGTTCTTCCTCGACACCCTCGTGGAGGAACCGACGCTGAAGTGGCTGGTCACCAACCCGTCGAACTCGCCGGAACTGCCGCACCACGCGAACGCCAGCGTGGCCGCGGGTCCCACGATGGACATGCAGATCCTGCGCGACCTGTTCGAGGGCTGCGCCCGCGCCTCGGAGGTGCTCGGCGTGGACGCCGACTTCCGCACCCGGGTCCGCGCGACGGCGCAACGGCTCGCCCCGATGCGGGTCGGCTCGCGCGGCAACATCATGGAGTGGCTCTACGACTGGGTGGAGCCCGAGACGAACCACCGGCACGTCTCGCACCTGTACGGCCTGCACCCGAGCAACCAGATCACCAAGCGCGGCACGCCCCAGCTGTTCGAGGCCGCCCGCCGAACCCTCCAGCTGCGCGGCGACGACGGCACCGGGTGGTCGCTGGCTTGGAAGATCAACTACTGGGCGCGGATGGAGGAGGGCGGCCGGGCGCACGACCTGATCCGCTACCTGGTGACGCCGGCGAGGCTCGCGCCCAACATGTTCGACCTGCACCCGCCGTTCCAGATCGACGGCAACTTCGGCGCGACCTCCGGCATCGCCGAGATGCTGCTGCACAGCCACAACCGCGAGCTGCACGTGCTGCCCGCGCTGCCGCCGGCGTGGCCGACGGGCAGCGTGACGGGTCTGCGCGGGCGCGGCGGGTACACGGTCGGCGCGACCTGGAGCAGCACCGCGATCACCCTCTCCGTCACGCCGGACCGCGACGGCGCGGTCCGGATCCGCAACCGGGTGTTCACCGGCACGTTCGAGCTGACCGACACGACGAGCGGCGCGGTCGTGCAGCCGACCAAGCCCGAGGCGGACGTCGTCGAGTTCCCGGGTCAGGCCGGGCACACGTACCGGGTGACCGGGCAGGGCGGCGGCAGCGGGCCGATCGTGCAGCCGGGGGTGTACTACCGGCTCGTCGCGCGGCACAGCGGCAAGTTCGCCGACATCAGCGGCGTGTCCACCGCCGCCGGGGCCCTGCTGCAGCAGTGGTCGGCGACCGGCGGGCTGAACCAGCAGTTCGACTTCGTCGACTCGGGCGGCGGTTACTACCGCGTCCGGGCCCGGCACAGCGGCCTGGTGCTCCAGGTCGCGAGTTCGAGCACCGGCGCCGACATCACCCAGCGACAAGACACCAACGCCACGAGCCAGCAGTGGCGCGTGGTCGACCAGGGCGGCGGTGTCGTCAGCCTGGTCAACCGGCTCAGCAACCTGGCCATGGACGTGTGGAGCGCGTCGACCGCCGACGGCGCGCGCATCTCCCAGTGGACCCCCGGCGGGGGTGACAACCAGCGCTTCCTGCTCCAGCGGGCCTGACCGCCCGGCAACGCCCGCGTCCGATGAGGTGGGATGTGTTGCTAGCCTTCGCCGCGCTCGTGCGGCGGCCGACCGAGGTGGAGACGACATGATCCGGATAGACGCGCACCACCACGTCTGGCGGCTCCCGGCGGGCACGCCGACCTCGACCGGGCCGAGCCCTCGTGCCCACGACTGGCTCGACGGAGCGGACCTCGCCCCGATCCGCCGCGACTTCACCCTCGACGACCTGTCGTCGGTCGCGGCGGTGGCGGAGATCGACCGGACGGTGCTGGTCCAGGTCCTCCCGGAGGTCGAGGAGACGGCCGAGTTCCTGTCCCTGTCCGCCGACGAGGGCAAAGGTCTGGTGGCGGGCGTCGTCGGGTGGGTCGACCTCACCGATCCCGGCATCGGTGACGTGCTCGCCGCGCTGCGCGCCGGTCCTGGCGGCGACCTGCTCGTCGGGGTGCGGCACCTGGTGCAGGGTGAGCCGGACCCGCGGTGGCTGACCCGGCCCGACGTCCGGCGCGGGCTGCGCGCGGTCGCGGAGGCGGGGCTGGCCTACGACCTGCTCACCCTCGTGCACCAGTTGCCGGCGGCGATCGAGACCGTGCGCGCGCTGCCCGGGGCGACGTTCGTGCTGGACCACCTGTCGAAGCCCCCGATCGCCGCCGGCGACCTCGAACCGTGGGCGTCCCTCCTCCGCGGGCTCGCCGCCGAGCCGAACGTCACCTGCAAGTTGTCGGGCATGGTCACCGAGGCCGACCCGGTCGGGTGGACCGTGGCGGACCTGCGTCCGTACGCCGACGTCGTGCTGGACGCGTTCGGTCCGTCGCGGGTGATGTTCGGCTCCGACTGGCCGGTCTGCCTGCTCGCGGGCTCGTACGAGGAGGTCGTCGCGGCGGCCGAGGGCCTGACCGCCGGTCTCAGCTCCGCCGAGCGCGACGAGGTGTTCGGCGGCACGGCCACCCGCGTCTACCGGTTGCCGCCCGAACGGCTGTGAAGCTGCGCCTGGCACGGCTGAGCCAGGCTCGACCCGTCGGCGGTCCTCGACGTCCACGACCCCCGACAGCCGCCACCGGGGCCAAATAAGCATGCTTATTTTTGCCCCGGTGCCCGCATATCGTTAGCACCGAGTACGATCCGCACCTGACGTGCACGAGCCAGGCACCGCGACGCGCGCTCGACGGTGGCCGCCCTACCCGGAGGTGGGCTGGGCGGACAGCGGGTGAGCCGGTCATACCCTTCTGGCGACCCCGTCACTAAGGAGCGGCGTTGACGGATGGCGCACTTGTGCCGGACGGCCCGACCGGGCAACCGGACACCACCCCGGCGCCCGGTCCGTACCGGCCGGGCTACGAGCTCGTCGCCGAGCAGATCCTCCAGCTGATCGCCGAGCTGGAGCTGCGGCCCGGCGACCGGATGCCGACCGAGAACGAGCTGGCCGCGCGGATGGGCACCAGCCGGACCGTGGTCCGGGAAGCCGTCAAGATCCTCTCCGCGATCGGACGGGTGCGGGCGCACAAGGGGCGCGGGCTCTACGTGGCCGACGACGAGGGCATGCTCGGCTCCTCGCGGTGGGGCGGCTTCTTCCTGCCCACCAACCTCGACCACGTCTACATGCTCTTCGAGTTCCGCCGGGTGCAGGAGACCGCGGCCAGCCGACTGGCCGCGACCCACGCCACCCCGGCCGAGCTGCGCGCCATCGCCGCCGCCGCGGAGACCTGCCGCGAAGGCCACCTGACCGACCAGGCCGCGCTGTTCGAACGCGGTGACGAGGACTTCCACCTCGCGGTCGCCGCGGCGTCCCACAACCAGTTCCTCGCCGCCGCCGTGCGCGAGGCCCGCCGCCTGCAACGCCAGTCCAGCACCATCGGGCTGCACGGCTCGGTCGGCGGGCACGCGGCCGAGGCCGTCGACGAGCACGTCGCGATCTACCAGGCGATCCGCGACGGCGACCCCGAAGCCGCCGCGGCGGCCGCCGGCGTCCACATCGACAACACCCTGCAGGACTACCGCCGCGAGATCCAGCGCCGACTCTTCGGCTGACCACCGGTACCGCTCGACACCCCTCGTCCACGACGATGGGGTGTGCCGGGCGTGCGCTCGGATCTGGACTCGTTCGGCAAATGTGTGCTACAAATCGCGGCGAACCTACGCGCGTACATGTATGACATTCAGCACCCGGGCAACGACGCACCGAGGGAGCGATCATGTCTGCTCGTCGATGGGCTCGATCATCGCCGCCGATGAGCGCGGACGAGTCCGCCCCACCCCCTGAAGCGCCCTGAGCCCACCGCGGTCGACAGCCCGTGGTGTTCCAAGCGGACTGGAATCCGAATCCGAGCCGGCGCGGTGCCGTGCACCGCGCCGGCTCGACCCTCGTGCACCGGCCGCCGCCGCACGCGCACGTAGCACGCCGGTCCCGGTGACCGCCGCCGGACGCCGTCGTTCCCGCCCGCACTCCGCCGCCGCGTAATCCCGTCAGTCGCCTTCGAGTGCCCCAGAGGAGTGGCCATGCGACACAGATTCGCGCGCCTGCTGTCGATAGCAGGTTGCGTGGTGGTGATGTTGGGGCTGGCGACCGCGCCGGCGCCCGCGCACCCCGAAGGGTTCCACGTCCTGCTGTTCAGCAAGACCGCCGCCGGCGCCTACCGCCACGACTCGATCCCCGCCGGGATCACGATGTTCGAGCAGCTGGCCGCCCAGAACGAGTGGGAGCTGACCAAGAGCGAGGACTCGTCGATCTTCAACGACGCCTCCCTCGCCACGTTCGACGTGGTCGTCATGCTCCAGACCTCCGGCATGGTGTGGGACAACGACGCGCAGCGCGCCGCGGCGCAGAAGTACATGCGCGCCGGCGGCGGCTTCGCCGCGATCCACAACGCGACGGACATGAACATCGAGCAGCAGTTCCCGTGGTGGGACCAGATGCTCGGCATGACCATGACCGCGCACTCGGCGACCGTGTCCGGCACCGCCAAGGTCGCCGACCGCAAGCACCCGTCCGGCGCGGCGCTGCCGGACCGGTGGACGCGCACCGAGGAGTGGTACAACTTCACCCGCTCCGCGCGCGGCAGCGCGCACGTGCTGGTGACCGCCGACGAGACGACGTACGACCCCGGCTCCAGCCGGATGGGTTACGACCACCCGATCTCGTGGTGCCGCAACTACGAGGGCGGCCGGCTGTGGGCCACCGCCATGGGCCACCAGGCGTCCAGCTACTCCGAGCCGCTGTTCCGCGAGCACGTCAAGGGCGGCGTGGAGTCGGCGGGCGGCAAGGTGCAGGCCGACTGCGGCCCCACCGTGTGGAGCAGCTTCGAGAAGGTGACGCTGGACGACAACACGGTCGGACCGGCGGCGCTCGACGTCGCCAAGGACGGCCGCGTCTTCTACGCGGAGTACGGCGGCAAGGTGAAGATCCACAAGCCGGACACCCGCACCACCGTCACGGCGGCGTCCCTGAGCGTCTACACCGGTGGCGAGGACGGTCTGACCGGGCTCGCGCTCGACCCGGACTTCGCCACCACCAAGTGGATCTACCTGATGTACTCGCCGGCGGGCGGTGGCGAGGACATCGCGCGCGTCTCCCGGTTCACCGTGAACGGCGACTCGCTGGACCTGGGCAGCGAGCGGATCCTGATGAAGGTGCCGTCGTCGCGGCAGGCGCCGGAGCCGGGCCACACCGGCGGCTACATCGCGTTCGGCCCGAACGGCAACCTCTACATCGGCACCGGCGACGACGTCCAGCCGCACCGCTCGGACGGCTACGCGCCGATCGACGAGCGGCCGGGCTGGGCGAACAACGACGTCCAGGCCACCTCGGCGAACACCAACGACCTGCGGGGCAAGATCCTGCGCATCCACCCGGAGACCAACGGGACCTACACCATCCCGTCCGGCAACATGTTCGCGCCGGGCACGGCCAGGACGAGGCCCGAGATCTACGCGATGGGCTTCCGCAACCCGTTCCGGTTCTCGGTGCACCCGACGTCGGGCACGATCTACGCGGCCGACTACGGCCCCGACGCGGCCAACGACAACCCCAACCGCGGACCCGGCGGGACCGTGGAGTGGAACGTCATCACCTCGCCCGGCTTCTACGGCTGGCCGTACTGCATCGGCGACAACATCCCGTTCAACGACTACAACTTCGCCACGGGCCAGTCGGGCGCCAAGTTCAACTGCGACCAGCCGGTGAACAACTCGCCCAACAACACCGGCCTGACCACGCTCCCGGCCGCGCGCAAGGCCGAGGTCTGGTACGGCAACGGCGCGAACGGCAACAAGTTCCCGGAGATGGGCAGCCCTTCCGGCGGCGAGGCGCCCGGCGCGTTCCCGATCTACCGGTACGACGCGAACAACCCCTCCCCCACCAAGTTCCCGGCCTACTTCGACCAGACCCCGTTCTTCGGCGAGTGGTCGCGCAACCGGATGTGGGAGTTCCGGGTGGGCCAGGACGGGAAGCTGTTGAAGATCAACGACTTCCTGTCGAACCTGAGCTTCAAGTCGCCGCTGGACATGAAGTTCGGCCCGGACGGAGCGATGTACCTGCTCGAATGGGGCTCCGGCTACGGTCGGGACAACCCCGACTCCGGGCTCTACCGCATCGACTACAAGAGCGGCGACCGCAGTCCGGTCGCGACCGCCACCGGGACGCCCACCTCGGGTTCCTCACCCCTGACGGTGCGGTTCTCCAGCGCGGGCTCCGGTGACCCGGAAGGCGGTCCGGTGACCTACCGGTGGGAGTTCGGCGACGGGAGCACGTCCACCGAGGCCAACCCCACGCACACCTACTCGGCCAGGGGGCAGTTCAACGCCAAGCTCACCGTCACCGACGTGGGCGGGAAGTCCGGCGTCACCAGCGTGGTCGTGACCTCGGGCAACACCGCGCCGACGGTCAACCTGAGCGTCCCCGACGGCGGCATGTTCGGCTGGGGCGACTCGATCCCGTACACGGTCACGGTCACCGACCCCGAGGACGCCTCCATCGACTGCTCGAAGGTGACCACCACCCCGGCGTTGGGCCACGACCAGCACGGGCACGACCTCGCGCCGATCCCCGGCTGCACCGGCACGTTCACGGCCGAGACCGACAGCGCGCACGCCAGCCTGAACTCGTTCTGGGTGGCGGCGAGCCGGTACACCGACAACGGCACGTCCGGCGTGCCCGCCCTGGAAGGCAACCGGAAGGTCCTCCTGCAGCCCAAGCGCAAGCAGGTCGAGTACTTCACCGGCTCCTCCGGCGTGCGGGTGGTGTCGCAGTCCGGCGCCGAGTCCGGCGGTCGGGTCGGCGACATCGGCACCAACGACTGGGTCTCGTTCAAGCCGTACAACTTCACCGGGATCAGCCAGGTGTCCGTGCGGCTGTCGTCGCCCAGCGGCGGCGGCTCGATCGAGTTCCGGGCCGGTTCGCCGACGGGCGCGCTGATCGCCACGGTCCCCGTCCCGAGCACCGGCGGCTGGGACAACTACGTGAGCACGCCCGCGGTGAACGTGACCAACCCCGGTGGCACGACGGAGCTGTTCATGGTGTTCCGGACCGGCACGAGCTCCTTCGACGTCGACTCGATGACGTTCACCGGCAACGGGGTCGGCACGCCGGGCACCGGCGGCGGGACGGGCCGCATCGTCGGCATCGGCGGCAAGTGCGTCGACGTCAACGGCAGCAGCACCGCCGACGGGGCCAAGGTCCAGCTGTGGACCTGCAACGACGGCGCGAACCAGACGTGGACGCGCACCGGGCAGACGCTCCGGGCCCTGGGCAAGTGCCTGACCGTCAACGGCGGCAGCACCGCCGACGGCGCGCTGGTGCAGCTGTGGAGCTGCAACGGCTCGGGCTCGCAGAACTGGTCGGCCCAGTCCGACGGCTCGCTCCGCAACGGCACGAAGTGCCTGGACGCCAACGGCGGCAGCTCCGCCGACGGGACGCAGCTGATCATCTGGACCTGCAACGGCGGCGCCAACCAGCGCTGGACGCTGCCCTGAGCGGGCGGTCCGCGGCTCCGGCACGCGCCGGGGCCGCGGACCCGCACCGCCGGGTTCCTTCGCACGGCAAGGAGGAAGGTCATGGGCAGGACCACGCCGGTGCGGCGGGGCAAGTCGCTGCGCCAGGCAGCCGGGCCGCGATCACCACGCTCGTCGTGGGGTCCGGTGACCGCCCTGGTCACCGCGTTCGCGCTCGGGTTCGCCGTCGCGTTCGTGTCGGGCTCGTGGACGTCGGGACCGGACGCGACCCAGCGCCGGATCGCCGAGTTGCAGCAGGCCGAGGCGCAGCGCGACGTCGAGCACGTCGGCACGTTGATCGAGCTCGCCAAGGGTGGCCGGGAACGCCTGACACCGGTGTTGCAGGCGATGGCGAAGGCGGCTCCCCCGCCGGGCACGGGCTCGCCCACCGCGCCCGCGATCGACGAGGTGCGCGGCTGGCGCGACGTGGTGTCCGCGGAGGTGCGGCGGTACGCCGAGACACCGTCCGCGGGCAACGGCGTGAACGTCGCCCGCACCGGGATGCGCACCGCCGTCGAACAGCTCGCCGCCGCGGTCGACGGGTTCGCCGCCGCGGTCACCGCCCCCGAACCGCTCGCGGGCGACCTGCTGGCCCTGGCCGGCGCGCAGCGCACGCTGGCGCTGCGCACCTGGTCGGTGGCCGCGCTCCAACTGGACGTGATCAGCATCGACGCCGGCAAGGGCCACGTGCACGTGTACCTGCCGTCCGGGCCGGACTCCGGCACGATCCCGGCCGACACGGCGCCGGAGGGCAGCGGATGACCGCCGACCCGAGCTCATCAGCAAGCCACACCACACAGAACGGAAGCACACCCGTGTCAAAGGACAACCGCCCCCACCGGCGTTGGACGGTGATCGGCGCCGCCGCGGCACTGCTGCTGACCGGCGCCGACATCGCCGGCGCCGAGCCCGCACCCGCGGCGCCCGCCGCGTCGGACACCGTCACCACCGCCGCCGCGACCCCGGGCTGCGGCAAGGCGCCGACCCTGCGCAGCGGCACGCACACGATCCAGAGCGGCGGCAAGACCCGCAGCTTCATCCTGAGCATCCCCGACAACTACAACAACACCTACCAGCACCGGCTGGTCTTCGGGTTCCACTGGCTGGGCGGCACCATGGACCAGGTCGCCGGGGGCGGGAGCGACGGGGCCGTCTACGCCCACTACGGGCTGAAGCAGCTGTCGAACAACACCGCGATCTTCGTCGCGCCCCAGGGCCTCAACAACGGCTGGGGCAACTCCGGCGGCGAGGACGTCACCTTCGTCGACAACATGATCAAGCGGATCGAGGACGACCTCTGCGTCGACACGACGCAGCGCTTCTCGCTCGGCTTCAGCTACGGCGGCGCGATGAGCATCTCGCTGGCGTGCTCCCGGCCGACGGTGTTCCGCGCCATCGCCGCCATCGCCTCCCCCGGTGAGATCAGCGGCTGCGCGGGCGGCACCGCACCCGTCGCCTACATGGGCATCCACGGCATCTCGGACAACATCGGCAGCGGACGCGGCCAGCGCGACCGGTGGGTCCGCAACAACGGCTGCACGGTGCAGAACCCGCCGGAGCCGGCCCGGGGCAGCAACACGCACATCACTACCGCCTACTCGGGGTGCCGGACCGGGTACCCGGTCGTCTGGGCCCCGTTCGACGGTGGCCACCAGCAGGGACCGGTGGACGGGTGCGCGGGCTGCGAGTCCGGCGCCAGGAGCTGGGTCAAGGGCGAGGTGTGGAAGTTCTTCACCGGTGAGCAGGGCCCCGGCCCCGGCCCGGACCCGACCACGTTCCGGCTGCGGGGCGAGGCGAGCAGCCGGTGCCTGGACGTCAACGGCGCGAACTCGGCCAACGGCACGCAGATGATCATCTGGGACTGCAACGGCGGCGCCAACCAGCAGTTCGCGGTGAACGGGAAGGCCCTGCAGGTGCTGGGCAAGTGCCTCGACATGCCGAGCAACGCCGCCGCGGGCAGCCGGGTGCGGATCTGGGACTGCACCGGCGGCACGAACCAGCAGTGGAACCTCAACACCAACGGCACGATCAGCAACGTGCAGAACGGGCTGTGCCTCGACGTCAACGCCGCCGCGACCGCCAACGGCTCCGCGGTGATCGTGTGGAACTGCCACACCGGCGCCAACCAGCGGTGGGCCCGGGCCTAGGAACGGGCGAGGGCGGCCCGCGCACCGCGGGCCGCCCCGTCACCCCGCAAGCGGCTCCCCGCGGCTCCGATCGGAACC
>NZ_JBFAMT010000102.1:0-15067 GCF_040656635.1 Actinosynnema sp. NPDC049800 | reverse complement strand
CCGACGACGTGGAAGCTGAGCAGGTCACCGGGCCCGGCGTTGACCACCCAGAACCGGACCCGCTCACCGACCCCGGCGGTGAGGGGCGCGTGGTCGTACTGGTTGGTCATGCCGTTGAACTGCCAGCCGTCCGGCCGCCCGTCGGCGATCCTGGCGGTCTGTTCGTCGCTCCCGGGTTCACCGGCGAAGTGCTGACCGCCGAGCAGGACGTACTCGTGGTCGACGGGTGGCAGGTCGGGTGGGTCGACGACGACCGCGCCGTACATGCCGTTGGCGATGTGCAGCGACATGGGTGCGGTCGAGCAGTGGTACAGCCAAGCGCCTGCCCGTTGGGCGGTGAACCGGTAGACCAGTCGCTCGCCGGGTTCGATCGTGCGCATCGGCTCCTCGGGGGCGAGGGCACCGGCGTGGAAGTCGATGCTGTGGCCGATGGTTCCGTCGTTGACCAGGGTGATCTCGAACCGGTCGCCGACCTTGCCGCGCAGCACCGGACCGGGAGCGGTGCCGCCGAAGGTCCATCGGCGTTGCCGGACGCCGGGTGCGACCTCCACCTCTTGCTCGGTGACCCGCAGTTCGACCTGGTGCACGAGGTCGGACGACGAGGGCGGCAACGTCGCGTCCCAGGGCTTCCAGCCGGCGCTCGGCGCGTTGCCGGTGGTGCCGTCGGAGGCGGAGTGCGACGAGTGCCCACCGTTGCGGTTCGGACCGGCGTCGCCGGGCGCGCTGTTCGTGCTGATGGTCATGGTCATGCCGGCCATGCGGTGCCCGGCGACCGTGCACCAGCCCGGTAGCTCGCCGTTGATCACGCCGGCGTCGATCTCCTGGGTGTCCCCGGTGGCCAACCGGTCGGTGCGGACGCCGTTGGCGAGCCGCAGGTCGTGCGGTACGGCGTCGGTGTTGGTCACCCGCAACAGCACGCGGGTGCCGGCATCCACCACCACTGCGGACGGTGTGATCCGCATGTCCCGTAGCTCCACGTCGACGGTGCGCACCACTCCGGCGCCGACCGCCTCCTGGCCGCCGCTGACCGCGAACCCGACCGCCGTCAGCACCGCGACCAGTCCGACCGCGAGTCCCGGAACCGTGCCGCTGACCGTCGGTGGCAACGCCCCGTGCGCGGCGACTGGCACGGCCACCGCCAGCGCGAGCACCGCGAACCACCCGAAGCCGACTGCGGCCAGCCCCCACCCCAGAGCGGGGAAACCCGTCAGGACCAGGGCTACCGCGACGTTCACGCTCACCACACGGGGGAGCCACGCGCGATCGAGCACCGCGACGACCTTCTTGTGCTCGGCCGGCCCGCGGCTGAGCACGACGGGCAGCAACTGGGTCAGCGATCCGGTCAACACCTGCGCCCCGAACCCGACCAGCAGCATCGGCAGCACCCGACCGGTGGCGGCGGACACACCGTCCAGCGACCGGCCGTCCAGCAGGGTACCGGCCTCGGTCAGCAACGCGGCGAAGAACCAGCACAGCGCGGCCGCCAGCTGCCAGGGAGCGGACCAGCGAGGCGCAGCACGCAGCAACGCGGCCCCGAACGGCACCAGCGCCATGCCGACACCGCCGGCATACGCCAGCAACCCGATGACCGCGACCCACACGTTCCCGACCACGAACCCGGCCGCGGCCGCCGTCAATCCCGCGATGAGCAACCACAAGGTCCGTTGGGCCCGCTGCCGGGCGTTGTCGGGCATGCGAGTGCGCAGTGCGGTCGGACCGAGGGTGACCATCGTCCCGAGCACCGACAGCCCCAGCCAACCGAGCAGGGTGACGTGCACGTGCGCGCCCCACAGCTGCGCGTACCACTCCAGCCCGCCGGCGGTCAGCGCACCGCCCAGCGTGGCGCCCACCGCGAGCGCAGCTGATGCCGCCGAGTAGTACCCGGTGAGGTAGCTGTACCGGTTGGGCAGCGCCGCCCGTCGGATCCGCACGAGGTGGACGGTGTGCACGACCGCGATCACGGTCACCGCGGTCGCGCCGGTACCCGACAGCCAGTGCGCGTCGACCACGACACCGACCAACACCAGCACGACCGCGAGGTTCAGCCCGGTCAACCCGAGCCTCATTCGGCGCTCCGGCGGAGCGGGCGCCCGGCACAACGCGACCACGAAGTGCTCCGACCACACCACGATCGCGTTGGTCGCGCAGCCGAGCAGGAACGCGTGCACCGCGACCCACCCCGGCAACCCGAACCGCTCGTGGGTGACCAGCAACGCCACGGCGACCGCCAACCACCCCAGCACCAGCACGTTGCCCCACACCACCAGTGGACCCTTGAACCGCGACCGGGACGGCGCCGCACTCGGCGCCATCAGATCAACCGATGGAGTCATCGAGCCACGAACCGTTCGCTGGTGCCGAAGGAAGCATCACGTCCACCATGCTGGATCAGCGGCGAGGTGATCCAGCAGGGCCCAACGTCCCGAACCGACCCGGACCTTCGACCACCGGGCACCGGCCTGCCCGGAACGTGACCTCTCGCGCGGAACGCACAGGGATCCCGACCGCTCTCCGGTGCGCCGGCTCTCACGGTCCTGGTGTCCCTGCTGATCTCTCTTGAACCGTCCACTGCAGGCGGGACTTCCCCGGTCGGGTGGCGCGTTCGGCAGCCCGCGCGGCGACGTCGGCGTCGCTGCAGAATCCGGTCAGTCGGCGTTTGAGGCAGAGCAGGCCCATCAGGGTGCCGTTGTCGTCGACCACGGCGCGGCGTCGCTGCCCGCTTGTCGTGAGGAGCTCGTAGGCTTCTTCGGCGGGCATGTCCGCCGGGACCGTCCGGCCGGACACCCGGGAGTGGGGCAGCGCGAGGTCGGTGTCGTCGAGGTTGTCGGGCAGGTCGGTTCGCACGAGGGTGCCCATGAGGCGTCCGGACTCGGTGAGCAGGAGCAGGTGGACGTGGTCGTCGGCGAAGCAGGCGCGGGCCTGGTCGACGGAGGCGTCGACCGGCAAGGTCTTCGGTCGTCGCACCACTACGTCACCGACCGTCTTGCCGATCAGCTCCGGCGGGGCTTGCCCCGGGGTGGGAACGGGCACGGTGCGGCCAATCATCGGGTGCGGTCGGAGTCAGCGTCGGACGTCGTGCAGGCCGCGGTCCCGCACGGTGGCCGGGCTCGGAGCGGCAGCGGTCGGGGACCCCCGGCGGGCACGGTAGACGACGTAGGGTCGCCACAGGTAGGCCATCGGCGCCGACCACACGTGCACCAGCCGGGTGAAGGGCCACAGCGCGAGGAACAGGAAACCGCCGATCGCGTGCAGTTGGTAGACCAGTGGCGCTTCGGTCATCAGGTGGGTCTCGGGGGAGAACCAGAAGATGCCGCGGAACCAGACGGCGATCGTCTCGCGGTAGTCGTAGCCGTCGCCGAGCAGGTTGGTCCCGACGGTGGCGGTCATGCCGAGCACCACCATCACCGCCAGCGCCACGTAGAGCACCTTGTCCATCGTCGTGGTGACGCGGCGGACGCGGCCGTTGACGAAGCGGCGGGCGATCAGCAGGGCGAGACCGGAGACGAGCACGAGGCCGGTGATGGTGCCTCCCCACACCGCGGTCGCGTGGTAGAGGTGCTCGGAGACACCGATCTTCTCCGTCAGCGAGGCGGGCACGAGCAGGCCCATGGCGTGGCCGCCGATGACGCCGAACGCGCCGAGGTGGAACAGCGGCGAGCCCAGCCGCAGGATGCGGCTTTCGAGGAGCTGGCTGGTGTGGGTCGTCCAGCCGAACTGGTCACGCCGCCACCGCCACGCGTGGCCGACGAGGAACACCGCCAGGCAGGCGTAGGGGACGACGATCCAGACGAGCCTGTTCATCGGGCACTCTCCATCGAAGGGCGGGCGTGCGCGCACGGTCCGACGCTGAGGTCGGTGCCGGTGTCGGTGCTGAAGTCCGGGCCGAAGCCGATCGACTCGACATCCGTGCCGTAGGGCGCCAGGCCGACGGACTCCACGGGCGGGCCGTCCTCGGCGAGCGCTCGGATCGCGTCCCGGTCGATCTCGGTCAGGGGCGGCAGTGCGGTGACGACCGCCTCGAGCAGGTGCCGGTAGGGCGATCCGTTCTCGTCCAGGGCGGCGCGGAGCAGCTCCACCCCGCGGCGGTGCTGGCGCAGCGGTGCCTCGCCGTCGCCGGGGCCCGCGACGGCGGCGAACTCCAGCACCACCGGCAGCAGGTCGGGCAGCTCGCCCTCGGCCAGGCGCAACCCGTGGGCGCGGTAGCGCTGCTTGAGGGTGAGCAGGGCGATCCCGCGCTTGCGGGTGTCGCCGTGGAGGTAGTAGGTCAGGTACAGCCCGCAGCGGCGGCGCAGGTCGAAGGTGTGCACGTAGTGGGTCTCGACCTCGATCGCGTCGGTGACCAGGAACCAGTCGAGGAACGCCGCGAGCCGCGCCCGCACCTCGTCGTTGGCGATCTCGCCGACGGCGGCGCGCAGCTCGTCCCCCGCCGCGAGCAGCCGGGCGTCGGGGTAGGTGAGCAGTGCCGAGGCGAGGCCGAACAACCGGGATCGGTCCGCTCCGGCCACGCCGGACTGTCGGGTCACGAGCGTTCTCCAGTCGGATCGATGGACAGGCCGAGCCTGCCGTCGCCGCGGCGGGCGAACAGGCCCCTGCGCCCCGGGCGGGTCTGGCCGCCGTCGGCCACGAGGTGGAACCGCTCGGCGGCGGCGGGTTCGGTCATCCCGGGACCACCGGCGCAGTCCAGCGAGCAGTCCGAAGTGGATGCCGCCTGGGCTTCCAGCGCGGCGGCGTCCTTGGCGTACGCGGCGGGGATGACGTAGCGCTCGTCGTACTTGGCGATCGCGAGCAGCCGGTACATGGCCTCGATCTCCGCGCCCGGCATGCCCACCGCCTCGCACAGCTCTTCGGCAACGGTGCCGTCGAGGGTCCTGGCCCGCATGTAGGAACGCATCGCGGCCAGCTTCATCAGGACACCGGCCACCGCGTCGGCGTCCCCCGCGGTGAACAGCTCGGCGAGGTACTCCAGGGGGATCCGCAGGTCGCGGACGGTGTGGAAGACGTCGTCGGCGTCCGTGTCGTCGCGACCCGCGGCACCGACCGCGTCCAGCACCGGGGAGAGCGGCGGGACGTACCACACCATCGGCAGCGTGCGGTACTCCGGGTGCAGGGGGAGTGCGATCCGGTAGTCGCTGATCAGCCGCCACACGGGCGATGCCTGCGCGGCGAGCACCCACTCCTCCGGCAGTCCGGCCTCGGTGGCCAGGCGCACGGTCTCGGGGTCGTGCGGGTCCAGGAACACCTTCCTCTGCGCGGCGAGCAGTTCCCGCTCGTCCCGCACCGATGCGGCGGCGAGCACGGCGTCCTCGTCGTAGAAGACCAGACCCAGGTAGCGCAGCCGGCCGACGCAGGTCTCCGAGCAGATGGTGGGCTGCCCGGCTTCGATGCGCGGAAAGCAGAAGGTGCACTTCTCCGCCTTGCCGGTGGCGTGGTTGACGTAGACCTTCTTGTAGGGGCAGGCGGTCACGCACATGCGCCAGCCGCGGCAGCGGTCCTGGTCGACCAGGACGATGCCGTCCTCCTCGCGCTTGTACATCGCGCCCGACGGGCACGCCGAGACACAGGCGGGGTTGAGGCAGTGCTCGCAGATGCGCGGCAGGTGGAACATGAAGGTCTTCTCGAACTCGAACTTCACCCGCGCCGCCGCGTCGGGGGCCATCGCGGTGATGTTCGGGTCGGTGGCGGCTCGCTCGTGGGCGCCGCCGAGACCGTCCTCCCAGTTGGCACCCCACTCGAGGTTGATCGGTTCGCCGGTGAGGGCGGACCGGGGCTGTTTGACCGGGGTGTCGGTCAGCCCGGCGGGTGCGGACACGAGGACGTCCTTGTCGAACGTCGCCGGCTCGTAGTAGTCCTCCAGCGTCGGCAGGTCGGGGTTGGCGAAGATCCGGGACAGCCGCTTGATCCGCCCGCCGGAGCGCAACACCAGACGCCCCTTGGCATCGAGTTGCCAGCCTCCCTTCCAGCGCTCCTGGTCCTCGTAGTGCTTGGGGTAGCCGATGCCCGGCTTGGTCTCGACGTTGTTGAACCAGACGTACTCGGTTCCCTCGCGGTTGGTCCAGGTCTGCTTGCAGGTCACCGAGCAGGTGTGGCAGCCGATGCACTTGTCGAGGTTCATCACCATGGCAACCTGGGCGCGGATGCGCATGTCAGTACTCCACTTCCTGGGTGCGGCGGCGGATCACGGTGATCTCGTCGCGCTGGCTGCCGATGGGGCCGTAGTAGTTGAAGGCGTAGGTCATCTGGGCGTGGCCGCCCGCGAGGTGCGTCGGCTTGACGAGCAGCCGGGTCATCGAGTTGTGGTAGCCGCCGCGCCTGCCCTTGCCCTTGCCCCCGGTCTCGGTCTTGGGCACGTTCACGGTGCGTTCCGGCGAGTGGTACTGGAACACCGTGCCCTCCGGCATCCGGTGGCTGACCACGGCGCGGGCCACGATCACGCCGTTGCGGTTGACGGCCTCGACCCAGTCGTTGTCGGCGACACCGATCTTGGCGGCGTCCTGGACGCTCATCCAGATCACCGGACCGCCTCGTGAGAGCGCGAGCATCAGCTCGTTGTCGTGGTACATGGAGTGGATCGACCACTTCGCGTGCGGGGTGAGGAACCGGACGGTGACACCGCCGTCGGCCACGTCGCCGGGCTTGCCGAAGTGCCGCGCCATGTTCAGCGGCGGTCGGTAGCCGGGAAGGTGCTCGCCCAGCTCGGCGACCCAGTCGTGCTCGACGAAGAAGTGCTGCCTGCCGGTGAGGGTGTGCCAGGGCTTGAGGCGTTCGACGTTGATGGTGAACGGCGAGTACCGGCGCCCGCCGGTCTCCGAGCCGGACCACTCCGGGCTGGTGATCACCGGTTGCGGCGCCTGCTGCGTGGCCGCGTAGGTGACGTGGTCGGTCTCGTGGCCTTCGACCAGGTCGGTGAACCGCTGTCCGGTGCGCTTCTCCAGTTGCCGGAAGCCTTCGCGCGCGACGCGGCCGTTCGTCGTGCCGGACAGGGCGAGGATGGCCTCGCACATCCGGTCCGCCGTGGACAGTGACGGCCTGCCTGCGAACGGGCCGTCGGGCACGACGCCGTTCTGGTGCCGCAGGTACTCGAGTTCCGCGGTGACGTCGACGGTGATGCCCTTGGTCGTGGTGCCGAGCTTGTCCAGCAGCGGGCCGACCGCGCGCATCTTCGCGCCGATGAGGGTGTAGTCGCGCTCGACCTCGACCAGCTTCGGCATGGTCACGCCCGGCACCGGCTCGCACTCGCCGCGCTTCCAGTCCCGCACCCGGCCCGACGGCGTCGCCAGCTCGTCGGGGGTGTCGTGCTGCAGCGGCGCGGCCAGCACGTCGCGGCGGGTCCCGAGGTGGGCGACGGCCAGCTCGCTGACCTTGTCGGCGATCGCGAGGAATGCGTCGTAGTCGGTGCGCACCTCGGTGGGCGGGGCGACTGCGGGGGAGAAGGCGTGCACGAACGGGTGCATGTCGGTGGTGGAGATGTCGTGCTTCTCGTACCAGGTGGCCGTGGGCAGCACGACGTCGGAGTGCAGGCCGGTGTTGGTCATCCGGAAGTCGATCGCGGTGAGCAGGTCGAGCTTCCCGGTCGGCGCCGCGTCCCGCCACGCCACGTCCCGTGGCCGCTCGCCCGGCCCGCACTCTTCCGCCGATGCGAGTGAGTCCACGCCGAGCAGGTGCTTCATGAAGAACTCGTTGCCCTTGCCGGACGAACCGAGCAGGTTGGCCCGCCACAACGTCAGGCAGCGGGGGAAGTTCGCGGGGTCGTCGGGGTCGTCGGCGACGGCCTTGAGGCGCCCGGCGCGCAGCTCGGCGACGATGTGCTCGGCCGTGCTCACACCCGCGGCGGCGGCCTCGTCGGTGAGGTCGAGCGGGTTGCGGTCGAACGCCGGGTGGCCCGGTGACCAGCCCATCCGCTGGGCGGCCGCGACGGTGTCGGCGAAGGTCATGCCCGCCAGCAGGCCCTGCCCCAACGGGGACGCCAGCTCGTCGGCGGGCACCTTCTCGTAGCGCCACTGGTCGGTGTGCAGGTACCAGAACGGGGTGCTGGCCTGGTGGCGCATCGGGCGCTGCCAGTCGAAGGCGAAGCTCATGTGTTGCTGCCCGGTGATCGGCCGGGCCTTCTCCTGACCGACGTAGTGCGCCCAGCCACCGCCGTTGACGCCCTGGCAGCCGGTGAGGGTGACCAGCGCGATGAACGCGCGGTAGGTCATGTCGGAGTGGAACCACTGGTTCGCGCCGGCGCCCAGCGCGATCAGGGAGCGACCGCGGCTGCGTTCGGCGTTGCGGGCGAACTCGCGCCCGATCCTGGCTGCCAGCGCGGCGGGCACACCGGTGATCCGCTCCTGCCAGGCCGGGGTGTGCGGGGATTCCGCGTCGTCGTAACCGGCGGGCCACTCGCCGGGCAGGTCACCGTCCCGGCCACGGCGCAGCACGCCGTACTGGGCCATGAGGAGGTCGAAGACGCCGGTGACGAGCTGGTCGCCGACGCGCGTCACCGGGACGCCGCGGCGCATGGTGGCCCCGCCCTCCGTCTCGCCGATGTCGAACCGGGCGAGGTCGACCGCGACCTGCCCGGTGGCGTGGTCGAGCACGCCGAGCGCGGGCACGACGTCGCCGAGGTCGAGGTTCCACCGGCCCTCGCCCTCGGGGCCGTACCGGAACCCCAGCGACCCGCCCGGCACCACCGGTTCGCCGGACGCGCCGTCGAGCAGGACCGTCTTGTGCCGGGCGCCGGGGCCGTCGTCGCCGAGGTCCGCGGCGGTGAGGAACCGGTCGGCGACGTACACGCCCGGCTCCCGCTCCCGCAACGTGACCAGGAACGGCAGGTCCGTGTAGGACCGCACGTAGTCGGTGAAGTAGGGCACCTGCCGGTTCGCGAAGAACTCGGTGAGCACCACGTGACCCATGGCCATCGCCAGCGCCCCGTCGGTGCCAGGGTGCGGGGCCAGCCAGTCGTCGGCGAACTTCACGTTGTCGGCGTAGTCGGGACTGACCGCGACGACCTTGGTCCCCCGGTAGCGGGCCTCGGCGAGGAAGTGCGCGTCCGGCGTCCGGGTGACCGGGATGTTGGAACCCCACATGACCAGGTAGGTGGCGTTCCACCAATCGGCGGCCTCGGGGACGTCGGTCTGGTCGCCCCAGACCTGGGGTGAGGCGATCGGCAGATCGGCGTACCAGTCGTAGAACGACAGCAACGTGCCGCCCATCAGAGCGTGGTAGCGGGTGCCCGCCGCGAAGGACGCCATCGACATCGCGGGGATCGGGGAGAACCCGACGACGCGGTCGGGCCCGTAGGTCTTGGTGGTGTGCACGTGCGCGGCGGCGACCATGGTGGTCACCTCGTCCCAGGAGGCGCGCACGAACCCGCCGCGGCCGCGCTGGCCCTTGTAGGCAGCCGCCTTGCGGGGGTCCTCGACGATGTCGGCCCACGCCGCGACGGGGTCGCCGAACCGCGCGAGACCGGCGCGGAACATGGTGATCAGGGAACCACGCACGTAGGGATGCCGCACCCGGGAGGGCGAGTACTCGTACCAGGAGAAGGACGCGCCGCGAGGGCAGCCGCGCGGTTCGTAGTCCGGGCTGTCCGGACCCGTGGTCGGGTAGTCGGTCGCCTGGTGCTCCCAGGTGATCAGGTCGTCCTTGACGAAGACGTTCCAGGAGCACGAGCCGGTGCAGTTCACGCCGTGGGTGGAACGCACGACGCGGTCGTAGCTCCACCGGTCGCGGTAGAACGACTCCCAGGCTCCGGAGTCGATCTGGTGCAGGGTCCGCCCGTGATCGCCGACCGTCTCCCCGGTCAGGAAGCGCCGGACGCCGAGCAGTGCGCCGTGGCCGGGAACGTGATCGTTCCCAAGCCCTGCGGGGTCGGGGAGGGGGGACACGGTCACACAGCTCCTTAGAGTGGATCCTGCTGGACGACACCCGAGTTCGGACACCAGAACCACGAAGGTGGGGGACCGGTCAGGCATCACCAAGGATCATCGGGAGTCGCCGGCCGCTCACCAGTCGAACGTCCCTGGTCGCGGTGACGTTCGTCCCTTGAGAGCTCGCAACCGCTCACCCGGGCACCACCTGCCGGACCGGGGCATGACCACCGGCGGGCCGCGCGGGCGACAGGAGGTCCGTTCCGAACCGGCGGCACAACGCGTCGTGCCTTCGGACGGCCGGCGGTGGTCGCCGCCGAGAACAACGGTGTGCGTGCCGTCGAGCCGGAGCAGACCGCGTTCACTGGGAAGAGTTCCGCGGGTCTCGCCGACGACGGCCGGCCTTCCTGGCGGGTCGCTGCCTCGGCCGGCGCTGGAGGAGAGGACTCACGCATCGCGAGCGGACCCCGCCGAGACTCGCCGTGCGACTCCAGCCCGTGCCGAGAAGGCCGCCTGCGCCTGCCCACTGCGCCGAGGCCTTCACCACGGGACCTCCGGCCCGGGGATGCCGCGGTGGCGGCGTGGGCCGCCGCCACCGCAAGAGGAACGTCGATGTGCGACTGCGTGACGAGGCGGGCACACCGGACGGTCTGGGGAAACGCAGGGCCGGACGGACGCCCGGCCCGATCAGGCCGGGGCGACGTTCAACGGCGGGTGCAGGCGCCGCCCGGTCAACTTCGCGCCACCGGCGACGCGGATTACCACCTGCTCGCGGTGCGTGCGGGAGTTGACCGGCCGCACCGCGAGCGTGGCGTCCTCAGTGGAGACCAAGCGCCCCAAGCGAACCGACCTGAGCAGCTCCATGCACCGGGTCACGGTCGAGGACCTCGAGGTGCTGTCGATCCGGCACGGCGGCCGCAGGTGGCTCCGGGGTAGCAGTCACCCCTCCAGGATGCGCGGCGCCTGCTACCGGACAGGGTCGAAAATCCCGGGTCTGCAAGGCGCGACGGCACCGAACGCGTTCCGGTGCGTCGGCGGTCACAGCGAGCGACGCGCCGACGTTGGTCGCGGTTGCGCGATGGACCGCCATGATGGAGGGCACCGACACCGACGACGTCCTGCGCCTGATCGCCGACCGGGTTCACACCATCGCGCACGCGGACCTCGCCGCCGTCGTGCTCCCGAAGGACGAGCCGGGAGCGCTGGCCGTGCACGCCGCCGCCGGTGGCGACACGGCGAACCTTCCGGGACGGGAGCTGCCTGCCGACGGTTCGCTGTGCGGGCACGTCATGGCCCGTGCCCGAGCGCTCCTCGGTGACGACGTCGGAACCGACGAGCGCGGCGGCACGCCCGCCTCGACGTGGACCGCCGGGCTCGGTCCCGGCATGACCGCCTCGCTCGGGGCGCCTGGCCGGGCCGCCGACCGGGGTGCCGCTGGTCGCGAACAACCCCGGCCGACGCGGCTTCCACCAGGGCGACTTGGACGTGCTCGCCGCGTTTTCCGCCCAGGCGGCGCCGGCGCAGCGGCTCGCCCAGCACCGCGCCCACACCGAGGAGCTACACCTGCTGGAAGAACGCGACCGCATCGCCCGCGAGCTGCACGATCACGTGATCCAAGAGGTCTTCGCCGCCGGCCCGTCGCTGAGCAACATCGCCTCCACCGCCTCCGTCGACCAGAAAGCCCGGATGGTGGCCACCGTCCGCGAACTCGACCAGGTGATTCGCGACATCCGCGGAACCATCTTCGACCTGCACTCCCCGCCCGCACCGAAGAGCGAAGCCGCTCCCGGCCTGCGCCGGGCGCTGACCGAGATCGTCCGCACCACCACGGCAACCGTCCAGGTCACCGCCACCCCCGTCGCCGTCACCGCCCGCATCGAGGACGACGGCGACGGTATCGGCGACACCACAGCACCGTCCTGCTCACCGTCGCACTCCGCTGAGCGAACCCGCCGTGCGCGCGGGAGGATCGCTCGGTCCGCTTTTCTCGGCCCGCGTGGCGGGCGACGGGGATGTGGACGCCGGGCGCTAACGAGGCGCCGTCCGGTCCGGTGTGGTCGAGCGGCCACCGGCACCGCGTGTGACGCGGTCGCGCACCGCCTGGACCGCTTCCCAGTCGTCGGTGCCGAGCCTGCTCAACGCGGCGGGGAACACGCCGTCCTGCTCGGCCAGGATGTGCTCGCGCAGCAAGTCCAGCGCGGCGGCCAAGCGGGTCGGCCACGTCGGGTCGGAGGGAACGCTCGCGCCGGCCTCGGCGAGCACCGCCTCGACGTGGCGGTGCTCGGACACCAGATCGGTGACGTGGTCGGGGAACTCGTCGGCCAGCGGCGGGAACAGGCCCTGTTCCTCCACCACCACGTGCGGCCCGAGCACGAGCGCCATCCGCCGCGCGACCGCGGCCATTCCGGCCACGTCGCCCCGTTCCCCCGCCGCGCGCACTTCACCGATCATGGTCACCACGTCGTCGTGCTCGCGGGTCAACTCGTCGAGCGCGGATACCGCCTCGCAACCGCAGTACTGGCACACGGCTCAACCCTTCTTCGTAGCGCGGTGGACGACCGTCGCGGTGAACAGCAGCGCCGAGCCCGCCACGGCGGCCAGCGCCACCAACCCCAGCGCGTAGGACGACACCGCGCCGTACAGCGCGCCCATCACCAGCGGCGGCACGAAACCGCCCAGACCACCCGCGGCGCCGACCACGCCGGTGACCGACCCGACCCGGTTCGCCGGCACCAGCAGTGCCACCAGCGCGAACACCGCCCCGCTGCCGGCACCCAGCGCGGCGGCCATGGACAGGAACGCGATCGTGCCCCACGGCACCAGTGCGGGCGTGAACGACTGGAGCACCGCGCCGGCGGTCACCACGCCGAGCGAGCCGGCCAGCACCCGCACCGGGCCGAACCGGTCCGACAGCCACCCGCCCAGCGGTCGCATCACGACCGCGAGCAGCACGAACCCGGCCATGCGGTTGGCCGCGTCGGACTGGGTCAGGCCGTAGGCGGTCCTGAGGTAGGCGGGCAGGTAGACCGAGAACGCCACGTAGCCTCCGAAGGCCACCGCGTACAGCGCCGAGGCGTGCCAGGTCACAGACAGGCGGAGGGTGCCCCCGAGCCGACGCGCCAGCGACTCGGTGGGGATCACCCGATCAGGGGCGTCGCGCAGCACCAAGGCCGCGATCACCGCGTACACCGCCAGCACCGCGGCGGTGACGGTGAACGGCGTCGCGATGCCGTCCGCGTCCACCAGCGGGACGGTGGTCAGCGCGCTGATCGCCGTGCCGCCCATGCCCGCGCCGAACACGCCGATCGCCAGTCCGCGCCGCCGCGGCGGGAACCAGGAGTTGACGAACGGCACTCCGACGGCGAAGGTCGTGCCGCCGATGCCGAGGAAGAAGCCGCCGATCAGCAGCGCCGGCAGCGAGGAGTGTCCCCAGACGCCGAGGAACAGCACCGGCACGATGGTCACCCCCGACACCAGCGGGAACATCACCCGCCCACCGAACCGGTCGGTCAGCGCCCCGACCGGGATGCGCCCGACGGAGCCGACCACCACCGGCACCGCCACCAGCAACGCCTGCTGGAACGCGCTGAGCCCGAGCGAGTCCTTGAACAGCGGCCCAAGCGGGCTGAGCAACGCCCACGCCCAGAAGTTCACCACGAACCCGAGGGTGGCCACGGTCAACATCAGCGCGCGACGACCGGCCGTGGCCGTGTCGCGCCCCGTGATCGGCGGTGACGTGCGGATTCCCGCAGGAGGTGACCCCTCGGTCGAATGTGTCGTCGTCTTCGTCGTCACCTTGGACTACCCCGTTCGCACGTCCGCGCCCGACCATTGCGGGCATCGAGACCAGGATGCGCGCGCGGGTGGGCCACTCCCAGGGATGAAGGTCCTGGGTGCGCAAGGGCCGTGGCCACTCCCGGACCGGGACCTCCGACAGCGGCGACAGCGGCGGATGACTCCTGACGCCCGCGATGGCGGACCGATCGGGAGGCGAGAGCGTGCGACGAGGCGGCATCGGTGTCCGAGTTCCCAAGCGTGCGACGGGGGAGCGGCCCTTCCTAGTGATCCGGGAGGCGACGCAGGCGCCGGCCCACTACGCCGACACCCCGGTGCGCACCGGGAACCAGGCGCGGGCGTACTCGATGGTGATCGCCGTTGACACCGCCAAGGCGACCGGCGGCCGCACCTACTCCGAGATCGCGGCCGACTGCGTGGCGCGCGGGTGCGAGGACGGACGGTGCTGGAGATCCGGGCCTCGATCTTCGACCTCCAGGCGAGCGCCGACCCACCGGGTCTGCGCCGACGGCTGTTGGACCTGGTCACGCCCCGTGCCCGCTGGCGGTGGTCCGCCCGACCACGGCTGAGTGAGGAACGCAGGAGCCGGCGACAAGGGGACCGGTCGCTTGACCGGTCCCCTTGTCGCGTGAACGCGCCCGTGCGGGAGTCAGGTCCGGGCGGGCGGCACAACCACCACGGGGCACGTCGCGTGGCGCAGGCAGTCCGCGGTCACGCTGCCCGGGAGGAACCCGGCCACTCCGCTGTGCCCGTGGGTGCCGACCACGAGCAGGTCCGCCTGCCGGGACGCTTGAGCCAGCGCGGTGCCCGCGTCACCGGTGATGGTCACCTCGGCGACCGGCGGCGCGCCCGGCACGGTCGCACGGACGTCCCGCACGATCGCGTGGAGCTCGCGCGCCGGGTGCCGGTGGCCAGGGGTGTCGGCGTGCGGGTGCACGCCCATCGACGTCGCCGCCACGAACTCCGGTTCGCGCAGCCACGCCATCGTCGCTTCGACGGTGTCACCGGTCTTCACCGCTTGCGCCAGCGCCCAGCGCAGCGCCGCACGGCTCGCCGGCGAGCCGTCCACACCAACCAGGATCATGGCCTTCTCCTCTCCGTTCACCTGGAGCGTTCGCCCTGCGCCGGCCTGACCGACAGGGGCTTAAGCCACCACCCGTCGGGGCCGATGCGCACCACCGCCCACCCCGCACCGCCTTCAGGGTCGAAGGTCCCGGAGCTGACGGGACCGCGGCCACTGACCAGGCCGTTCCCGCGTCGGGAGGCTGGGAGCGACACCCGAGGAGGGGACATGGACGAGACGATCGTGGTGGGCGTGGACGGCTCACCGGTCAGCCGGACCGCGCTGGGCTGGGCGGTCGAGGAGGCGAAGCTGCGCGGCTGCGCGGTCGAGGCGGTCCTCGCCTGGCACGTGGACCACGCCA
>NZ_JBFAMT010000101.1:0-15118 GCF_040656635.1 Actinosynnema sp. NPDC049800 | reverse complement strand
TCACCCGGCGGGGTTGGCCCCCCCCGCACCCCCCCACGCCTCACTTATGCACGACCCTCAACACCCACCCGAAACACACCCCCCCCTCGGGGGGGGGGGGGGGGGGGGGGGGGGCGGGCCCCCCCCCCCCCCACCGCCGCGCGAGACGGTGCGACGTGGACGACTCACGAGCCGCTGCTCAGCTGTCCACAGGCCCGCGCACACCCGCCATGATCTTCCGCTGGTTGGACAGGATGTCCTTGAGGGAGTCCATGATCTGCTCCTGGTTGGCCAGCAGCGTGCCCTGGTTCCCGACGATCGTGGCCTGGTTCGCGAGGACGGCCTCCAACTTCTCCTGGTTGGTCAAGATCAGCGACTGGTTGGTCACGATGGTGGCCTGGTTGACCAGGACCTGGTCGAGCTTCTTCTGGTTGCCCTTGATGGTCTCCTGGTTGGTCACGATGGTGCGCTGGTTGACCAGGACCTGGTCCAGCTTCTTCTGGTTGGTTTGGATGACGGCCTGGTTCGCCATGATCCGCTCCTGGTTGTCCACCACCATGGTGGACTCGGCCGGTTCCGCGACGTTGGTCAGCATCTTCTCTCCACTCCCGCTGCTTCCTCTGACGCTTCCCATGCTTCTCCGGGTCGGTGGGCGCGCCCAGATGGGCAAGGCCCGAGTCGGACGTGACCTTGTTCCTCGACCATCGGGTGTAAGCGCACCTGCGCCGATCAGGTCTCGGAGGGCCGCCCGTGGGCGGAGCGGGAAGCCGAGGTCGAGGCCGTCCTCGGCGAGCTGGGCGCGAACGCGGAGGGTCGGGCGAGGTGGCCGGTGATCCGCCGGACCGGCTCGCCGTCGTGGCCCCGGATGGTGGCGGCGTCCCGTTCGCCGACCGGGTAGCGATGCCGGTACGAGGTGACCCGGTCGGCCGAGCACCATGGTCGACGCGTCGACCTCGGGTTGCCAGGACGATCGCCCGCCCACACCGTGAGTGCAGAGCCCCGACGCGTGACGGCGTGTGGCGTTATTCCCGCTGTCCACCAGGCTCGTGGATGGGTTTGCCCGACCGGCCGGTTCGACGTGGTGCTGGGCCAGGACGGTGTCGTCCCGGCCCTGCACGCTCAGCTCCAGGCTGGAGGAGCCCGCGTTGACGACCAGCACGTTCATCAGTACAGCGAGGTCCAGTCACGGATCTTGGGCAGGTCCTCGCCGTGCTCGCGGATGTGGGCGCGGTGGCGCGACACCAGCATGTCGAAGGGCGTGGTGGTGGTGCCCTCCTCCTTGTAGCCGCGCACGTGGATGTTGTGGTGGTTGGTGCGGCGGTAGGTCAGGCGGTGGATCAGCCACGGGTAGCCGTGGTAGGCGAACAGCACCGGCTTGTCCGGGGTGAACAGGGCGTCGAAATCGTCGTGCAGGTGGCGGTGATCCGCACCTTCAGCTGGATGCGGCCTGCTTCGGTGGTCGCGGGGCTCGTGGTGCCGTCGCCGGATGGCGGGGACGAAACGCGTCGGACGTCCCGGCGCAACGAGGACCTTCGCCCGCTTCGGCGCGGCTCCCGCGGCGCGACGCTTGAGTCGAGGACAACGACAGAAGGAGACGAGAGCAATGACCACGTTCGCCCACTCCAAGGGTTTGGCCGGTGCGACGGCCCCCGCAGCCGCCACGACGGCCGCCCGTGCCGACACCGGCGCGGTGGCGCTGGCGGTCCTGCGGATCACGACCGGGTTCGTGTTCCTGTGGGCCTTCTTCGACAAGCTGTTCGGCCTGGGCTACGCCACCAAGGCCGCCAACGCCTGGATCGACGGCGGATCGCCCACCAAGGGCTTCCTCAGCCGCGTCGCGGTCGGACCGTTCGAGTCCACCTTCCACGCCATGGCCGGCGCCTGGTGGGCCGACTGGCTGTTCATGCTCGGCCTGCTCGCCATCGGCATCGCCGTCATCGCAGGGGTGGGCCTCCGCCTCGCCGCGATCACCGGGACCCTCATGATGCTGCTCATGTGGGCCGCCGAATGGCCACTCGCCCAGTTCACCTCGGCCGGCGAACCCAGCATGTCCACCAACCCCGTCATCGACTACCACATCATCTACGCCGCCGCCCTGATCGCCGTCGCGGCGGCCGGCGCGGGCGCCACCTGGGGCCTCGGCCGCTGGTGGGCGACCCTGCCCGTGGTCCGCGACCACGCCTGGCTGCGGTGACGTCCCCCGAGCGAGCGGGCGGGCCGAGCGGCTCGCCCGCTCCGAGCGGTCCGGATCGAGTAGGAGGAGACAGGGTCATGAGCGGGTCGAAGAAGATCGTCGTCGGGGTGGACGCTTCGCCGGCGGGAGCAGCGGCACTGGCGTGGGCAGTGCGCCACGCGGGAGCCGGCGGCACCGTGCTGGCCGCATCGGTGTGCCGGATGTTTCCGGAGGTGTGCGGCGGTGAGGACGCCTTCCACAGCGCTCACCGACGGGTGCTGCGTGAGGCCGTCGACAGGCTGGGTCCGTTGGAGGGCGTGCGGATAGTCGAGACCGTCGTGGACGGCGAACCGGGTCCCGTGCTGACCGGCCTGGCGCAGGACGCCGACACCCTCGTGCTCGGCGGCCACGAGTACCAGCGCGGGGACGTGGCGGTGGTGGGCTCGGTCGTCACGTACTGCGTGCGGCACGCTCCCTGCCCTGTCGTGATGGTCCCGGACTCAGGAGGTGAGGATGGCGTCGGTGTCCGCAGGCGATCTTCGGCGCGGGAGTTCCGGTGACGCCGCCGCGGACGAAGGACCGTCCGATCCGGCGGCAGGCTGGACCCGTGGCCCGCTCGACCGGAACGGCGTGGGCAGGAAGACGGCGATCTCGCCGGCGGTGGGCACCTCGGAACCCGCTGCCGGCGAGATCGCCGTTTCAGGCGCGACTGACCGCCCCGTTGGTCGGTGGGGGCGGCCGGGGGCTCGGCCCGCGAACTGGCCCGCAGGCCGGACCAGCCCTCACCGTTGCGCCCGGGTCGGCGGATCGGTGAGGGCGGCATCGTCCAGCCTCGGGCATCGCCGTCAGGCGTTCACCGATCCGGTCGGACCACCAGCACCGGACACGGCGCGTGGTGCAGGACGCCGTGGCTGGTCGAGCCGAGCAGGAGTCCGGTGAGGGCGCCCCGACCCCGGCTCCCGACGACCAGGAGCCCGGCATCGGCGGCGTGGTCGACCAGGGCGTCGGCGGCGTTGCCGTGCGTGACGACGAACTTCAGCGGCACGTCGGGGTACTTGTCGCGCCACGGGGCGAGGGCCGCGACGAGCCTGCCGCACCGAGCGGCGTCGTGGTCGGCCGTGTCCAGGCCCAGCGTCTCGGCCACCGCATCGGTGAACGCCCCGGACGGGGTGCGCGAAACGCTCACGGCGATCAACGGCACACGGCGGGCCGCAGCCTGTTCGAACGCCTCGGTCAGCACTGCCGGTTCTTCGCCGTGAACACCCACTACGACCGGTCCCTCGCGCACTTCACCGCGCACCACGACCACCGGGCAGCCGCCGCGGCCGGTGACGGCGATAGCCGTGGAACCCACCAACAGGGCACCGAACCCACCCATCCCCCGCGACCCGAGCACCAGCAGGCAAGCGTCGACCGACTGGGCGATGAGCAACGACGCCGGATCACCCACCTCCACCTGTGGAACCAGCGCGACACCGGGCTCTACCGAACGCGCCGCCTCGGCCGCCTCGTGCAACCAGCTCAACGACTGCCGGCGCAGCGCTTCACGGCTGCGCAGGTCCCAGTCCAGGGGCGAGGACAACTCGGCGTGCACCAAGCACAGCGGCACACCGAGCCTCATCGCCTCGGCGGCCGCCCAGCGCACCGCGTCGAGCGCGGAGCCCGAACCGTCGACGCCGACCACCACGGGTCCACTCATCTCGAACGCCTCCTCATCGACTTCTCGCCCGCGTCCGCCATCGAGACGACCGGGATCACCCGCGGCCGGCCGCCACCCGGCAGTTGCGGCAACGACGGCAAGGACAGGAACCGGGCCAACGCGGCGATCTCGGAGCTGACCGGCGGGCGGCCCGTCGGCGCGCGGTCGGCGGGCGGTCTCGACCGAGGTGGGGTCACCGGTGGCGATCTTCGCCTCATCCGGCACGTCGTCACCCGGTCCGGTGACTGGTCTCGGTGTCGTCCCACCTGTGGGTCAACCCGCTCACGACGTCCACGACACCGGGCAGCGCCCTGGTCAGCCGGACGGCGATGTCGACTTCGCTGCGGCGCTCGACGTGGCCTCGCAACGTGACCACGCCGTCGACCACCTGGACCTCGACCGCGACGGGCTCCAGCCACAGCGTTCGGCCCATGATCTCGTGCGTGATCTCCTGCCGCAGCTCGGCGTCGGTGCGCAGGAAGACGCGCAGCAGGTCCCGACGGGACAGCACGCCGACCAACCGGCCCTCGGCGTCGACGACGAACAGCCTGCGCACGCCCGTCACGGCCAACTGGTGCGCGGCGGCGCTCGCAGGTTCGTCGGAACCGGTGGTGATGACGGGGCCCGTCATCACGTCTGCCGCGATCGTGCCGTGCGCCTGACGCCAGCGCTTCCTGGTCTCCGGCTTGGCGAACAGCGGCGGCGCCACTTCGGTGCCGCCGCGGTACTCCTCCTTGGGCAACAGGTCGGCTTCGGAGACCACGCCGACCGGGCGGCCCTGGTCGTCCACGACCGGCACGGCGCTGAACGCACCCGCAGTCAGGATGGTGACGAGTTCTTTGAACGACGTACCGGCGCGGACGCTGACCACCTCGCCGGTCATCAACGAGGCGACCGTGGGTTCACGCATAGCTCTCTCCCGTCTTCGGAGCGGACCGGGTCGGGATGGGAATCCGAGTCGAACGCGGTGGCGCCGGACCGCGTGGTGTCAACCGCACAACGGGCCCGGCGTCCACCGTTCGGCCTCCTCGGCTGATCCGGTACCTCCAGCCTGGTCCGAAGGGGTGCGGAGACACAGAGTCCTTGGTCGTCCCGAACGTCCTGATGGCGACGGGACCTTGGACCCTGCGACAGAAGCGATGTCACCGTCGACGCGTCGGGACCGAAGATCCGGTCCGACGGGATCGTCGGTCCCTGTCACCCGAACAGGTCAGCGACCAGGCTGAAGGCATGAGCAGCGTGCACCAGATCCTCAACCTCCGCACCGACCTGGGCAGCGGCGTCCCCGCCGAAGCCACCGAGTACGCCCGCGCGAAGGGCGCGGCGGTTGCCGAGTACGCGCCTGCGGACGTCCACTTCGCACACGTCCGGTTGAGCACCGACGGACCGCGGTTGATCGTCGCGCACGCGTCGTCGGACGTGCCCGGAACACCGGTGAACGCCGAGGCCGCCGCCGAGACCTACCAGGAAGCGGTGGACCTGCTCCACGACCGGTCGCAGCACCAGCTCGCCGACATGCGTCGCTGAGCCGGAGGACGAGTCGGCTGTTCGAGTGGCACCAACGGTTTCGGGCGGATCGGGCACGACGTGCCGCGCGCCGCGTTCGACCGCGTCGACGCCGGCCTGGAGATCGTGGCGGTCGACGACCTGACCACGTCGGAGACGCCCGCGCCCCTGTCGGCCTACGACTCGACCTCCGGGCCGTGGTCCCCGCGAGGTCGGTGACACGCCGGCCGTGGCCGGGGTGACCGTGCGGGTCACCGCGCACGGTCACCCCGCAGAACCGGACTGGGACGCAAACCCGGTCATCGTAGCCACCGGCCGGTTCCGCGCCCGCGAGGCCGCCGCGCCGGTCATGTCCCGCGACGTCATCGGAGAGCGGGCGTCCCGCGTGTTCGACGCGGGTCTGACCAAGTCCGCCGGCGGCCCCGCGACGTGTTCGGCTGGTACGACAACGAGTGGGCTGAGCCAACCGCACCCTCGACCTGGCCCGGTTGATCGGGCAATCGCCGTAGGCGGGTGATCGGGTGGACGGCCGTCCCCGAGAGGCCGGTTCACCGAGCGCGGACGGCACCACTCGCTTCCGCTTCCGGGAACCGCACCTCCACCACACCCGCCACAGCGCCCGCCAGGACCGCGACGACGTGCCGATCGCATTCGTCGTCCAACTCGTCCACGATCGACACGCGACCGTCGACCACGGCGACCTTCCAGCGGTGCGGGTCGGCGTAGAGGCCGAGCCGGTGGCGGACCTCGGCCTCCAACGCGCGGTCGTCGCGACTGACCGCGCGCAGCATGTCCCGCCGGGTGACGGTGCCGACCAGGCGCCCGTCCTCCACGACGGGAGCACCGCGCGCCCCGTGCTCCAGCATCCACCGCGCCAACTCGGCCACGTCCGCACCGGGTGCGACGCCGACGGCCGACTCACCCATCACGTCGACCACCGTCCGGCGCGGCGCCGGCCGACCTCGCGGAGGTTCGCCGTGCACCGGCGCGCGCGGGTCGACGGGTAGCCGGTCCCGCAGCGCGTCGGCCTCGGTGACCACCCCGACCAGGGCGCCGCCGCGGTCCACCACCGGCAGCGTGGTGAACCCGCGTCGCGCCAGCGGGTCGCACGCGTCGCGGACTGGAGTCTCGGGTGTCACCGTGACCACGTCCTCGGTCATCACGTCGCGAACCCTCACCGTGCGGTCTCCTCATTCGTGACCGGATCGTCGGTGTGGTGGCCGTAGACGGCGGGCAGCACGACGACCGGGACGGTGGCGTGCCGCACGCAGTGCGTGCTGGTGCTGCCCAGGACGACCTGGCGCAGCCTGCCGCCGCTGTGCGAGGCGACGACGAGCATCGCCGCGCCGCGCGACGCCTCCTCCAGCGCTTGGGCGGCGGGACCGCGCACCGGCAGCCGGACGACCTCGGGCAGCTCCGGCCGCCCGGCCGAGACGGTGCTCAGCGCTTCGTCGATCAGCTGCTCCGAGCGGGCACGGGCTTCTCGCTCGGTCGTCATCGTCCAGTCGGCCAGCGGCTCGTAGGCGTAGGCGTGGACCACGTGCAGCGGGACCCTTCGTCCCACCGCCTCGTCCAGCGCCCACTCCAACGCGCGATCACCCGCCGGGGTGCCGTCGACGCCGACCACGATCGGGTTCGTGCTCATGACTCCACCTCGTCGAGTTCGGCGATGATCTCCGGCGCGCGCCGGAGGGTGTTGTGCACGGTGCAGTGCTGCCGGACGGCCGGCAGCGCCGTCTTGCGGTGCTCGGCCAACCCGGCGGGCACCGTGACCTCCAACCGCACGTCGGTGACGCGCCGCTGCGGGTCCGCGCCCGTCCGGTACTCGGCGGTCGCCGCCGGCAGCTCGCGCAGCGCCACCACGGACCCGTCCGCCGGCAGCGCGCGGTCGACGTTCGAGGATGCGGTCACAGCAGCGGTCCCTGGGTCATGACCGGCTTGTGCTCCACCGGCACGGATGGAACCTCGGTCTTGGGCTCGCGGATGACGACGACCGGGCAGTGCGCGTGGTGCACGCAGTAGGAGCTGACCGAACCCAGCAGCACCTGGCGGATCGGTCCCGCTCCCCTGCTGCCGACCACCAGCAGCGCCGCGCCCCGCGAGGCGCGCACCAGCACGTCGCGGGCATCACCGCCGGTCGCAACCGCGCCGACATCGCCCTCGGCCTCGGCGAGAATCCCGTCCAGCAGCGCCTCGCTGTCCTCGCGCAGCCGCTCTTGGTCACTCCCGGCGGCCACGGCGGCGGACATCGCCCCGATGACCGTGCCGCGGTCCACGCGCCAGGCCAGGACGGCCTCGACCACGGCGCCGCGCAGCTTCGCCTCCTCGACCGCCCACCGCAGCGCGGTCCGGCTGGAGGGCGATTCGTCCACGCCCACCACGATCCTGTCGTCCATCGCCCCTCCTCGGGTGCTCCTCTCCCAGTCTCTCGGTCCGCGGACACGAAGGTCAGGTACGGCGGTCACCCGTGGGCCGGGACCTTCGGCCCTGAACCGCCGGAGTACGGCACGAAGCGAGCAGTCGCGGGTGCCCGCCGCCCTGACCAGGGCCGACCGGCCTGGTCGGGACCGTCAGGCTCTGCGGGATCCAACCAGTAGGCACGGGCAAGCAGGCCGAGGTGCGGCATCGTCCACCTGCCGACATCGACCGCTGTCGCCCTTGGACGCATCCGGCAACGCCGGCCCGCAGGACATCGGGCTCCGCGCCGGACCGGCGAGGGGATTCCCGTCCGACACGGAGCCCATGGAGGTCACCCCGCGGGGTGGCCAGGTCAGGACCCGGCGCTCGGGCGTCGAGTGGTAGAAGGTATCCGTGTCTCCGGAGGGTCCCAACGGTTCGCCCGACCGGCGGGTCGTTCGATCACGGCGTCCCAGCCGTCGGTTTCGCTCCTTTCGCGCGGATCGACGTGGAACGCGTCGGTGATCCGCCGCGCTTCCTCTTCGGCGGGAACCAGGTGGGCGTCCCCGCCCGGGAACAGCAGCACCTGGGCACCGGTGTCCAGCCAGTTCACCTCATAGGGCGGCGTGCCATCGGGGTGGTACAGCTGCACCACCACGGCGCGGCGCGCGTCCGCACCGCGCCCGACGACGATCCAGTCGCCCACCCTCGCCTTCACGACCGGTCCCGTGCCGGACGGACCACGGCCAGCGGGCACGTGGCGTGGTAGACCAGCCCCTGACTGGTGGAGCCCAGGACCATGCCGGCGAAGCCTCCGTGGCCGTGGCTGCCCACGACCAGCAGTTGGGCTCCGGTTGCGGCGGCGAGCAGGGCGTGCACGGGACGGTCGCGCAGCACGGTCCGCGTCACCTCCACGTCGGGGTACTTCTCCTGCCACCCGGCCAGGCGCTCGGCGAGGATGCGGCGCTGCTCGTCCTCGACCTGGGACCAGTCCACGGTGGTGCGGGAGCCGTAGACGCTGTCGACCAGGAAGTCCGTCCACGCGATCACGGCGGTCAGCGGGGCGCCGCGCAGGGACGCCTCCTCGAAGGCGAACGCGACGGCCTGCTCGCTGACCGGCGAGCCGTCCACGCCGACCACGACCGGTCCGCGCTCGTCGACCGGTTCGCGCACCACGACCACCGGGCTGTGCCCGTGCGCGGAGACGGCGACGGCCACGGAGCCGACCAGCAACCCGGAGAACCCACCCAACCCCTGCGAGCCGAGCACGACCATCCCGGCGCGGCGGCTTTCGGCGATCAGCGCGGCAGCGGGCCGGTCGACCACGAGGACGGTCCCGACCACGACGTCCGGCACTGCCGTGCGAGCGGCCTCGGCGGCCTCCCGCAGCCACTGCCGCCCCTGTTGTTCGAACGCCTCCCGCACCTCTGGACCGTTCACGACAAGCTCCGGGTAACCCTGGGCGGGCAGCAGGTAGGCGTGCACGAGCCTGAGCGGCACGCGAAGCCGGGCGGCCTCCCGTGCGGCCCACGCCGCAGCCGTCACCGCCGACGCCGAACCGTCCACTCCGACCACGATCGGGGCACTCATCACAGATTCCTCTCCGGGTTCGAATCCGATGTCACCAGGGCGGGCGCGGCTTCCGCTGTCGTCGCGACGGTCCGCGAGGACCGCTCGACGCGAACGACGAACGCGTAGGGACCCGCCCGTCGAGCGCGAACACCGACCGGCGGCGCACCGTTCGCGATCGGGACGCGGCGGCCCCGGTGCTCGACGATCACACGCGTCAGGAGCGCGGCCAGTACACCGGGTGACATCCCGTGTCCCGAGCCGGTGACGTCGTCGTGAGTCCTCACGCGCACCTCCTCCACCACCGCTGACGCTAGGCAGCCGTCCGGTCCGGCGACGCGGTCGTTGGTCCCTGCCCACCAGGGACCTGCGGCTGTGAATCCGGAGACGGTCCCCCGGGTGTGCGGGCTGATCCCGGTATCGGGATCCGCGGGAGAACTCCAACGGCCACGTAGGGCCTTGGGTGCGTCGTGACAGGGTCTTTGGGCCCTGTGCCGGAACATTGCTACAGGCGAGCCTGTAGACAGGTGAAAGGAAGGGATCCGACAGTGGTGGCGCGCGTGTTCCTGGTGGACGACCACGAGGTGGTCCGGGTCGGTGTCCGGGAGCTGTTGAACAGCGACGACAGCTTGCAGGTCGTGGGTGAGGCGGGCTCGGTGGCCGAGGCACTGGCCAGGGTGCCCGACAGCGGCGCCGACGTCGCGGTGCTGGACGTGCGGCTGCCCGACGGCAACGGCATCGAGCTGTGCCGCGAGCTGCGCTCCCGCATGCCCGACCTCAAGTGCCTGATGCTGACCTCGTTCACCGACGACGAGGCCCTGTTCGACGCCATCATGGCCGGCGCGTCCGGGTTCGTGCTCAAGCGCATCCTCGGCAACGACCTGCAGAACGCCGTCCGCAAGGTCGCCGGCGGCGAGTCCCTGCTCGACGCCCGCTCCACGGCCGCGCTGCTGGGCCGCATCCGACGCGAACGCGAGCAGGGCGACCCCGTGCGCTCGCTCACCGAGCAGGAGCGCACCGTGTTCGACTACATCGGCGAGGGCCTGACCAACCGGCAGATCGCCGAGAAGATGTTCCTGGCCGAGAAGACCGTCAAGAACTACGTCTCGCACCTGCTGGCCAAGCTCGGCCTCGAACGCCGCACCCAGGCCGCCGTCCTCGCCACCCGACTGCGCAAGCCCGGCGCGCCCTCCGACGAGGAATAGCCGCAGCAGGCCGCTAGAGCGGAACCTGCCAGGTCAGACGGGTTCCGCCGGCGGGTTCGGTCGCGGCTGTGCACGTGCCGCCGAGTTCGACGGCGCGCTGTTCGAGGTTGCGCAGCCCGCTGCGGGCGACCTGCGGCGGCAGGCCCACACCGTCGTCGACCACGGTGATGGTCAGGGCGTCGCTCGCCTCGACGGTGAGGACGAACCCGCTCGCGCGGGCATGGCGCACGACGTTGCTCACGGCCTCGCGCACCACCGCCTCGGCGTGCTCGGCGACGTGCTCGGGCACCGAGTTGTCCACCGTCCCGCTCATCCGCACCGTCGGCGTCACCGGCACGTCCTCGGTCAACTCCGACACCAGGTCCAAGAGCCGTCGGCGCAGGCCCGGCGCGTCGTCGCTCGCCTGGAGGTCGAAGATCGAGGTCCGGATCTCCAGTACCGTCTCGTCCAAGCTCACCACCGCTTTCTGCACGCGTTCCCGCACTCGCGGATCGCGGATCGCGCCCAGCGCGCCCTGCAGGCTCATCCCGGTGGCGAACAACCGCTGGATCACGTGGTCGTGCAGGTCGCGGGCGATCCGGTCGCGGTCCTCCAGCACGTCCACCAGCCGCCGCGCCCGCTGGTTCTCGGCGAACTCCAACGCCACGGCCGCCTGGTCGGCGAACGACGCCAGCAACGGCACCTGCTCCGCGCCGAACCGCGCGCCGCCCTTCTCCCGCGCCACCAGCAATACCCCGGTCACGGCCGATCCTGTCCGCAGCGGCACCGCCACACCGGGGCCGACGCCGGCGGGCACTTCCCCCAGCATGTCCTCCAGGTCATCGATGAGCATCGGCGCGGCCGACTCCAGCACCTGCTCCACGAACGCACCAGTGCCCGGGAACGGCCCCCCGACCAGCCCTTCGATCTGGTCGCCGACACCGGCCGCCATCCGCAGCCGCTGCCTCGCCCCATCCTCGACCAGCACGATCAGCGACATCGACGCCACCGACAACTCCCGGGTCCGCTGCGCGATCAACCGCAGCGCATCGTCGGCCAAGGCACCGCCCAGCAGCTCGGTGTTGACCTCCGCGGTGGCCTCCAACCAGCGCTCCCGCATCCGAGACCGCTCGAACAGCCGCGCGTTCTCGATCGCCACGCCTGCGGCGGCGGCCAACGCGGTCAGCACAACCTCGTCGTCAAGGGTGAAGTCGGCGCCATCGGTCTTCTCGGTCATGTAGAGGTTGCCGAACACCTCGTCCCGCACTCTCACCGGCACACCCAGGAAGCTGTGCATCGGCGGGTGGTTCGCCGGGAAGCCGACCGACGCCGGGTGCTCGGACAGGTCGTGCAGCCGGATCACCCGCGGATCCTTGATCAACAACCCGAGCAGGCCCTTGCCCTGCGGCAGATGGCCCATGTGCGAGCGCGTCTCCGGGTCGATGCCGACGTAGACGAACTCCGACAGGTTCTCGTGGGAACCCAGAACGCCCAACGCCCCGTACCGCGCCCCGACCAGCTCCACCGCCGCCTGCACGATCCGCTGCAAGGTCGAGTCCAGCTCCAACCCGGCGCCTACCGCGAGCACCGCGTCCAGCAGACCTTGCATCTTGTCCCTGGTCGATCCGATCTCCGTCAACCGCTCGCGCACCTCGTCGAGCAGTTCGTCCAAGCGCAGGCCGCCGAGCAGGCGGTGCGGCTGTTCACGGTGTGGATCAACCATGACTACACGGTTCCACGGACCGGGTGCGATGGCCAAGAGGTCCTGCGGCCTGTGTCGGGGTACGCGCCTGGCGGTGTGGCGGACGTCACGCGCGACTGATCAGCACCCGGTGACCGGACGACCTGGCGGTGGGCACGTCGGTGAACGCCGGGCGGCCCTCGGCTTCCCGGTCGACTGAGGACCTTCGACCGTGTGCCCCGACCCGGCCGGAATGGACAGTGGACGGAGAGATCGACGTGACCGGATGACGTGGTTCGAGGTGGACGAGGTGGACGAGGTGTTCGGGTTGACGCCGGACGAGGTGGCCGGCGTGCTGCGCACGGCGGCCTCGGCGCCGTCGCTGCACAACACCCAACCGTGGCGGTTCCGGGTGGCCCACGACCGCATCGAACTGCACACAGACCCCGATCGGGCACTCCCGGCGACCGACCCGGAGGGGCGCGAACTGCGGCTGTCGTGCGGCGCGGCGCTGTTCAACCTCCGGCTCGGGCTGCGGGCCCGCGGCATCCGACCGCTGGTCACCCTGCTGCCGGGCAACGATGCGCCCGGCGCGCTGGCCGTGGTCCGCTGGGGCGGGCACCGCGACGCCGACGAGGAAGTCCGCGGCCTGATCGGAGCCGTGCCGAAGCGGCGGTCCAACCGCAAACCGTTCCACGACGTGCCCGTACCCGCCGCGCACCGGTACGCGCTGGTGCGGGCCGCCGAACGCGAGCGCTCCTGGCTGCACGTCGTCGCCGACCGCGACGAACGCACCCGCCTGCAGAAACTGGTCGCCAGGGCACACCACATCCAGTCCCAGGACCCCCGCGTGCGCGCCGAGTTGGCGTCCTGGACCGGTCCGCGCACGACCGACGGCGTACCGCCCGCCTCCGGGGGTGTGCGCCCCGCGCCGCAGGACGAGTGGGCGCTGCGTGACTTCCACGCCGCCGAACGCCCACCGGGCAAGGACTACGAGGCCGACCCGCTGGTCGTCGTGCTGTCCTCGTTCCAGGAAGGACCGCTGGGCGAACTGCAGGCCGGCCAAGCGTTGCAGCGGGTGCTGCTGACCGGGACCACGCTGGGCCTGTCGGCGTCGTTCATGTCCCAGGCGATCGAAGTCCCGCAGGTGCGCCACGACCTGCGCCGCTCGCTCGGCGGCTTGGTCGTGCCGCAGGCCGTGCTGCGCATCGGCTTCGGCTCGCCCGTGCCGCCCAGCCCGCGACGGGATGTCACGGACCTGCTGCTCGCTCCTGCGGTGGTCCGGTCCTGACCGCGCGGGGACTTTCGTCCCGGCGCGGAAAGCACCGTCGCCCCTGCTCCCGCCCTTCCCGAAGGACGACAGTGGACGCATGGACCTCGACACGCGACCCACCGCTCATCCGGTAGTCGTGCTCGACGACGGCTCGCCCTGGGGCGAGGCGGCGGTGGCCTGGGCTTCCGCTCACGCCGCCCTGCTCGGCGTGCCCGTGGAGGCGCAGCCGCCCACCGACGACCAGGTGCACGACCTCCTGCTGGTCAGCGCCCGCGCCGAGGTCTTGGTGATCGGCCACCGGGGCACCGACGGGCACTCGTTCGGCCTCGGCCGTCTGGTCCTGCCGCTGGTCCGGCACGCCGCGTGCGACGTCGTCGTGGTCCGCGGCACCCCTGACGCGCCGCGCGGCGGTCATCGCCGCATCACCGCCCTGATCACCGGTGACGAGCGGGACGGACTGGTGCCGCACCGCGCCCCCAGCCCGGTACTCGTGGCACACCGAATTCCCACCGAGGCCCACCACGTCCCGGAACCCCGGACGGCAGGCATCGGCCGAGCCGGGTGAACCCCCGCTCCCCCATCGTTCCCACCGCGACTACCCGCCGCCGGAGGCGCACCATGACCCGCACCGCGACCGTCGTCACCGAGCACGACACCGCCCACCTGCCCGACGCCGCCCAGCGCTACCTGCGCTCCACCGGCGTCTTCGGCCGCCCTCGCGACACCGGGTTCGAGCTGCGCGCCCACGGCTGGTTCCGTCGCAAGCCCACCGACCACTGGACGGCGTGCCGCGTCGAGCAGCGCAACACCACCGTCCCCGTCAGCCGGGACTACCACCTGCACCTCAACCTCGCGCACGTGCTGCCGGTCCACGCCACCGACACCTACGACCACGGGCACGGCCACCTGCACGCCACCGCCTTGGGGGCGTTCACCGTCGCCGACGCCGCCGGTCCCGAGATGGACGCCGCCGAGCTGGTCACCTACCTCGACGACGCGCTCCTGCTCGCCCCGTCCACGCTGCTCGACCTGCCCTTCACCTGGACCGCCATCGACGACACCACCTTCGACGTCACCCTCACCGACCAGGACCTCAAGGTCACCGCCCGCGTCACCACCGACCACCGCGGCGCACCCCGCGAGGTCACCACCGACGACCGCTGGGCCGACCTGCCCACCGGCCTCACCCGGGCACGCTGGTCCACTCCCGTCGACGGCTGGATCCTCGTCGCCGACCGCATGCGTCCCCGCCGCGTCCGCGCGACCTGGCACTTCCCCGACGGCCCCTTCACCTACGCCCAGTTCGACCTCACCAACGCCGACATCACCCACCACCCGGCCGGCTGACCCCGACCACCCACCCAGCCGTCGCATCGGGCGGCGCGCTGGACCGGCGCGTGGACCTGGACCGCACGAGCGGATCGGCTCGGGTCGAGGATGACCGGGCTGAGGCGGTGCAGGTTGCCCGGGGCGTCCCGCACGTCGCCGACAGCCGTCCGGTCGTCGAGTCGGGCGGCGAGGTGGTCCAGGATCGCGTCAGCAGGTCTTGGCGCGATCGGCCGTGGCGTGGTCCACGTGCCAGGCGAGGACCGCCTCGACCGCGCAGCCGCGCAGCTTCGCCTCCTCGACCGCCCAGCCCAGCGCGGTCCGGCTGACC
>NZ_JBFAMT010000100.1:0-15176 GCF_040656635.1 Actinosynnema sp. NPDC049800 | reverse complement strand
GACGCGGCACCACCGCCGCGGCGCACGGGGGCGACGCGGCGAGCGCCGGGTCGGCGGCGAGGATCCGCCGGTGCAGCTCCCGCAGCGCCTCCCGGGGCTCGGCGCCCAGCTCCTCGACCAACCGCGTGCGGACCTGCCGGTAGTGCGCCAAGGCGTCCGGGGTGCGCCCGGCCCGGTGCAGGGCCAGCAGGTACTGGCCCGCCACCCGCTCGTCCAACGGGTGCCGCGCGGCGCGCGCGGACAGCTCCGCCACCAGCTCCGCGCCCTCCCCCGCGTGCAGCCGGGCGTCCACCAGGTCGTGCTCGGCGGCCGAACGCTCCTGCCGCAACCGGTCGCGCACGGCGCCCACCCACTCGCCGGCCAGGCCGGTCAGCGCCTCACCGCGCCACAACGCGAGCGCCTCGGTCAACGACCGCACGGCGTCGTCCTCGCGGGCGCGACCGCACAGCAGGCGGAACCGGTGCAGGTCCACCACCGCGTCGGCGACCAGGGCGTACCCGCCGGACCGGCGCACGATCGCCACCCCGTCCGCGCCGGTCAGCGCCCGCCGCAGCCGCGAGATGTAGCTGTGCAGGGTGGCCGGCGCCCGTCTGGCGACCTCCCCGCCCCAGACCCGCTCGACCAGCCGGTCCACCGGCACCGCCCGGCCGACGTCGACCGCCAGCGCGGCCAGCACGCACCGCTGCCTGGGCGCGCCCAGGTCCACCGGCCGCCCGTCGACCTCGGCGGTCACCTCCCCCAACAAGCGCAACACGACCGCCACGCCCCTCACCCCCGTGCGCCGAGACCTCTCTCCCCGACACCAGGCATAGCGCCCGTACCAGCGCCGTGCAGGAACTCTGCAAGAGGTTCACACCATGGGTACGCCATCGTGGGCCCGGCGCGGCGACCACCACGTTCGGCGACCCCCACCGCCGTGGCCGACCCGCGCACCGGTCCCCGCCGGACCTGACACCGATCGAACGAGGCGGTAGTGATGAACAAGGCAAAGTCCGTGATCGCCGTCGGCGTGACGCTGTTCGGCTGGTTGACCTTCGGCGGCGTCGCCGGCGCGGCGCAGGACCCGGGGTCCGACCGGCAGGCCCCGCGGCCCGCCGCCACCTGCAGCACCGGCTGGGTGGAGGTCGACACCGACAGGCTCAACGTCCGGAGCGGCCCCGGCACCAACTACGGCGTCATCGACACGGTGTACCGGGGCGATCTGCTGGCCTGCGGGTGGCTGGAGGCAGGCGGGCGGTACAGCGCGTGCGGCGTCACCAACGCCAACGGCTGGATCGCGGTCGACCTGGAGAACGACGGCGCGATCGACGGCTTCGTGGCGAGCACCTGCGTCGTGGACGCCTTCTAGCCGGGCGACGACCTGATCCCGGCAGCCCGGCGCCGTCCACGCGCCGGGCTGCCGGGCTTTCGCGCTACCTATGCAACTTGTTGCACTGCACCCCGTTGCACGGCTACGGTCACCGCCATGGCGTTGGAGCACGCGATCCTCGTGTCGCTGGACGAGCGCTCGGGCTCGGGCTACGAGTTGGCCCAGCGGTTCGAGAAGTCCATCGGCTTCTTCTGGGCCGCCACCCACCAGCAGATCTACCGCACGCTCAAGCGCATGGTGGAGCTGGGCTGGGTGTCGTGCCACGAGGTCGCCCAGGACGGCCGCCCGGACAAGAAGGTGTACGAGGTCGCCGAGGCGGGCCGCGAGGAGCTCGCCCGCTGGCTGGCCTCACCCGGCGAGCCCGAGACGATCCGGCACGACCTCTCGGTCAAGATCCGCGGCGCGTCGCTGGGCGACGCGAAGGCGTTGACCGGCGAGGTCGCCCGGCACCGCGACCTGCACGCCGAACGCCTCGACGTCTACCTCGCCATCGAGAAGAAGGACTTCCCGGACCCGTCGGCCCTGTCCGGTCGGCGGCTGCACCAGTACCTGGTCCTGCGCGGCGGCATCCGGGCCGAGCAGGCGCTGGTCGAGTGGTGCGACGAGGTGCTGGCCGCGATGCGAGAGGACGACCGGCGATGACCGCCTACCCCACCCTGCTCAAGCCCCTGGACCTGGGCTTCACGACCCTGCGCAACCGGGTCGTCATGGGCTCCATGCACACCGGCAACGAGGACCGGGCCAAGGACTTCGACGCGCTGGCCGCCTACTTCGCCGAACGGGCGCGCGGCGGCGTCGGCCTCATCGTCACCGGCGGCTTCTCGCCCAACCGGACGGGCTCGCTGTACCCGTTCGCCTCCAAGCTCACCACCCACCGCGAGGCGCGCGACCACCGCGTGATCACGCAGGCCGTGCACGAGCACGACGGCAAGATCGCCCTCCAGCTGCTGCACGCCGGCCGGTACGCCTACCACCCGTTCAGCGTGTCCGCGTCCGCGCTCAAGGCCCCGATCGCCAAGTTCCGCCCGCGCGCGCTGTCCGACCGGGGCGTGCGCGCGCAGATCGACGCGTTCGCCCGGGCCACCGCGCTGGCCCGCGAGGCCGGCTACGACGGCATCGAGATCATGGGCTCCGAGGGCTACTTCATCAACCAGTTCCTCGCGCCGCGCACGAACAAGCGCGCCGACCGCTGGGGCGGCAGCGCCGAGAACCGGCGACGCCTCGCGGTCGAGGTCGTGCGCCGCTGCCGCGACGCCGCGGGGCCGGACTTCGTCATCGTCTACCGGCTGTCGATGATCGACCTCGTCGAGGACGGGCAGACCTGGGACGAGGTCGTCGCGCTCGGACAGGAGGTCGAGGCGGCCGGCGCGACGATCATCAACACCGGGATCGGCTGGCACGAGGCGCGGGTGCCGACGATCGTCACGTCCGTGCCGCGCGCGGCGTTCACGAACGTCACCGCCAAGCTGCGCCCGCACGTCGGCATCCCGGTGGTCACCTCGAACCGGATCAACATGCCGGAGGTCGCCGAGGAGGTGCTGGCGCGCGGTGACGCGGACCTGGTGTCGATGGCGCGCCCGTTCCTGGCCGACCCGGACTGGGTGCGCAAGGCCGAGACCGGCCGCGCCGACGAGATCAACACGTGCGTCGCGTGCAACCAGGCGTGCCTGGACCACACGTTCTCGTTGAAGAAGGCGACCTGCATGGTCAACCCGCGCGCGGGCAACGAGACCACGCTCCGGCTGCTGCCGACCCGCCGCGCCAAGCGGGTCGCGGTGGTGGGCGCGGGTCCGGCGGGGCTCGCGACGGCGACCGCCCTGGCCGAACGCGGCCACGAGGTGGAGCTGTTCGAGGCCGACGACGACATCGGCGGCCAGTTCGCCATCGCCCGCCGCATCCCGGGCAAGGAGGAGTTCGCCGAGACGATCCGCTACTACCGGCGGCGGATCGAGCTGACCGGCGTGAAGCTGCACCTCGGCGCCAGGGCCACCGCCGACGACGTGGCCGGCTTCGACGAGGTCGTGGTCGCCACCGGCGTCGCGCCGCGCGTGCCCGCCATCCCCGGTGTGGAGCGCGCCCTGTCCTACGTGGACGTCGTCCGCCACGGCTCGCCGGTCGGCGACCGGGTCGCGGTGATCGGCGCGGGCGGGATCGGGGTGGACGTGGCGGAGTTCCTGACCCACGCCTCCTCCCCCGCCCTCGACGTGGACGAGTGGCGCGCCGAGTGGGGCGTCACGGACCCCGAGCTGGTGCGCGGCGGCATCACCGCGCCGAAGCCCGCCGAGCCCGCCCGGCAGGTGTACCTCTTGCAGCGCAAGGCGTCCCGGATCGGCAAGGGCCTCGGCAAGACCACGGGCTGGGTGCACCGGGCGGCGCTGGCGGCCAAGGGCGTCGAGCAGCTGACCGGGGTGAACTACGAGCGGATCGACGACGACGGCCTGCACATCACGTTCGGGCCCAAGCGCGAACGGCCGCAAGTGCTGGACGTCGACACGGTGGTGGTGTGCGCGGGCCAGGAACCCGTGCGCGACCTCGTGGACGCGCTCACCGGCCGCGGTGTCGTCACGCACGTCATCGGCGGCGCGGACGTCGCCGCCGAGCTCGACGCCAAGCGCGCCATCGACCAGGGCACGCGACTCGCGGCCACGATCTGACCAGGAGGCACGGATGAACGCGGCACTGCGGTTCAAGGCGGCCGTCGAGGCGGGCGACGTCCTCGGCGCGACGGAGTTCTTCAGCGACGACATCACGTTCCACAGCCCGGTGAAGTTCCACCCGTTCGAGGGAATCGACTCCGTGCGCGCCCTGTTCGGCGTGCTCCAGCGGACCTTCGAGGACTTCCGGTACGTCGGCCAGTACGACGGGCCGGACGGCCACGTCCTGCGCTTCCGCACCGTGGTGGGCGGCAGGCAGGTCGACGGCATCGACCTGATCGAGCTGGACGAGGACGGCCGGATCGGCACGTTCACCGTGATGATCCGGCCCCAGTCGGCGCTGACCGCGGTCGGCGAGGCGGTCCTGGCGGGTCTGGTCGCCGACGGCGTCGTGCCGTAGCCGAGCGGCCGACCACCCCTAGGCTGCACGACGTGGACTTCATCTTCACCCGACCGGACTCGAAGGCCGCGGCCGCGGCGCTCGAGGTCTGCCACGAGTACGCCGAGCCGTGGCTGCTCAACCACTCGTTGCGCGCCTACTCGCTGGCCACCGCCCACGCGGCCGACGTGGACATTCCCCACGACGGCGAGCTGCTGTACGTCGCCGCGCTGCTGCACGACCTCGCGCTCACCCCGCCGTTCGACAGCCACACGCTGCCGTTCGAGGAGGCGAGCGGGCACGTGGCGTGGGTGTTCGCGGCCGGCGCCGGGTGGGGACGGGTGCGGCGCGACCGGTTGACCGAGGTCATCGTGCGGCACATGCGCGAGGACGTGCCGGCCGACGAGGACCCGGAGAGCCACCTGTTGCAGGTCGCGGTCGGCGCCGACGTGTCGGGGCGCGGGCTGGACCGGTTCGCCGAGCGGGTCAAGGACGACGTCGTGACCCGCTACCCGCGGCTGGGGTTCGCCGACGCGTTCCTGGTCAGGGCAGAGGACCAGGCCGAGCGCAAACCGCGCTGCGCCGCCGCCGAGCTGATGCGCGACGGCTGGGCGCAGCGGGTGACGGGCAACCCGTTGGACGCGCCCGGCCGGTGACCGGGCGCGTCCGGGGAGTCGATCACCTCAGGCCGTAGGCCCGGATGATCGTCTGGTCGACCGCGTTGCCCGCGGCGTCACGCGCCTGGGCCTTGAGCGAGACGAACTTCGCGCCGGCCGGGTGCACGACCGCCGCGAGCCAGCGCTCGCCGACCCTGAGCAGCGGCGCGGGCCGCCACGTCGTGCCGTCGTCGTAGGACACCTGCACGGCGGGCTTCGCCACGCCCTGCGCCCCGGTGACCCCGTTGCGCTGCACGTACACCGGGATCGCGAACGGCCGTCCGGCCGCCGCCCGGTTCTCCGCGTCCAGCGACGGCGCGAACCGCACCGCGAGCAGCGGCAACGCCGCCGGGTCCGGCCCGGCCACGTGCTCCGAGGTGAACGACCAGTCCGCCACCACCCTGGTGGACAGCTCGGCCACACCGGACCGCTCCGCTTCGGTGTGCAACCGGTAGACGCCCTTGCCCGACGGCACGACGCCCGCCACGTACCCGTCGTAGGGCGACTCGGCGAGCAGCGCGCCGTCGCGGTGCAGCGTCGTCTTCGCCGCCGAGACCTCCGAGAACCCGAGGTGGTTCGGGTCCTGGTCGGTGAACATCGGCAGCGAGACCACGACCTCGTCGCCGAGCCGCCCGGCCCACTCGTGCACGGCGGTCGAGGCCGGGAACGCCGGCCCGAACACGGCCGCGTTCCACTTCTCGGTCACCGTGCGACCCGCGGTGAACCGGCGCGGCAGGGAGGTCGACTGCGAGCTCTGCGGCGGGAACGCCTGGGGCTCCGGCATCTGCAGGAAGCTGCCGTACCAGTCGACGCCAGGCGAGTAGTACTCGGTGAGCTCCAGCGGCAGCGGTCCGCCCGCCATCTGGTCGCGGAACCCGGTCGTGCCGGGTCCGGACGAGGAGACCGACGACTTGACCTTCACCAGGTCGCGGCGCTGGAACGACCGGTCGAGCCGCTCGGGCACCGCGCCGTCGTGCCGCCACGCGACGTTGTACTGGTACGGGCTGCCGAGGTACGTGCCGTCGGCGTCCGGCTTCGCCAGCCGTCCCGCGACCTCGAAGCTCGCCGCACCGGGCGCGGACGTCTTCGACGGCACGAACAGCACGGCGCCCGGCGGGAACCCGATGAAGCCGGTGCCCGTGTCGCCCCAGGACGCCCGGCGGCTGAAGAACACCTCGGTGTAGCCGACCTCCGCCTCCTTCTCGTCCACCGACAACGCGATCGGCTTGCCCGCCCGGGCGTCGAACACGAACTCGGCGGGTCCGGTGACGGTGGCGCTGGGCTCCAGCACCTGGGTGAGCTGCTGCGTCTGCCTGGTCTGGATGAACGCGTCGGCGTAGTAGGTGCCCTTGGGCACGCGGGCGACGACCGTGCCGGACGGGTCGTGGTCCAGGTACGCCTTGCGGTGGTTCACGTCCACGAACCGGAAGAAGTAGTCCGGCGTCGGCGCGCCCGTGTGGTCGAGGAACGTCATCTTCACGTCGTAGCTCTCGACCTCCTTGGTCACGCCAATCGGCGTGCGCAGCGGCGTCGCGCCGCCGGTGGCCACCACGGCGCCGCCGTACCGGCCGTCCGGCGACTCCAGCGAGGTGTGGACCGTGACGACGACGGCCGCCTCACCGCCCGCCGGGACGGTGAGCGACGAGGGCGAGAACGTGACCATGCCCGCGGGCGCCGGGTTGCCGGCCGGGTCGCGCAGGTCGGCGGTCGGCGTCAGCGTCACCGGGGTGGCGCCGGAGTTGCGGTAGGAGATCTTGCGCTCGATCGGCTGGTCGTCGGCGTGCGGCCACTGGGCCACGCCCATGCTCAGCGACGCGGGTTCGGCCGCCAGCGACTGCGTGACGGCCGCGGCCACGTCCACCCGGCCCGCACCCTGCTCGTACACGGTCAGGTCGGCGTTGGGCTTCGCGCTCGCCATGAGCGCGCCCTTGATCCGCGCGGCCGGCCAGTCCGGGTGCTGCGCGGCCAGGATCGCCGCCGCGCCCGCGACGTGCGGCGCGCTCATCGACGTGCCGGACAGCGCGACGTGCGCGTCGCCGACGGGGGTGCCGATGCGGCCGTTCTTCGCCTTGGCCGCGACGATGTCCACGCCCGGCGCGGTGATGTCCGGCTTGATCGCGTCGTCGTCCCAGCGCGGGCCGCGCGAGGAGAACTCCGCGAGCGCGTCGGACCGGTCGACCGCGCCGACGGTGAGCGCCAGGTCGGCCGCGGCCGGGCTGCCGATCGTCTGGTCGGACGGACCGCTGTTGCCCGCCGAGACCACGAACAGCGCGCCGCCGTCGGTGGTGAGCCGGTTGACGGCCTGCGACATGGGGTCGGTGCCGTCGGTGCGCATGGAGCTGCCCAGGCTCATGTTGACCACGTCGGCGCCCGCCGCCACGGCCCACTCCATGCCCGCGATGATGTCCGACTCGTAGCCGCCGCCGTTGTCGTCGAGCACCTTGCCGTTGAGCACCGCGCTGTCCGGCGCCACGCCCTGGTAGCGGCCGGCGCCGGTGATGGTGGCGGCGACGTGCGTGCCGTGGCCGACGCGGTCGTCGGTGTCGGGGCTGTCGCTGAAGTTGCGCGACTCGACGACGGCGCCCGCGAGGTCCGGGTGCGCCGGGTCGACGCCGGTGTCCAGGACCGCGACCTTCGCGCCGGCGCCGGTGTGCCCGGCCTGCCACGCCTGCGGCGCGCCGATCTGCGGGACGCTGCGGTCGAGCGTGGCGCGGACCGGGCCGTCCAGCCACACCTTCGCCACGCCCGCAGCCCGCGCGCCCGCCCAGAACGCGGCGTCCTTCGGCGCCTTGACCGCGTACCCGCCGATGCTGTGCAGCGGCTCACCGGCCACGGCCGGGCCGGTCGAGGTCACGATCAGCGGCGTGACGCGGGTCGAGCGGTCGTCGTAGCCGGCCCGGATCAGGCCGGTGACGTCGAACAGCCGCTCGTCCAGCACGCCGGCCCGCACGTCGCCCAGCACGTCGGTCGGCAGCACGTGCAGGTCGCCGTGCTCGTCCAGTCGCTGCACGAACCGCACCTCGGCGCGGCCACGACCGGGCCGCACCTGAGCGCGGTTCCCGCGGACCGTGACGACGTCACCGGTCACCAGTGTGACCGCGCCGTCCGGTTGCGCGCCGACCGGCGGCGCGGTGGTCGGCTCCGGTGGTTCGGCCGCGGCCGGGGCGCTCGCGGCGAGCATCACGACCGCCGCTAACAGCCCCGATGCGACTGGTCCCCTGGTTCTGCGGGACATGTGCCCTCCCCCTCAGCGTGGCGGTGCCTCACCGACCGCCACTGCCCTCGGTTACTAGGACACCTCGGAGAGCCACCGCGTTGCTTCGGGAAAGCGCATTCAGGGCGCGATACCCACTTGGCCGAGCCGCGCCCACAGCCATTCCTGCCGGGCGGTCATCGCCGGCCACCGGGTGCCGCCGGGACGCGGGTACACGTGCGCCGAGTAGGGCGCGGGGTGGTAGGCGGGGTCGAAGAAGCAGCCCGTGCCGTACTCCGCGTCCGCGGCGGGGCAGTCGGCGGCGATCGACGCGGGCGTGGGCTTGCGGCCGGTGCTCTGCCACGTCACGAGCGCCCGCAGCGCACTGGCGTACTCCGAGTCGCTGAGCGCGCTGTGCTCGGATTCCGTGGTGAACGCCTGCACGAGGTGCTCCGCGGTCCCCGCGCCGACGCGGCTCGCCAGGTAGGCCGACTCGTGCTCGACGAACGCCGTGGGGTCGCCGATCCCGTGCACGGTGATCACCGGGATCGACACCGCGCCGGTCGGATCGCTGTCGTAGGACAGGTCGCGCGCGGCCGACGGCGTGGCGCTGAACCGCTCGACGCTCGCGTTCAACGCCTCGTCGTCGTGCGATCCGGTGTACCGCACTCCCCTGTTCGCAAACGGGTTCCGCCCGCCGAGCCGATTGTGCACGATGTCGCGGAACGTGAAGGTGGCGAAGGTGAGGTGCGACGCGAGCGCGCTCTCCGGGATCTTGGTCACGGCGAGGATGTCGTCCAGGTTGCGTTGTTGCAGCGCGCTGCGTTCGGCGGGCGGCGACTGGTAGCCCGTGCACTCCTGGAGCCGCGCGCGCAGGCCGGCGGTGGTCATGGTCGAGTCGGCGCGCAGCCCCATCCACAACGGGTACTGCGGCTCGTCGGGCCGCGGGTGGTTGCCGCAGTAGTACTGGTAGACCACGCGCAGGTCGACGCGGTAGTCGTAGCCGCGCGAGCCGCCCGCGAGCACGCCGCTGGTGAGCAGGGCGGCGTCGTACGAGTCGTAGGCCTCGATGGCCTTCGCGGCCACGTTCCCGCCCCACGACTGGCCGTGCAGGATCGTCCGGTGCGGCTCGCCGAACCGTCGCACGAACGACTTCCGCGCGTTCTCGGTGTCCTCGGCGCCCATCCGGGTGCCGTAGCCACCGCGCCGGTAGGACGAGCCCGCCAGCGCGTAGCCCTCGCGCACCATCACCGCCCACCGGTCGAGGTCCTCGGTCGCGCGGTCCGCCGTGGGCGCGGCGAGGTCGGGGCCGCCGTGCGAGTGCACGACCAGCGAGCCGTTCCAGTCGCCCGGGATCGCGAACGCGTGGAACGCGCCGTTGGCGTCCTGCCCGCCGTAGCAGGTCGCGTCCGCCGGGAGCCGGGCGGGACACGGGACCTGTCCGGTGTCGGCGGTCGCGGGCGCGGCGGCGAGCACCGCGGTCAGCGTGACGGCGAGCGACGCGCTCAAGCCGAAGCGGTTCACGGACGACCTCCTCCGAGGAGCGGCGGCGCTGCGTCGCGCCACGGCGCACATCGTGTGCGCGTCACCGCGGGTGGGCCACTTCCGGTCGGAAAACTTGGGGTTGCCCTGACACTTCCCCGGCAAACGCCGCGCCGGTCGGTCCGCAATCACTCGATCGAGCGCACTTCCGGCGAGCCGGTGGGCACGCGCCGGAACGGTCGCAGCACCTCGCGGAGGTAGTCGAGGGAACCCCAGCGGTCGCCCTCGTGCGCCAACGTGCTCAGCACCTCCCGGAGGAACACCACGGGCATCCGGTCGCGCCAGTCGCGGTCCAGCGGCCGGACCTCGTGGTAGGCGTCGAAGAACCGGGCGGGCGAGTCGGCGCCGCAGAACATCATGCTCAGGTCCACGTCCGGCCACGTCCACGACACCGCCGGGTCGATGAACACCGGCTCGCCCGCCGCGGTGGACACCACGTTGTTGTGCCACAGGTCGCCGTGGGTCAACGCGGGCGGCGCGGCGGGCACGATCTCCGGCAGGCGCGCGCACAGCCGTTCGACCGCGTCCCGGTCATCCGCGGTCAGCACGGCGTCGACCTTCGGCTCGTCCAGGTAGCGCAGGAGCCGGTGCTCGGCGAAGAACGCGTGCCCGTCGTCGTGCCGGCCGTTGCGCTGCGGCAGCACGCCCAGCCACCCGTCGTGGTCCCAGCCGAACCAGGGGCCGCGCACGCCGTGCAGCGCGGCGATCGCGCGTCCGGCGCCCTCCCAGAACGCGTCCGTCTCCAGCGGCCGCGGGGTCAGCGCCTCCAGCAGCAGCCAGTCCTCGCCGACGTCGAGCACCTCCGGCGTGCGCAGGCCGTGCCGCCGCAGCACCGCCAGCCCGTCGGCCTCGACCTGGAACAACGACGGCGGCGCGTCCTCGGACGTCTTGAGCACGACCTCGCGGTCCGGGCCGCGGACGTGCCACACCGTGTTGACCACGCCGCCGGTCAGCCGGACGACCTCGGCGTTCTCGCTCAACCGGGCCAGGACTTCCTGCGCGGTCAACGGTCCCCCCCGATTCCGCTGTCCGGCCGACGCCGGCGATCTCGCACCGAGACTACCGTCGGATCGATTCAGCGGACATCTCGCACTGGAGCGACCATGCCCAAGTTACGCACGCCCGCGGCCGTCCTCGCGCTGGCCGTGGCCCTACCGCTGGCGACCGCGCCCGCCGCGCAGGCGAGCGTCCTCGTCACCGAACTGCCCGGGCTCCCGGGCTACCCCACGCACCGGACGGTCGCGGTCAACGACCTCGGCCAGGTCGTCGGCTTCACTACCGGCAACGGCGCGCCGCACACCGTGCACTGGTCACCCGGCGGCGGGGCCACCGACCTCGGTCTCGGCATACCGTCCGGGCTGAACCAGGGCGGCCAGGTGCTGATCCAGGAGTCCGTCGTCGCCACCGGCCCGTACATCCAACGGCCGCGGATCTGGCACGCGGGCAAGGTCGCCGACATCACGCCGGGCTCCGGCTGGGTGATCGCGTCGGCGATCAACAACCGCGGCTCGGTGCCGATGACGCTCCCCAGCTCGTCCTCGGGCTACCACCAGGAACGCGCGGTCCTGTGGCAGGACGGCAAGCACACGTCCTTGCCGTTGACCGGGCCGCACCTGTGGCTGAGCGCCATCAACGACGCCGGGGTGGTGGCGGGCAACAAGCTGCCCATGTTCGACGGCGACGCCCACGCGTTCCGGTGCGTGGACACCACGACGTGCGAACCGCTGGCCAAGGTGCCCGGCTCCGGCACGTACTGGGTCGAGGCGATCAACGAGGCCGGGGTGATCGTCGGCAACCAGGACACCCAGGCGCTGCGCTGGGAGGGTTCCGGCGTCACGGTGCTGTCCACCGATGGCGGGGTGGCCGACAACCGGCAGGCGCTCAACGAGCGCGGTGACGTCGTCGGCTGGACCAGGGAGTTCAACGGCGACCGCAAGGCGGTGCTGTGGCCCGCCGGCGGCAAGCCGGTCGACCTGGGCGTGCCCAGCCCGTCCGAGGCGGTCGCGATCAACGAACGCGGTGACGTGGTCGGCTGGACGTCGGCGGACAACCCCGACGCGCCGCGCGCGTTCCTGTGGCGCAACGGGAAGGTGGTCTACCTGGGTTCGCTGGGCGGCGCGCACAGCCTGCCGGTCGCGCTGAACGACCGGGGCACGATCGTCGGCGAGAGCACCACCGCCGACGGCACGCTCAAGGCCGTGAAGTGGAACGTAGTCACCACCACGCCCCAGCGCTGATCACGGCTGGAAGCGGTAGCCCCGCCCCGGTTCGGTGATCAGGTGCCGCGGGTGGGCGGGGTCCGGTTCGAGCTTGCGGCGCAGCTGGACCAGGTAGACGCGCAGGTAGTGGGTGGCCGACGTGTAGGCCGGCCCCCACACCTCCGTGAGCAGCCGTTGCGGGCCGAGCACCTCGCCGCCCGCCCGCACCAGGGCCTCCAGCAGGCCCCACTCGGTGGGCGTCAGGTGCACCTCGGCGCCGTCGCGGTGGATCTTCTTCGCGGTCAGGTCGACGGTGAACGACGCCGTGCGCACCGGCGGCTCTTCGATCGCGGCCCGGCGCCCGCGCGACCGGCGCACGGCCGCGCGCAGCCGGGCCAGGAACTCGTCCACGCCGAACGGCTTGGTCACGTAGTCGTCGGCGCCCGCGTCCAGCGCGCGGACCTTGTCGGTCGAGTCGAGCCGGGCGGACAGCACGACGATCGGCGCGGTCGTGACCCGGCGCAGGCGGGTGATCACGTCGACGCCGTCCAGGTCCGGCAGGCCGAGGTCCAGCACGACCACGTCGGGCCCCTCCTCGGCCGCCTGCGCCTCCTCTACCGCGCGTAACGCCGACGTGCCGTCCGACGCGGTGAGCACCCGGTAGTCGTGGGCGTTCAGGGTGATCCGCAGCGCGCGCACGATCTCCGGGTCGTCGTCCACCACCAGGACCGCGGTCATGCCGTCGTCACCGCGGCGATCGGCAGCGAGATGACGATCGTCAGGCCGCCGCCGGGCGTGTCCTCGGCCGTGATGGCGCCGCCCATGGCGTCCACGAACCCCTTCGCCACGCTCAGCCCGAGGCCGATGCCCGGGGTGGCGTCCCGGTCGCCGAGGCGCTGGAACGGCGCGAACACCGCGCTCGCGGTGTTCTTCGGCAGCCCCTGCCCGTGGTCGACGACCCGCAGCTCCACCCGGTCGCGGTAGGCGCTGGCGCGCACCGCGACCTCCGGCTCGTCGGCCTTGATCCGGCCGTCGCCGTCCACGTCGACCAGGCGGCGCGGGCTGAGCCTGCCGTGCCGCAGGGCGTTGTCGATCACGTTGGCCACCACGCGTTCGAGCAGGCCGAGGTCGGCGAGCACGGGCGGCAGGTGCTCGGCCACGTCCACGGACACCGTGCGGCGTTCGTCGATGCCGGCCAGAGCGCGCGCCACCACCTCGTCGTACGTCACCGCACGCAGTTGCGGCACGACCGCCCCGGTGGCCAGCCGTGACGAGTCGAGCAGGTTGTCGATCAGGCCGGTCAGCCGGTCCGCGGACACCTCGACGGTCTCCAGCAGCTCGGCGGTGTCCTCATCGGACAGTCTCAGGTCGACGTCGCGCAGGCTGCCGATCGCGGCCTTGATGGACGTCAGCGGCGTGCGCAGGTCGTGGCCGACGGCGGACAGCAACGCGGTGCGCAGCTCCGTGGTCTCCGCGCGGCGCTGGGCCTCGGCCGTCTCGGCGGCCATCCGCTGCTGCCGCAACGCCATCAACGCCTGACCGGCCGCCGCCTCCAGCGCCCGCTGGTCCGCCGCGGGCAGCGCCCGCCCGCGCAGCGCCAGGTGCACGTCCGCCGTCACGGGCACGTCCACGTCCGCCTCGTCCGGCTCGGCGCACGGCCGCGGCCCGACGCACGCCACCCGTTCCCACTCCCCGTCGCGCCGCTCCAGCAACGCCACCGAGTCCAGCGCGAAGTTCTCCCGCACCTTCTCCAGCAGCCGGGCCAGCGGGAACGGGCTGGTCAGCACCGTGCGGGCGTAGGAGGCGAGCAGCGCGGCCTCGGTGCGGGCCCGCGCGCCCTGCTCGGCCAGCCGCGCCGCCCGGTCCACCACCAGCGCGACCAGCAGCGCCACCACCAGCATCGCGACCAGCGTGACGAGGTTGGCGGCCGTCGCGACGGCCAGGGTGTAGTAGGGCGGGGTGAAGAAGAAGTTCAGCAGCCCGGCGCCGAAGAACGCCGCAGCCAGCGCCGGACCGTGGCCGCCGACCAACGCGACCACGACCGTGGCCAGGAAGAACCCGACCAGGTTGGTGGAGAACGTCAGGTTCTCGCCCAGCAGCAGCCCGATCCCGGTCACGACGGCGGGCAGCAGGCCGGCCAGCGCCCAGCCGAGCAGCCTGCGGTACCCCGGGTGCGCGGCGGCGGCCCGCCGACGGCGCGGGCCGCGGCGGGCCTCGTCGTGGGTGACCATGTGCACGTCGATCGGCCCGGACTCCTGGATGGTCGCCGCGCCGATGCCCTCGTCGAACACCCTGGCCAGCCGCGACCGGCGGGACGTGCCGAGCACGAGCTGGGTGGCGTTCACGCCGCGGGCGAAGTCGAGCAGCGCGGTCGGCACGTCGTCGCCGACCACGGTGTGGAACGTCGCGCCGACGTCCTCGGTCACCCGCCGGAACCCCGCCACCAGCTGCGGCGACACGCCCTCCAACCCGTCACCGCGCAGGATGTGCACGACCATCAGCTCCGCGCCCGCGCGGGCCGCGATGCGCCGGGCGCGGCGGATCAGCGTCTCGCTCTCCGGGCCTCCGCTGATCGCGACCACGACCCGCTCCCTGGCCTCCCAGGTGTCGGTGATGCTCTGCTCGGAGCGGTAGCGCTGCAACGCCACGTCGACCTGGTCGGCCACCCACAGCAGCGCCAGTTCGCGCAACGCGGTGAGGTTGCCGACCCGGAAGTAGTTGCCCAGCGCCGCGTCGATCTTGTGGGCGGCGTAGACGTTGCCGTGCGCGAGGCGACGGCGCAGCGCCTCGGGCGTGAGGTCGACCAGCTCGACCTGCTCGGCGCGTCGCACGACCTCGTCGGGCACGGTCTCGCGCTGCCGCACGCCGGTGATGCGCTCGACCACGTCGTTGAGGGATTCCAGGTGCTGCACGTTGACCGTGGACAGCACGTCGATGCCGGCTTCGAGCAGCTCCTCGACGTCCTGCCACCGCTTGGCGTTGCGCGAACCGGGCGCGTTGGTGTGCGCGAGCTCGTCGACCACCGCGACCTCGGGCCGTCGCGCCAGGAGACCGTCCACGTCCAGCTCTGTGTTCGATGGCCGCTGCTCCGCAGACGGCGGCTCGGTCGCCTGGAAGTCGGTCGTTCGCGCCTGATTTTCCGGCGATCGAAAAGCGTGATCGCCGGAAAATGAGTCGCGAACGAC
>NZ_JBFAMT010000099.1:0-16736 GCF_040656635.1 Actinosynnema sp. NPDC049800 | reverse complement strand
GCGGCGGCTAGTCGGGGTCGCTGTCGCTGGCCGCCGCCCGCCGCGCCGGCGCGTCCCTGCTCGTCGCCCTGGTGCCGACCGCGGGCGAGGCCGACGCCGTGCGCGCCGCGGGCCTGGCCGACCGGGTGGTCGTCGCCGACGCCTGCGACCCCGTCGCGGTGGCCGAGGCGGTCGGCGACCGCGTGGACGTGACCGTGGTGTGCGTGGACGTGCCCGGCTGCGAGCACGGCGCGATCCTGGCCACCGCCGACGGCGGCACCGTGGTGTTCTTCTCCATGGCCACGTCGTTCCCCGCCGCCGCGCTGGGCGCCGAAGGGCTCGCCGCCGACGTGGAGATGCTCGTCGGCAACGGCTACGTGCCGGGTCACGCCGCGTTCGCCCTGGACCTGCTGCGCGGCGAACCTGCCGTGCGGGCCCTGTTCGAGCACCGGCAGACTCGGCAGGCGTGACTACAGTGAACGGCGACCCGGCGTCGACGCACCCGTCGACGCGCCTGCTCGTGGGCGGGCGCATCCACTCCCCGACCGCTCCCGACGCCACCGCGATGGCGATCACCGACGGCACCGTGGTGTGGCTCGGCCAGGACGGCGCGGGCCGCGCCCTGCACCCCGACGCCGAGGTCGTCGACCTGGACGGCGCGTTCGTCGCCCCGGCGTTCGTCGACGCCCACGTGCACGCCACCTCCGCCGGGCTGCTGCTCACCGGCCTGGACCTCACCGGCTGCCGGTCGCTGACCGAGCTGCTCGACGCCGTGCGCGCCGCCGACGGCCCCCTGGTCTGGGGGCACGGCTGGGACGAGACCCGCTGGCCGGAGAACCGGCCGCCGACCCGGGCCGAACTCGACGACGCCGCCCGCGGCGCCCGGGTGTACCTGTCCCGCATCGACGTGCACTCCGCGCTGGCCTCCACCGCGCTGCTCGACCTCGCCCCCGACGCCCGCGGCGCCGACGGCTGGCACCCCGACGGGCCCCTCTCGCGCGCCGCGCACCACCACGTGCGCCGGGCCGCGAAGGACGCCATCCCCGTCGACCGGCGCCGCGCCGCCCAACGGGCATTCCTTCAGCATGCCGCGGCACGCGGCATCGCGTCGGTGCACGAATGCGCCGGACCCGACATCTCCGGCCGCGACGACCTCGCCGACCTGCTCGCCACCGACCTGCTCGACGTCGCCGGCTACTGGGGCGGCCTCGACCCGGTCGACCTGCCCGTGCGCGGCCTGGCCGGCGACCTGTTCGTCGACGGCGCCCTGGGCTCCCGCACCGCCGCGCTGTGCGAGCCCTACGCCGACGCCGACACCACCGGCGCCCTCTACCTGGACGCCGACGCCGTCGCCGAACACCTCGTCGCCTGCACCCGCGCCGGCCTGCAGGGCGGGTTCCACGTCATCGGCGACGCCGCCGTCGCCACCGTCGTCGACGGCTTCACCCGGGCCGCCGCGATCGTCGGCGCCCCGGCCCTCGCCGCCCGCCGGCACCGCCTCGAACACCTGGAGATGATCACCGGCGAGCAGGCCGCGCGGCTGGCCTCCTGGGGCGTCGTCGCCTCCGTGCAACCCCTGTTCGACCACGAATGGGGCGGAACCGACGGCATGTACGCCCGACGGCTCGGCGTCGAACGGGGCACCGCGCTCAACCCGTTCTCCCGCCTCGCCGCCGCCGGCATGATCCTCGCCCTGGGCTCCGACGCCCCCGTCACCGCCGTCGACCCGTGGGCCGCGATCAAGGCCGCCGTCCACCACCGCACCGACGGCCACGGCCTCTCCCCGCGGGCCGCGTTCAACGCCCACACCCGCGGCGGCTGGCGCGCCGCCGGCGTCGACGACGGCGTCACCGGCACCCTGCAACCCGGCGCGCCCGCCACCTACGCCGTGTGGGAGGCGGGAGAGCTGGAAGTCGCCGCCCCCGACAGCCGCGTGCAGCGCTGGTCCACCGACCCGCGCTCCCGCGTCCCCGCCCTGCCCGCCCTCGACGGCCCCGCGCCCACGTGCCTGCGCACCGTCCTGCGCGGCCGCACCGTCTACGACCGGGAGGCGTGAGGTGAAGGTCTTCATCTCCTGGTCGGGGGAGGCGGAACGGCGGTTCGCGCTGTTCCTGCGCGAATGGCTGCAACTGGTCGTCCAGGCCGTCAAGCCGTGGATGTCGGACAAGGACATCGCCAAGGGCTCGCCGAGCATGGCCGAACTCGCCGGTGCCCTGGAAGGGACCTCGTTCGGGATCGTCGTGCTGTCGGCGGCCAACCAGCACTCGCCCTGGATCAACTTCGAAGCAGGCGCCATCTCCAAGAGCGTCGGCCAGGCCAAGGTCGTCCCGCTGCTGCTCGACCTCGCCAAGACCGACGTCACCGGCCCGCTCAGCCAGTTCCAGGCCGTCGACGCGGGCGAGAAAACCGAGATCCTCGCCCTGCTCGACGCGGTCAACGCCGCACTGCCCGAGCCGCTGCCCGCGCAGAGGCTGGGCAGGTTCCTCGACCGCGAGTGGGACGACTTCACCGCCACGGTGGCCGACTTCCGCGCCACCGCACCCGGCCACGGGCCGGTCCGCTCCGACCGCGACCTGCTCGACGAGATCCTCGAACTGACCCGCGGACTCCGGCGCGCCACGCCGCTCCTGCCGCCGACCGTGGGCGGAGGGCCGCCGCAAGCCCTCACCGACGCCGAGACCCGGGCCCTGGAGCGGCTGCGGCCCACCCTGCGCGCCGTTTACGTGCTGCGCGAGATCGAGGGCCTGTCCGTGGCCGAGGTCGCGGCGACGCTCGGCATCTCCCCGTCCGCCGTGTACCCGCAGCTCGCGCGCGCACGCGCGGAGATCCGCAGGCTGACCGACCCCGAAGAACAGGAGTGAAGCAGATGGCGTTGCTCGACCTCGACCCGAAGGTGGTCGCCACGGCGCGCGAACTCGCCGCCCGCGCCGCCGAACCGGTGGTGGCCCTCGCCCGGGCCCACACCACGGTGGCGGTCGAGCGCGCCACGCTCCGCCTGGCCGGCATCACCGGCGCCGACACCACCCACCGCGCCGGCGACGTCCCCTGGGTCAACCGCGTCGTCGACACCGTCCGCGAGCACTGCGGCCTCGAACACGGCGTCACGCTGCCCGTCTTCCACGCCCTGCGCGAGCACGACCTCGCCACCCTCACCGACCTGGCCGAGGCCACCGCCGCCGGACAGGTCCGCTACACCCTCCCCACCGGCCGCGACCGGGAACGCGCGCGCAAAGCCGCCACCGCCGCCGTCACCAAGGGCCTGCGCACCGTCGACCGCAACCGCGCCCAACGCGACAAGCTCGTCGCCAAACTCGGCGACCCGCCCCGACGCCCCTGGATCTACCTCATCGTCGCCACCGGCGACATCGACGAGGACGTCGTGCAGGCCCGCAACGCCGCCCGCGCCGGCGCCGACATCATCGCCGTCATCCGCTCCACCGGCCAGTCCCTGCTCGACTACGTCCCCGAAGGCGCCACCCACCACGGCTTCGCCGGCACCTACGCCACCCAGGAGAACTTCCGCATCATGCGCGCGGCCCTGGACGAGGTGTCCCACGAGGTCGGCCGGTACGTGCGGCTCACCAACTACGCCTCCGGGCTGTGCATGCCCGAGATCGCCGTCCTCGCCGGCCTGCAACGCCTCGACATGATGCTCAACGACTCCATGTACGGCATCCTGTTCCGCGACATCAACCCGATCCGCACCTTCGTCGACCAGCGGTTCTCCCGCCAGGTCCACGCCCGCGCCGGCATCGTCATCAACACCGGCGAGGACAACTACCTCACCACCGCCGACGCCGTCGACGCCGCGCACACCGTCACCGTGTCCCAGCTGCTCAACGAGCACTTCGCCCACGAAGCAGGCCTGCCCGACCACCTCCTCGGCCTCGGCCACGCCTTCGAGATCAACCCCGCCGTGCCCGAGTCGTTCCGCCTCGAACTCGCCCACGCCCTGCTGGCCCGCGAGCTGTTCCCCGACGCGCCGCTGAAGTGGATGCCGCCCACCAAGCACATGACCGGCGACGTGTTCCACGGCTACCTGCTCGACGGGTTCTTCAACCTCGCCGGCCTGCTCACCGGCCAGTCCATCCTGCTCGTCGGCATGATGACCGAAGCCGTCGTCACCCCGTTCCTGTCCGACCGCGACCTCGCCCTGCGCAACGTCCGCTACGTCCTCGACGCCGCCGGCGGACTGCGCGAGGACTTCCGGCCCGCCCCCGACGGACTCATCGTCAAACGCGCCCACCAGGTCCTCGGCGACGCCGTCGACCTGCTCGCCCGCATCGTCGACGACGGCCTGCTCGACGCCATCGCCGACGGCACCTTCGGCCTCATGAAACGCCCCGCCGACGGCGGCAAGGGCGCCGACGGCGTCGTGTCCAAGGCCGACGACTACCACAACCCGGCCGCGGACCTGCTGGAGGCACACCCGTGAAGCGCCACGTCCGCCCCTACGGCGACACCACCGGCGACGGCATGGTGCAGACCTCGTTCACCCTGCCCCTCCCCGCCGGCCCCCACGCCGACGGCGCCGCGCAACAACTCGCGAACAAGATGGGCATCGACCCCGCCATGGTCGTGCACTCCCACCCCGTCGGCGACGACTTCACCTTCTTCGTCGTCTACGGCTCCGTCCGCCACATCGTCGACCTCGACGACGTGCGCGTCGTCGAACGCGAGTACCCGCTGCTGACCCCCGCCGAGATCAACACCGCCCTCAAGAAGCTCCTGCGCCGCAAACTCGTCGTCGTCGGCGCCTGCATCGGCACCGACGCCCACACCGTCGGCATCGACGCCATCCTCAACATCAAGGGCTTCGCCGGCGAGAAAGGCCTCGAGTACTACCGCGAGCTCAAGGTCGTGAACCTCGGCGCGCAGGTCTCCGTGCCCGAACTCGTCCGCCGCGCCCGCGCCGAGAAAGCCGACGCCGTCCTCGTCTCCCAGGTCGTCACCCAACGCGACGCCCACCTCCTCAACACCCGCGAGATGTCCGCCGCGTTCCGCGAGGCCATGGGGGAGCGGCGACCGCTGCTCATCGCCGGTGGACCCCGCTTCGACCCGCTCATGGCCGCCGAGCTGGGCGTGGACCGCGTCTTCGGCCGCGGCACCACACCCGGCGAGGTCGCCAGCTACCTCACCCACGCCATCCGGACCAAAACCACCACCGCCCCGACCGCGACCGCGCGGACCACCGACGCCCGCAAGGAGAACGCGTGAGCCTCACCGAGGGATTCACCGTCACCCACCGCCGCTACGTGCCCCACTCCCACGCCCACTACGGCGGCAACCTCGTCGACGGCGCCTACGGACTCGGCCTGTTCGGCGACGTCGCCACCGAACTGCTCATCCGCACCGACGGCGACGAAGGGCTCTTCGCCGCCTACTCCGCCGTCGAGTTCCTCGCACCCGTCCAGGCAGGCGACGTCATCGAGGCCACCGCCACCCTCGTCCGCGTCGGAACCCGCTCCCGCGAGATCGACTTCGAAGCCCGCGTCGTGTGCCGCAGCGCCCCCGACCGCGGCCCCTCCGCCGCCGACGTCCTCGACCCGCCCGTCGTCGTCACCCGCGCCCGCGGCACCGTCGTCGCACCCGAGAAACCCCAATGACCACGGTGGGTGACCACCCTCGGTGACCACGCCGGGTGAGCGTTCCGTCAGTCGCCGGCCTCGGGGTCCGCGCACACGTCCACCAGGTTCACCCGGTGCTCCAGCCGCAGCTCCTCGGCCAACTCCCCGGCGTCCACCCCGAACGCCTCCACCACCCGCAACGACGCCGGCGTCCCCTCCACCCGCGCCGCGTCCGCCAGGTCGTCCCGGCCCGAGGCCCGCAACTGCGCGGTCAACCGGGCGTGGTTGTCCGCCTGCGTCCGCTCGTCGCGCACCTCCCGCACCCGACGGTCACCGCGCAGCTCGCCCGCCACCCGCCGCATCTCCTCGTCGCTGTCCAACAACACCTGCAACGCCGCGCAGTGCGGCGTCGGGGTGCCCGTGACGTGACGGCCCGGCGCGAACAACGCCACCGCCACGACCACACCCGTGACCAACGCCAGGGCCACGGTCGGCAGCAGCGGTCCGCGGAACACACCCCCCACCCTGCCACGCCCCGTGCCCGACCGGCGACCCGACGTCACCGCACGCCCGCACGCGCCCGCACCCCGCCCTCTGCCACCATCGACGCGTGATCAGCATCGACCCGGCCTCGCCCGTGCCGCCCTACGAACAGGTGCGGTCCCAGTTCGCCCGCGCGATCACCGACCGCGACCTGGCCGTCGGCACCCGCCTGCCCACCGTGCGGGCCCTGGCCGCCGACCTCGGCCTCGCCGTCAACACCGTCGCCCGCGCCTACCGCGAACTCGAGGAAGCCGGCCTCATCGAAACCCGCGGCCGCGCCGGCACCGTCGTCAGCGCCGCCGGGCAACGCGGCCGGGAACGCGTCCTGCGCGCCGCCCGCGCCTACGCCGCCACCGCCCGCGACCAGGGCCTCACCGGCGACGAAGCCCTCGACATCGTCCGCGCCGCCCTCACCGACACCCACCACCCGTAGGGTGACGCGCGTGGCCACCGAACCCGCCGCCGACCCCGCCCGGACCCTCGCGGTGCTGTGGCGCACCGGCGCCCACCGCGGCCGCAAGGACCTCGACGTCGACCGCATCGTCACCGCCGCCGTCCACCTCGCCGACACCGAAGGACTCGCCGCGCTGTCCATGCGCCGCGTCGCCGACGCCCTCGGCGTCGGCACCATGTCCCTCTACACCCACGTCCCCGGCAAAGCCGAACTCCTCGACGCCATGGTCGACGCCGTGCACGGCGAGACACCCCGGCCCGCCGACGTGCCCGGCGGGTGGCGCGGCCGGCTCGCCCGCATCGCCCGCGACAACCGCGACCTGCACCTGCGCCACCCCTGGCTGCTGCAGGTCCCCGCCAACCGCGCCGTCCTCGGACCCCACGTCGTCGCCAAGTACGACTACGAACTGCGCGCCGTCGACGGCATCGGCCTGTCCGACCTGGAGATGGACTCCGTCCTCACCCTCGTCCTGGCCCACGTCCGCGCCGCCGTCCAGGTCACCGTCGACGCCGACCGCACCCGCGACCGCACCGGCCTCACCGACGACCAGTGGTGGCAGACCGCCGCGCCGCTGCTCGCCCGCGTCCTGGACCCCGCGCGGTTCCCCGTCGCCGCCCGCGTCGGCGCCGCCGCCGGCCAGACCCACGGCGCCGCCTACGACGGCGACCACGCGTTCACCTTCGGCCTGGACCGCGTCCTGGACGGCATCCAGGCCCTCGTCGACAGCCGTCAGTAGGGGCGCTTCGGCATCATCACCCACAACGCCAGGTAGATCAGGAACTGCGGCCCCGGCAACAGGCACGACAGGACGAACACCCACCGCACCGTGCTCGCCCGCCACCCGTACCGGGCCGCCAGCCCCGCACACACACCCGCGATGATCTTCCGGTCCTGAGGCCTGGTCAACGTGGTCATGCCTCCACCCTCCCCGCGCTCACGCCACCGGACATCGGTGGGAACCCTGATTTCCTACCCCCACCGGCCACGACCCAATCCCGGGGCAACCCCGCACGTCCCCACACGTCACCCCCGCCCACACGGTCACCCGTCCGTGTGATGCTTCGGGGGTGCGCGAGGTCTTACAGGGCGTGCTCGACGCCCAACGGGAATTCACCGACGAGTACACCGACACGATGCGGCGCCGCGGCGAACTCGTCCGCGACCGGATGACCGCGTGGCTGCGGGCCCGCGTGCACTCCGCGAGCCGCTCACCCACACCCCGCGACGGCTGGTACGTCGTGTACCTGTTCGACGCCCGCGGCGAGAGCGTCTACCTCACCCTCATGCAGGGCACCACCACCTGGAACGGCACCTCGCCCGTCGACCGGCCCGTCGCCGAACTGCGCGCCGGCGCCGACCGTGCCCGCGCGGCGCTCGCCCGCGAACTGGCCAGACGACCCGACCTGCTGCCCGCGATCGCGCTCAAGGGCAGCCGAGGCAAACGGGCACGAGGCTACGAGCACGGCACCGTGGCGGCGTTCGACTACCGACGCGACGCCCTCCCGACCGACGACGTCCTCGACACCGACCTGCGGTTCCTCGTCTCCGTGCTGGGACGGCTGCACGAGGTGGAAGAAACCCCCACCCCACCCGGAGACGAGCAGGCGCCCGAAGTCGCCGACGCCGTCGCGTCCGCCGCACGCGCCGCCGGCCGCCGCGGCACCGGCCAGGGCTTCGGGCTCGGCCAGGCCGACCGCACCGCGATCGAGACCCACGCCGTGGCCCGCGCCCGCCGCTACCTGGAGGCACAGGGCTTCACCGTCCTCGACGTCGGCGCGACCGAGTCCTACGACCTCGACGCCACCCGACCCGGCGAACGGCTCTACGTCGAGGTCAAGGGCACCACCTCGAGCGGCGAAGAGGTCGTCCTCACCCGCGACGAGGTCCGGCTCAACGCCGACCGGTACCCGCACACCATGCTCGTCGTCGTCGGCGACATCGCACTGGACCGGAGCACCACACCGCCACGCGCCACCGGCGGCCGCATGAGGGTCGTGCAGCCGTGGAAGGTGGCGGGGGAGGACCTCACGCCCCTGGCCTACCGGTACCGCACGGGTGGGCGCGGCGGTGGCGGGTCACGACCGGGTGCGGGGTCGTGACCGGCGGCTCGTAGGCTGAACCGGTGGTCGCAGCCCCCGTGACGCCGGATCAACCCGTCGCCGACACGCCCCCCGCCCGCCGCCGGGACGTGCGCGGCACGCTGCTGCGGACCCTGCTGGCCGCCGTCGGCGGGGCCGCGGTGTTCCTCAGCTTCCCCCCGCGCACGACCTGGTGGCTCGCGCCCGTCGGGTTCGCCGTCCTCGGCCTGCTCCTGCACGGCCGCCGCGCCCGCGCCGGGTTCGGCCTCGGCCTGGTGTGGGGCCTGGCGTTCATGGCGCCCCTGCTGCGCTGGACCGGCGAGTTCGTCGGCCTCATCGCCTGGCTCCCGCTCGCCCTGCTGTGCGCGGTCCTCGTCGCCGTCGGCACCGCGGTCATGGCGGTGGTGTCCCGGCTGCCCGGCGCGCCGCTGTGGATGGCGCTGGTGTGGGTCGCCGACGAGGCCCTGCGCGCCGTCGTGCCCTTCGGCGGCTTCCCCTGGGGCAAGATCGCCTTCGGCCAACCCGAAGGCTGGTACCTGCCGCTGGCCTCCCTCGGCGGCGCGCCCCTGATCGGGTTCGCCGTCGCCCTCACCGGCCTCGGCGCCGCCCACCTCGTCCGCGACTGGCGCGTCGGCGCGCCCGCCCTCGTGCTGCCCCTCGCCGCCGGCATCGCCGCCACGACCTTCGTGCACACCGACCCCGACCAGGGCGTCGCCACCGTCGCCGCGGTCCAGGGCAACGTGCCCCGCGCCGGCCTCGACTTCAACGCCCAGCGCCGCGCCGTGCTCGACAACCACGTCGCCCGCACCCTGCAACTGGCCGAGGACGTCCGCGCCGGCCGCGCCGAACAACCCGACCTGGTCATCTGGCCGGAGAACTCCTCCGACATCGACCCCTTCCGCAACGTCGACGCCGCCAACCAGATCCAGCGCGCCACCGAGGCCATCGGCGTGCCCGTCGCCGTCGGCGCCGTCGTCATCGACCCCGACGACAAGCTGCCCCGCAACACCGTCGTGCTCTACGAACCCGGCGTCGGCCCCACCGACACCTACACCAAGCGGCAGCTGCAGCCCTTCGGCGAGACCATGCCCTACCGCGAGTTCTTCCGGATCTTCACCGACACCGTCGACCGCGCCGGCACCTTCCAACCCGGCACCGACCCCGAGGGCTTCACCATGGGCCCCGCCAAGGTCGCCATCGACACCTGCTACGAGGTCGCGTTCGACGGCGTCGTCCGCGACTCGATCACCGAAGGCGCGAACCTCATCGCCATCCCCACCAACAACGCCACCTTCGGCTACACCGAGATGACCTACCAGCAACTGGCCATGTCCCGCGTCCGCGCCGTCGAACACGGCAAATCCGTGATCGTGTCCGCCACGAGCGGCGTGTCCGCCATCGTGCGGCCGGACGGGTCCGTCACCCAGCGGACCGGCCTGTTCACCGCCGACGCGCTGGTGGCCACGGTCCCGCTGCGCGGGGAGGCTACGCTGGCCACCCGGCTCGGCGCATGGCCCGAGTGGGTGATGACCGCTCTGGGCCTGACGGCCGTGGCGATCGCCTTGACAGTGACACGACGACGGACGCGTCCGACCCCTGGTGCGGGGGTCGGCGAGGAGGACACGGATGGCGGACCAGCAGGCGCAGCCTGACCGCGAGCTCGGGCCGGTGCTGGTGGTGATCCCGACCTACAACGAGCGGGACAACATCGGGAAGATCGTGCAGCGGCTGCACACCGCGCTGCCGGACGTGCACGCCCTCGTGGTGGACGACGGCAGCCCCGACGGCACAGGACAGCTGGCCGACGAGATGGCCGCCGCCGACGACCGCGTGCACGTGCTGCACCGCACGGAGAAAGCCGGCCTCGGCGCCGCCTACATCGCCGGCTTCGGCTGGGGCACCGACCGCGGCTACCAGGTGCTCGTGGAGATGGACGCCGACGGCTCCCACGCCCCCGAGGACCTGCCCCGCATGCTCGACGCCCTGCACGACGCGGACCTCGTGATCGGCTCCCGCTACGTGCCCGGCGGCACCGTGGTCAACTGGCCCAAGAAGCGCGAGTTCCTCTCCCGCGGCGCCAACCTGTACTCGCGGCTCGCGCTCGGCGCGTCGGTCAAGGACATCACCGCGGGCTTCCGCGCCTACCGCACCGACGTGCTGCGCAACCTCAAGCTCCACAACGTCGCCTCCGCGGGCTACTGCTTCCAGATCGACCTCGCCTGGCGCACCATCGAACTCGGCTACCGGGTCGTCGAGGTGCCCATCACGTTCACCGAGCGTGAGATCGGCGTGTCGAAGATGAGCGGCGACATCGTCCGCGAAGCGCTCGTCCGCGTCACCAAGTGGGGCCTGCGCCGCCGAGGCACCCAGCTGCGGGACCTGCTCGCCCCCAAGAAGACCAAGACCCCCAGCAACCGCTAGACCCCCCGCGCACGCCGAAGGGGCCCACCGGAGAGATCCGGTGGGCCCCTTCGCACGTCGACGCGGTCAGGCGGTGCGGGTGCGCCGCCCCTTCAGCTCCTCCAGCCGCTCGTCCAGCAGCTCTTCGAGCTCCGGGATCGTGCGCCGCTCCAGGAGCATGTCCCAGTGCGTGCGCGGCGGCTTGACCTTCTTCGCCTCCGGCTCGGCGCCGTCGATGATCTTCGACTCCTGGCCGTGCAGGCGGCACTCCCAGGTGTGGGGGATCTCGGCGTCGTCGGAGAACGGGACCTCGAAGTCGTGGCCCTTGGGGCAGGCGTACCGCACCGACCGGCGCGGGGCGAGGTCGTGATTGCGGTCGGTCTCGTAGCTGACTGCTCCGAGCCGGCTACCCCGTAGAACGCGGTCGGCCATGGCGGTGTCCTTTCGCTCGGCTCAGGGCCGGGGCCCAGGCTTGTTGCTCACCGAGTGCAACGATCGGACTGCTCCGTTCGTTCCCGGCTTCACGGTCATCGTCGCCCACAGTGACGTCTTTCACCCGTCAACGAAGGCTTCCTCCTAAGGGATGCAATCGCGGCCGGATCGTGACGCGTTATCAAGCTACCGGGCGACTCCATCACACCGATGGAGTAGTCCTGGCAGAAGTCGTGCGGCTGCGACAGCTTAGACCGACCACGCAGGGCGACGTTACGGCGGGTTTAACTCGCCGGTAGTGACGTCCGTCATGGTTACGGTTACGCAAAGTTATTTCACGAAGTTCGGGGGAGGTCGCCACGCTGGGTGGCCGGTCGAGTGTGCTCGGTGGCGGACATGAGGATGAATCACCCGTCCGGACCGCACCCAAACGTCCAATCGGACGCTTTATCCGATCGATGACTTCAGTGTCACTCGAAAGAGTGCTTTTCGGCGAGTCGGTCGAGCAGCTCCCGTTGGGCCTTCACCAGCTTTACCCGCGCCTCGACCAGAGGAAACCAGGCCACCCGGTCCACCTCGGGGAACTCGCGCACCGTTCCGGACCCGCGCGGCCACTCCAGGGTGAACGTCCCCGGAACCACCCGATCGGGGTCCAGGTCGCCCTCCAGGGCCCAGGCGGTCACGACCTTGCCGCCGGACTGCCGGACCTCGCCCAACGGCACCAGCTCGCCCTCGGGCACCGGCAGCCCCAGCTCCTCGGCGAACTCCCGGCGGGCGGTCGCCTCCAGGTCCTCCCCGTCCTCCGGCTCGCCTTTGGGGATCGACCACGCGCCCTCGTCCCGCCGCGCCCAGAACGGGCCGCCCATGTGGCCCAGCAGCACCTGCCGCCCGCCGTCGACCACCCGGTGCAGCAGGATCCCGGCACTGCGCCCGCCCGTCACGACCGACGCCCCGTCCCGCACCCGCCCACCCGACCGGTCCCGGCGCGCACGGTGACGCACACGGTCCCGGCGCACGCAGTCCTCATGCGCCCAGTGTGACCGTTCCCGCCCGTCACGTCCTGCGCCGGGTGCGCATGTGGATCTGCTCGCCCTGCTTGCCGAACAGGCTCAGGATCTCCACCGGCTCCGGACCCGCCGGCCCGAACCAGTGCGGCAGCCGCGTGTCGAACTCCGCCGCCTCGCCGGGCCCCAGCACCACGTCGTGGTCGGCCAGGATCAGCCGCAGCCGCCCCGACAGCACGTAGAGCCACTCGTAGCCGGTGTGCGTGCGCGGATCCGGCTCGCCCCGGTCGGGGATGATCATCTTGAACGCCTGCAGGCCGCCCGGCTGCTGGGTCAGCGGGAGCACGGTCATGCCGTTGCGGCGCACCGGCACCGGCCTGATCCGCGGATCGCCCACCGGCGGCGCGCCGACCAGCTCGTCCAGCGGCACGCGGTGCGCCCGCGCGATCGGCAGCAGCAGCTCCAGGCTCGGCCGCCGCTGCCCCGACTCCAGGCGCGACAGGGTGCTCTTGGAGATCCCCGTCGCCTCCGCCAGGTCGGCCAGCGTCGCGCCCCGGCTCGTGCGGATGTGGCGCAGCCGCTCGCCGACCTTGTCCAGCACCTCGTCGGTCGGGTCGTCGGCGGTGTCGCCCGCGTCGCTCATGCGTGTCGTCCCGGGATCGGCAACAGGGATTGCCATTGTGGGACGACGGGAGGGTGGACGTCCAGCCGGGTCAGGTGAGGCTGAGCTGCCGGCCGTTCACGGTGTGCGGGCCGAGGTCGCCGGTGCGGTAGTGCGTGCGGCACAGCACCTGGTAGCGGACCTCCACGGTGTCCGCGGCGACCGTGTCGGCGACCAGCACGGTGTCCCCGGCGCGCACCACGTCGCCGTCGTGGACGCGGGCGTTGAACCGGCCCGGGCGCCCGCACCAGCACAGCACCTCGACCTGGATCGCGTTGAGCTCGTCGGCCAGCTCGAACAGCCGCTGCGAACCCGGGAACAGGCAGCTGCGGAAGTCGGTGGCCAGGCCGAAGCAGTAGACCTCGAGGTGGGCGTCGTCGGCGAGCTCGGCGAGCTGGTCGACCTGCTCGGCGGAGAGGAACTGGGCCTCGTCGACGATGACGTAGTCGACCCGGCTGCCCCGCGACCAGTGCTCCCGCACCAGCGCGCACAGGTCCATCTCCTCGTGGACCTCCAGCGCGTGGCGGACCAGGCCCATGCGGCTGGAGATGGTGGGCGTGCCGGAGCGGTCGTGGCGCACCAGCAGCAGCCCGCGGCGGCCCTGGCGGGCCTGGTTGTGGTCGATCTGCAGGGCCAGCGTCGACTTGCCGCAGTCCATGGGCCCGAAGAAGAACCTCAGCCTCCCGGTGGGCGGCAGGCCGCGGCCGACCCCGGCTGCGGGCACGGAGGACAGCGCGTCGGTCGGGTCCGGGGCGGGGATGATCGGTTCCACGGCGGGCCACCCTAGTGCGCGGTATCAGCGGGGCCGCCGCGACCTCCTCCGTGCGGTGGACGGAGTCGCCCCGCCCGGGGCGGCCCGACACCGCGGCCGTCCGCGCCGGGCCGGCCGACGACGTCCGAGGAGGAGTCATGCGCAGGATCGTCGCGTTGCTCGCGTTACCCCTGGTGGTGCTGGGGCTCGCCGTGTCGTCACCGGGTACCGCCGGTGCCGCGCCCGCCGGGGCGTGCACGTCGACCACCACGATCGAAACGCTCAAGTGGGCGCCGAACGGCAACGGCTACCTCGAGCCTGTCGGCACCTACTTCCACAACTACGTCGGCTCGGCGATGGCCGGCCTCGGCAGCTACCGGATCTGGCACGTCACCTACCGGGCCAACGGCGGCCTGGTGTTCCCCGTCTACGACTCCGCCTACGCGGTGCGCTGCAACCCCGACGGCACCGCCACCGCCCAGGTGGACCTCACCCGCACCGCGGAGGACACGCTGACGTCGTTCGACCTGCGCTGCGGCACGGCGGCGTTCACCGCGGGCAACACCTCCTACAGTCACGTCGGCAGCCGCTCGTCGTTCGGCACGACGTGGCGGTACTGGGGCACCACCGCGTCCACGTCGACGTTGCTGTACTGGGGTGTGACCGCGGCGCGCTGCGAGTAGGCGGCACCCGCGGGTGGCGCGTCGCGCGGGGCGACGCGCCACCCGCTCAGCGGACCGCGACGGCGTCGACCTCGAACAGCATCCCGGGCAGGGCGAGCGTGGCCACGCCGAGCAGGGTCTGCGCGGGTGGCCGGTCGCCCCAGATGCGGAGCGCGTGGTCCCGCAGCACGGTGAGCCGGTCGGCGTCGTGGCCGACGACGTAGGTGCCCAGGCGGGCGACGTGGCGGTAGTCCAGGCCGACCGCGCGCAGGGCGGTGCCGAGGTTGGCGTACGCGCGGTCGACCTGTTCGGCGAAGTCGTCGGACACGAGGCGCCCGTCGGCGTCGCAGCCGTACTGGCCGGCGACGAACACCAGGTCGCCGGTGGTGGCGGCGACGTGGCTGTAGCCGTAGCCGGTGGGGTCGGGCAGCGCGTCGGGGTTGGCGAGGGTGTGGGGCACCGGTCGAGCGTCCTTCCGGTCGTGTCGGGTGTCGGGTGTCAGGTGAGCCGGGCGCGGGTGGCGGCGGGGGCGTCGGGGTCGGCGCGGCGCACGTCGGCGTCGAGGTCGGCGAGGGTGCGGCCGGCCAGTTCCCGGCGCCAGGCCAGGTCGGCGCGGGTCATGGCGGAGTCGATGGCGCAGCGGGTGGTGTGGGGGCCGCCCGCGCGGATCTCGGTGCAGCGGAACGCGGGGTCGGCGCCGTCGACGGCCGCGACGACGTCCATGAGGGTCACGGCGTGCGGCGGCCGGTCGAGCAGGTAGCCGCCGCGCGGGCCGGGGGTGGAGCGCACGATGCCGGCCCGGCCGAGGGCCTGCAGCTGCTTGGTGAGGTAGGCGGCCGGCAGGCCGTGCAGCGCGGCGAGGCGGGCGGCGGGGACGGGGGTCCCGCCCGCCCAGGACAGGTCCAGGCAGCAGTGCAGGGCCCATTCGACGCCCTCGGCCATCTTCACGGTCACCACCCTAACCCCATCCTGGACATCCGGTATCCAGATTTATTGCCGAGATATATCGCAAAGCGGTATAACGTGCGGTGTGAGAGGTATGTCGGAGCAGGTGTTCCTGGTGCTCACCGCGTTGGCGGAGGAGCCGTTGCACGGCTACGCGATCGTGCGCGCGGTCGACGGGCTGTCGGAGGGTCGGATGCGGTTGCGGGTCGGCACGCTCTACGGGGTGCTGGACCGGCTGGTCGCGGAGGGCCTGGCCGAGCGCGACCGCGAGGAGGTGCACCAGGGTCGGCTTCGCCGCTACTACCGGCTGACCGACGCCGGTGTGCGGGTGTTGTCGGCCGAGGTGGCCCGGTTGTCGGCGAACGTGCGCGCCGCGTCGTCGGTGCTGAAGGCGAGGGGTGCGCTGTGAGGTCGGACGCGGGGCGGTCCCACGCCGGGAGGTCGAACCTGGAACGCCGGTACCGGTCGCTGCTGCGGGTGCTGCCCGCCTGGTACCGCGCGGAGCGCGAGGAGGAGATGGTCGGCATCTTCCTGGCCGACCGCACCGACGACCTGGACCTGGAGCACGGCTGGCCGGGGTGGGGCGAGGCGGGCGCGACGGCGGCGCTGGCGGTGCGGGTGCGGCTGGGCGAGCGGCGCGCGGCGGGGACCGTGCTGCGGGTGCTGGCGCTGACCGGGCTGCTGGGTCAGCTGGTGGCCTCGGCGCAGTCGTGGACGGTGATCGCCCGGCTCGGCCCCGGCGTCGACGTGCAGGGCTGGTGGTACGACGCGGTGGCGGTGGTGGCGTTCGCGGCGCTGGTCGGCGGCCGCCGCGCGTGGGGCCGGGTCGCCGGGGGTGTGCTGGGCGCGGTGTCGCTGGTGTCGGCGGTGTGGTCGGTGGCGGCGGGGTTCGCGCCGTGGTGGCCGCTGCTGTGGCACGGCCCGGCGCTGCTGACCGCGGTGGCGGTGGTGGCGGGTTTCCACCGGGAGGCGCCGCCGGTGCCGTCGCGGTGGTGGGCGGTCGCGCCGGTCGGGCTCGTCGCGGGGGTCGGGTCGGTGGTGTTCGCCCCGGCGCTGTCGACGTGGACGATGGCCGCGGCCTGGCTGATCGCCGCCGCCGCGGTGGCGGTGTTCCGGCCCTGGGCGGCCCGCGCGACCGTGCCCGCCGCCTGAGCCCTCCCGCCTGGGCCGCGCCCGACGTGTTCGACCAGCGGGACGAGGACGGCGTGGTCGTGCTGCTCGACCCCGAACCCGCCGAGCACCTGCACGCCGCGGTCCGCG
>NZ_JBFAMT010000098.1:0-17731 GCF_040656635.1 Actinosynnema sp. NPDC049800 | reverse complement strand
GTCGCAGGTAGCTACCTGCGACCCCGGCCACGTCACGGACGACAGTCTCAGAGCAGATCGCACTCCTCCAACGCGTCGGGTGTCACGGTCGGCAGGATCACGTCCGGCGGCACCGGCTGCCCCTGTTTGATCGCGTCCACCCAGAACGGATCCTTCTCCAGGATGCGGTTGGTCCGGTACCAGCTGGTCATGTGCGCACCCCCGCTACAGTTGTCCCCCAGCGGCACGATCTTCACCGAGAAGTGGATGCCGGCGGAGGCGCCGCCCTCGTGCGTGGAGGCGAACGGGAACTCGTCGCACGACGGCTTGTTGACCCCCGCTTTGCTCAGCAGCTCGCACTCGTCACGGGCCCGCTGGTAGTTCTTGTAGGCCACCGATCCGGTGGTTTTGCGGTTGGACGTGGTCCGGGTCAGGCAGCCCTTTGCCCCGGCGCACCCGGGATCCGACAGGTCGACCAGTCCGGGTATCCGTTTGGTCTGACCGGACGGCGCTTTCGGGTCGGTGTTCTGCGGGTCGTGCAGCGCAGTCCAGATGTGCTCTGCGGTCTTCTTCGCCTTCCCGTCGTTGGCGTTGCCGTCGAGCACAAAGACCGGTCGCACGGACCACACCACGCAGCCGCCCTTGTAGTCCTTCAGGCTGACGCTGTCGCAGCGGAAGTCCAGCCGGTCGTCGTCCAGCCAGTTGTGCCTTTTGCCCTCGGACTCGGGGTAGAGGATTGACGGCTTGATGGCGCAGATCTCCCGGTATTCCGGCAGCGCGGTGGACTTCGAGGTGAGCATGATCGTCCGCTCTCCGCCGTGGATCCACGAGTACGCGGACTGGCTGATCCCGTCGGGGAAGTCTGCCGTGCAGTTGGCGGTGGGGTTGAGTTTCACCACGACCGGCCGGTGGATCCCGGTCACCCAGTTCCTGTGGTCGTAGCCCTTGAAACTGATGGAGACCTTGATCTGCCTGCTGGTCGCGCCGGGCAGGCCACGTGCGTTACCGCTCGCGTCGCCCACGTAGCTGTGCACGGTGATGGAGATGTAGGACCGCCACCACTCGCCGGTCGGCGCGTCCTGCGCGTTGAGCATGTTCTCGCCGACCCGTCCGCTGTAGCAGACCGAGAAGTTGCTGTTGACGTAGCGGCGGACGCTGTTATCGCCAGGTGCCCTGGTACGGCACGCATCGTGGTTGATGTGCCCGTATGGGTGGGGTGTCGGCGCGGCGGCGGCCCGCATCGGCGCGGCGGACGGGTCGACCGGGGTGTCCATGTCCGCCTGAACCTGCTCCGGGGTCTGTGCCCGGTCGTAGATCCGGACCTCGTCGATCGCGCCCCGGAAGAACTCGCCCCAAGAGCCGTTGCCGCCGATGTGCAGCTCGCCGGAGGCCGTGTCGAGCGGGGTGGTGCGTGGTGCGGAGGCCACTTCGACGCCGTCGAGCAGGAGCCTGACCACCGCACCGTCGTAGGTGACGGCGAGGTGGCTCCACTCGTCGGTGGGCAGTGGTGACGGGCCGTCGAGGATGGTGTGGTCCGCGTCGTCGGCCAGCCACACCGACGGCACGTCGCCGTTGGAGGCGTAGAGGCCGTAGGCGGAGCCGAGCTGGTGGTCCTTCATCAGTACCGTGGACCAGTCGTCCACGGCTTCCGGAAGCACCCAGGCCGACACCGTCATACCGGTGGACAGCCGCAGCGACGGGCTGTCCGGTACGGTCACCATGCTGCCGTCGAGACCGTCGAAGGCCAGCGCCTCGCCGAACCGCCCGGCGCGCCGGGTCAGTCCGGTCGCCGTGCCGGTGTTGCCGTTCCCGGACCGGTCGGCGACCACGTCGCCCGAGCCCTCCTCCATGCCGTACGCGGCGACCAGACCTTCGGGAGTCGGGTCGGCGGTGCCGGTGGTGAACGTCCAGGCGTGCGGCGCTGCCATGGCGTTGCCTGAACCGTCCACCGCGCCGCCGACCTCGGCGGTGTAGGCGGTGGCGGGCGTCAACCGCGCCGACGGCGCGAGCGTCACCGTGCTTTCCCCGGTCGACACCGTGCCGCCCACCGCCGCGCCGCCCGGATCCTTGACGACGAGCGTGGCGTCGGTGACGGGTTCGTCGAACACCGCCGTCACGGTGGCGGCCAAGGGCACGTCGGTCTGCCCGGCGGACGGATCGGTCCACGCGACCGCGGGCGGTGTGGTGTCCGGTTCCGGCTCCCACCCGGCGGCGGGCAGGTCGAGGTCGTCCACCCACTGCTCGCGGGTGGCGTCGTCGGGCGGGTAGAAGCCGTAGCCGGAGTCGTGCTTGACGGCCTGGTCCGCGTTCTGCCGCAACGGCAACGCCTGCTCTTCGGTGAGCACCGGCACGTACGGCGCCTCGTCGTGGCCGTCGCTGTGGTCGGCCATCTCCTGCTCGGTCGGCGCGGGGTCGGTCTCGGGGCCCGGGATATAGAACGGCACCGCCTTCTTCGGTTCGGGCGCCTCGTACTCCACGAACAGCACCGGCCCGCGCCCGTCCACGCCGTTCCACTCCGACGACAGGTACTCGCGGAAGTTCGACGGACCGCTGCTCTCGTTGAGCGCGGCCACCTGGAGGCCGTAGTTGGGAGCGCCGTCGGCCCACGCCTGCACGACGCCCTCGATCGAGTAGTACAGCTCCTGGGCGGGCTGCGAGCAGTACTGGTAGCTGCCATCGCGCTTGAGTACGCGCCCGACGCCGCCCGCCTTCACGCCCTGGCCCGCCGTGGTGACCGACGGCTGGTTGTTCCACCGCAGGTCGACCGGGCTGTTGGCGTCCAGCGCCCAGTTGCCCGTGACGCGCCGCACCACGATGTCGCCGGCGGCGGAGCCGCACTGACTGGTGATGTAGTTCCACGGCCGCATGTCGGCGTTGAGGATGGGCCGCCCGTAGAACGGGGCGCTGTCCAGGTTGAACTTCAGGTAGCTGCGGTAGAGATAGTAGGTGGAGACGGCGCCGTCCCAGTTGTGCCGCCCGGCCAGGATCTCCTGCCGGTACTGGGTCGAGCGGGCCGTGGCGTAGCGCGAGTCGGTGGCCACGAACACGTCGGTCGGGAAGCCGGGGCCGAACCACGGCGTCGGGTTGCCCGCGATCGTGACCGGGTAGGTGGTGGCGGTGTCGGCGAGGAAGGCCGCGTCGGGCGTGTAGGTCAGTTCGGTGCCCTGGTCGTCGACGGCGACCGCGACGTCACCGGCCGACTTGTCGGCGTCGAGCAGCACGGGCGGGGTGAGGTCGGCGACCTTCGCGCCGTCGTCCAGCACCTCGCGCGCCCGGTAGCTGATGCCGTTGCCGGTAGCGACGGGCAGCCGGAACGAGACCGGCCGGTCGGGCCGCCGGTGCACGACGATCCGGTGCCGGATGCCCGCCGGGGTGACGTCTACGACGAGGTCGGTGTCCGGGCCGTAGGCGGCGGGGTAGGTGGCCGTGGACCCATCGAGCACGGGCTTGGGCAGCACCGCGGGCGCGGCGAGATCCGTGGTGCCCTTGCCGTCCGCGTCACGCACCGACAGCAGCACGGTGTCGCCGCCCGCGGACAGCCGCACGTCGTCCCGGGCAGAACGGGGCCGGACGGCACCGCCGCTCTCGACCAGGGTGAGGTCGATCGCGCGCCAGCCGTCGGCCGCGGTGAACCGCACCGGATGGGCGTGCACGGTGGTGGACAACGTCCGGCCGCCGGGGTTGGCGACCGTGGTGGAGTTCTCGGTGTGCAGGCTGGGCACCTCGACCGGCGCCTGCTTCCGGCCGGCTTCGGCCAACGCGGTGTGCACGGGATCGGTGGTGGACGACTCGGGTGGCTGCGCGATGGCGGGGTAGGTAACGGCCAGTGACGCGACCAGCCCCACTACCGCGGCCATGGTCGGGCCCCGTCTCCGGAAGTATGTGCTCAACAGGATCCCCCTGGTCGGAACAACAGGTCCAGAACTTTGTTTTCCGGTCGCCGGGGCGGCTGCGGTGAACCGCCCGGCGGACCTTATGCGGCTTCGATCCAGACACAGGCGAGATCGCCGTCGTGCCAGGTGATCGCCCCGCTGGAGTCCGCGAGTCCCGCTCGCGTGCACACCCGTGTATCGGCTTTGAACGCGATGCCGGTCGCCGGGCGCCGGGTACTGTTCTCGCCGACCACGGCCGTGGGCCCTCCGACTACACGGGCGGGGTGGCCGCCGGAACGGCACGGCGGGTGCAGCGAAGCCTCGGTCTTCACGGTGTGCCCCGGCGTCACGCCAGCGGGAAAGCTCTGTTCACGCATGGTCCCCTCTTCCTCCGGGCGCCCAGCGTCACGAACCGAGGCGCCACGTGCACCATGACGAGTCCGGTCCCGGAACGGGTGGCGTCCGGCACCATGACGCGCCCCAGGGCCGCAGCGCGCGTCGACGATTTGGCCGGCGGAGGCCGCAACGGATTTCTCTCCCCCGAGAGAGGTCGATCGGAGTCGACGCGGTCGAGTGTCGTCCGCGGTCCGCCGCGTCGGCAACGGAAACGCCGTTCGGACGTGTTCGGAACGTTGCTCGATCCGTTCGTGAACACACCCGAACAGCCCAGCCCGGTCCGCTGGATCGGCGCTCGCCCGCACTGCACCGGTCCGCCATGCTGGGACGGTGAGCCAGGGAGGGGGTCAGCCGAGTCGCTGGCGACGTCACCACAGCCGACGGAGGCCGGCACCCCGTCGGAATTCACGGCGGCACCGCGTGCGTTGCGAGCCTGGTCCGGGCTGACCTACCGGCAGTTGGAAGGGAAGATCGCCACGTATCGGGATTCCCTCCCGGCCAGCATGATCGCGACCACCCTCGGCCGCTCCACCTGCCCAGGCAAAGGTTCGTCGACCCCTTCACCCGAGCGTGCGGCCTCGGTGACGACGAGGTGCGACAGTGGCTCGAGGTTCGCCGCCGCAGCGTCACGAGCCGCGCCTCGTTCCAGCGCCGTGGATGCCACCGGCGTTGGCCCGCGTCTCGATCGAAACGGCGCGGGGTCGATGTACTGGACGAGCGCGCCGTCCGACGCCACGCAGAAGTGGCTCTCCACGACCACTCCCAGCTGAGCGGAATCGTTGTAGAGGCTGGCCGCACGGGAAACAGCCTCATGCGCGATCACCAGCCTGCCGGACCGGCTTGAGCCGCCACGTTGTGCGGTGTTCTGCGCTGTGTAGGTGCAGTTCGGAGCGGTTGAGACCATCGGAGGTGGGCAGGATCGAGTCGCCGAGGTCACCGGTCACCTCCTCGGCGGCCTTGATGTCGTGCAGTCTGCACGGGTCGATCTTGCGATAGGTCGCCGGCGCCGCAGCGGTCTTTGTCGGGTATCGCCGGTTGGCTCTGCGGTGCCTGCCGGGTCTGGCTGTCCGGAGGCGGCCTGTCCGGAGGCGAGGCGCCGCCGGTGCATGCCGAGTGCGATCTTGAGACCGGTGATCGCCTCCGGGGAAGCGAGTCGGTGCGGTGCCCAGTAGGTCTTGCCGATCTCCGGGCCGGACAGGCGGGCCTCCAACGACCACGGTCCGCGCAGTTCGGCCAGCGCCCGCGAGCACAGGGTGTGCAGTTGTTCCAGCCGCAGGTCGAGTACGCCCGGCCTTCCAACGTGTCGACAGGCCGTCGACTTCCTTGAGCCATTTCATCGTGACGTCGCAGGTCACGGCGCAGGCTGAGTGGTGGGCGCGGTGGGCGAGGCTCCCGGTAAGACAGCAGTCAACCAAGATCCGATGCCCCAACCGGGAGCCTCACCGTGCTGTCGTACCCTGCCGCGATTCCGCTGTCCAACCACACCCTCGTCCGCCTGGCCGATCTCATCCGCGCCGAGCGGGCGCGGCGCCGGTCCCGGTGGCGGCGGCTCGATCCCGGCACGCCCGAGTTCGTCGCGCCGGTCGACCGGCAGTCGCAGGGCCACGGTGTGGTCGTCGGCGACGACACGGTTCAGGCCGTCGGTCCGCAGTGCGACCAGGGCGACCAGGCAGGCGTCGGTGGCGTCGGTCCTGCGGCCGTATCCGGTGTCGAACACCCGTGCCCGCGCCGCGAGCTTCGCGGGCACGTCCACGACCGGTCCGCCGTCGGCGACCAGGCGCTGCGCCAGGTGCTTGCCGACACCGTCGCACCCCTCGACCGCCCGGACCCTGTCCGGCCGGCGGCGGCCTTCGTCCGGCATCCGTCGGTAGCCGTCGTTGTCCGTGCCGAACCGCCCTTGCCCGACCGTTCGCTCCCGACCGTCGACGATCCCGATCGTGGCCCAGCGCTTGTGCGGGTCGAGGCCGATGACCACCGGACTCACATCGCCTCCTCGCCTGTCCAGGGCTGTGCTTGCCGAAAATTCCATCCATGCAGGTCAGGTGCCTTCATGCAGTTCGGCCTCCCGGCGCGGAATCGGCATCCCACAGTTACCTCCCGAGTGGCGATCGACGCCGCGCCTCAGTCGAGTGTGCGGCCTGGAGGACGACTTGCTGTGTACAGCGTCCGGCGTACCGGCACCGCGGTTGGCGTGTTCGCCTGCGGGGACCTTGGCGTATGGTGCCTGGGTTGCGGTGGTGTCCCGACGTTCGGTGGCAGCGGTTGGGTCTACTATCTGTTGTGTGAGCTCTCCGGCTGCCCGTTCGTCCGAGCCTGACCGGCCTGTTGGCCAGGTGGCGGACGTGGATGGTCTGGAGTCCCCGCCCGAGTGGGTGGGCGATGGCAAGGCTGCCGCACTGTTCGGTTCGCCGGAGTTGATCCGTGCCGCGTTGCTGCCGGAGCATGCCGGCGAGTTCGATGCGGCTTTCGATGCCGCGCTGACCGCGGCTCGGCGGACTCTGCGTCTGGACCAGTTGCGGTCGACCCTGCAGGTGTGGCGGCGAGTTGCGCTGCTGACCTGCGAAAACCTGGAGGCGGCCCGTCGGCTGGTGGACACCACCGTCGCGGTCCGTCGTACGGGTGCCTCCCGGCCGGGCAGTGTGTCGTGGGACGAACTGCGGGCGGAGTTGGGTCTGTAGTCGCCAGTAGTCCAGGCGGCGGTCGACGACGATCATGGCGTACACCCTCGACATCGATCCTGGTGCGCAGGAGCAGATCCGCGAGCTTCCACCCGAGGCGCTCGTCGCGCTGGGCGAGGCGTTCGAGGTCCTGACCCTGGTGCCCGAGCGGGGCAGCCCGCTCAACCCGGACAATCCGGATGGCGGGCTGTTCCACCTCCCGTTCGGCCAAGGACTCGGATTGATCACCTACCTGCTCTTGACCTCCCAGGACCGGGTGGACGTGCTGCTGGTGACCTGGGTGTCCTTCGACCCCGACCACGGTTCCTAATCCGATTGGTGGTTCGGGGTCTTGAGGAGCATGTAGGAGCGGGCGGTGGGAGCAAAATGGGAGCCGTCGGACGCGTTCAACGGCGTCGAGCCGCATTCAACGGCACCCAATAGCCGCGTTTTTCCTGCGCTAATTCTATTTGTGCCGGTAGAGGCTTTGTTTCGGCTTCGTTCACACTGAAGTGCTCTTCGAACCGCGCTCAACGGCACTGAACGGCGTGAAACCGCAGGTCAACGGCGGTGAACGGCATGGTGGTCAGGTCGTGCTTCAGGGTGAGCACTTCTGCGACTCCGAAGAGCCGGTCCGTGCTCTTGAGGACCGTGTGGCTGGTGGTCGTGCAAGGGTTGGTCGGTGTTTCGTGGTTACAGAGGGTGTGGCAGAGTCGGACCGGGCGAGAGGTGCCGGATGTGGTGCGCTCGGGCGCCGGGTCGACCCCGGCGTCCCGGAGGATCTGCCACACCGTGGAGCCGCGACCTTGATGCCGAGGACGAGGAGTTCTCCGTGGATGCGGCGGTAGCCCCAGATCGATTCCTACCACCGTGTGAAGATTTGGTGGCTAGCGGGTCAAGTCTCGGGTTGATCGCCGTCGAAGGTTCATCCCGCTGAGTGGCATCACGGATGCTGCGCCTGCTTATGGTCGAGCCGGAGAAGCTGGGCGAGCTCGACACGGGCATGACCGTTACCGCCCCGGCTGACGCGCCTGTCAGTCCTGACGGCCCCCGCCGGTCTCGCTCCGGTGCCCGATCGAGGCGATGACCATGGCGAACGCCATGCTGTAGAGGCTGAACACGGCTGCCCGCATGAACTGCTGCCGCGTGGGCTCCTCGCGCATGCGGTACACGTTGGTCAGGACCGAGAGTGCCGATCCGGCCACGACGACCAGGGCCATGAACGCGTCGAACTGCGGCGGGTTGTTGCCCATCAGGGTGTTCGCCACCCAGTCGCGCGCGACCTGGGGGTAGAGGGCGTGGCTCCCGCCGACGTTGCCGACGACCATCAGCATCGACCAGGACGTGCCGACGCCCAGCGCGCCCAGCAGCACGCCCCGGCGCCCACAACCCGCCTTCGCCGTCCCGATGAGCTGGTCGAGGACCAGTTGCCCGAGCGCGTACAGGGCGCCCAGCGCCGACAGAAAAATCAAGAACGGGATCTCAAAGACGAGGCCGACGAGCAGCAGGCAGAGCCCGATACCCAAGGCGGTCCAGGCGACCGTCAAGCCCACCACCCCGAGCACGAACACGAACACCGGCTCGTCCCAGAAGGTCGCGATTCCCGACAGGACAGCGATGGCCACCAGGAGCCCCCACACCCACCAGTCCCAGCCGCGGACCCAGTCGGACGCCGCGAAGAACCATGGGCCGATGGTCCTGACCACCCAGTGCACCGCCGCGCCCACCCACGCCACCGCGTGCAGCCCGGCTGCCGCGAGGGGCGCCGTGAGCAGCGCGACGACGGCGAACGCGGGTTCATGGTGTCGCACGGGCGAGGGCGAGGACCGCCAGCAGGAATACCCCCGTCGCCCAGACGAGGCAGGTCAGCAGCAGTGGATACGTTGGCAGGGCCGCGTTGACAACGGCACTGGCGTCTACCAGCCACCGCAGCGACGCCCACCCGTCCCGGGCAGCGAGCTTCGCGGTCCCCTCGGGCAGGCTGAACGCCGCGAACATCGCCCCCACCATCGCGTACAGCAGCACCACGGCCAAGAGCAGCGGCACCATGACCGGGAACATCACGAGGATCCCGAGGCAGCCCAAGCGCTTTGCCCAGTAACCGGTGATCTCGCGGCCCTGGTACTCGACCCGGAAGTTCCCCACCGCTGTCCTCTCGCCCGTGCCCGCCGCAGTACTTGATCTATACCGGCGGGTAGCGAGAACGTTCCGGGACGCGACAGCTATCACCTGAACGGCCCAGCGGCGCGGTGGCGGCCGGGCCGAAGAGCTGTCCGAGCCGGACGAAGATCAGGTACATCAGTCGTAACGCCATGCCTAGCGATCATGCCTGCACGGCTCATGGTGTGCGATTGCCGCAGCTCAACGCCCCATTGCAGAGTTCTGGCACCTCTCAGGGCACCGCGCGTCCTCTACCTGCATGGATGCGGTTATCGGCAGGCACAGCCATGCCGCGCCCACCTTCGCGCGTGACCTCCGTGTCAAGGAGCTTTCCTCAACTTGAGATTGGTCGAGCCCAGGGCTGGCCGCGCAGGCTTAGACTCCGAATGGTGAACGCATGGAGTCGTCGAGCTGTCGGACGTGCGCTGCTGGCGAGCGTGGTCACCGGCGTTGGCGGATTCGGAGCGTTGCTCGCATTCTCCCTTGCGACCCGCTCTTCGACTCGAGGTCTTCCCGATCTGTGGACATATCGAAGCGCTACGTTGGGAGACGGCCTGCTCTTGCCGGTCTCCTGCGGCGCGCTCGTCCTGGCGCGGGCCGGTCTGCCTCCTGTCGAGCGGGACCGCTTGATCAGCGGTGCGGCGGCGGCGCTGGGCGCGCTCGCCGGCGGGGCCACGCAGGTCCTGTGGTTGCTCGACGACTCACCGAGGTTGAACTGGACTTTGCCGCAACCGCACCGCTTCAACGCCGCAGGTGCCTACCACGCGGTGTACCTGGTCGTCATGTCGGCCACGTTCGCGGCGTTGTGGACCTCGGTGATCGTCCGTGCCGTCGGAGCCGCTCCTGGGAGCGTCGACTGGCTCTCGACCGGCTCGGCCGTTGGGGTGGCGCTGGCCGCCGACGGGGGCTTCGCCGCGCTCGTGCTTCTCGACAACCGGGTCAGTGCCGACACCCACGCCGGCCAGGTGACGACCGCGGCGGTGAGCGTGGCCGCGATCGGCCTCTTAGCGGGTGTAACCTTCACCTGCCTACGGCAGAGGCGAAAGCTCATTACGTTCCTTCGGTAGGTGTTCCTCCAACCACCCCCTGGTAACGGCGACCCCCACCAGAAGCCATACAATCGATGCGACGAACAGGACCCGAGCACCTTTGTCCTGCCAATTGAGATGCCTGCGGAGGCGGGCAAGGAATTCATCGTGAAGCGTCTTCGGCTCGTCTTCGGCGACAGTCAGGCGATCGAGCCTGGGTATTCTACGTTTCAACTCGTCGTCGAAGTGCTGTACGTTCATGTTGATGGCGTACAGGTAGACTCGGTAGAGTACCCAAGACAGCACAAGAAACGCGACTCCTGGCTTGACGTTTTGCGATATATCAGGCACGAAGCGCGCTAGGAGGATGCTGGGGAGCCAGCATGTGGCTGCCGCAAGAAAAGCGTACAGCGGCTGACCTTGACAGACGTTGACCGTCGGACTGTTCACGGTGATCTGTTGTGTCTGCGAGGAGGAGGCAGCGAGTACAAAGTGGATGGCGACGACGCAAAGCAGGCCCAGGCCGAACTGCCCGAGGGTGAGAGCGGCCGAGGCGAAGGTGACCCCGCGCCACGGACCCACCCACAGTTGCCGCTCGATCATCCACACCGTCAGCGCGGCTACCGTGGTGCCACCCAGCACGGTCAACACCCAAGCCCGGGGACCGGGTCGGAGCAGCTGCAGCCGCACCGGCGTCGTGATGAGGTCTTCTCCGTACATCACCCCGACGAGCACCGCGAGCACCCCGATGTACAGCACGACCGGCAAGGGCCAAATCAGCCGGTGCGCGAGGACGTCGTGCATGACGAGCAGGACGAGCCCCACGTTCGCGACGCCCACGAGGACAACCGCAACACCATTGGGCCGAAGTAGACGGTCGTCCACCTCGGGACCCGGCCTGGTCGCTGACGCAACGACAACGCCCGCTGCCGCGACGGCGACGGCCACTGTGATGGTGGTGCCTGTCGCCCACTCACCCGGTGCGGGCCGCGCATCGCCGGCGATGTCGAATCCGAGCGGCCGACCGAGCAGGACGAAGACCGGGACGGCGGCGCCGACCATGCCGAACCCGGTCAGAAGGGATAGGAGCAGGCGCTGGTTCCCGATCGCGTCGGCGGCACCGCCACGCCGTTCGGCTTCGGCCCTGCGTGAGAAGGAACGGACTCCGGTGCCGACGGCGAACATGGCGAGACCGACTTGTGGGGTACCAAGAGTCAGGCACATGGCCTGACCTGCGGTTAGGCGGCTGTGGGTTCGTACTCGTTGATGAGGCCGCCGAGGACTGGTCGGCGACGTATCGAGGTGCAGCGCGGCTCCGTGATCGGCTGGTCCGGTCGCGGTGGTGCGAGCTGTAGCGCCTGGTGGGGTCGGCGGTGGTTGTAGTGGGCTGTGTAGCGGTCCAGGACCGCTCGCAGGTGGTGTTCGTTGATGATGAGTAGTCGGTCGGTGGCTTCGCGTCTGATGGTGCCGATGAACCGTTCGGCGTGGGCGTTGGCTCTCGGGCAGCGTGGTGGGATTTTCACGACCTTGATGCCTGCGCCGGAGAGGAGAGCGTCGAACGAGGCGGTGAACTGGCCGGCCCGGTCCCGGATGAGGAACCGGAAGTCGTCGGCCCGATCGGCCAGGCCCATCAGCAGGTTGCGGGCCTGCTGGGTGGTCCAAGGACCATCGGGGTTGGTGGTGGCGCCGAGGATGCGGACGTAGCGGGTGGCTACTTCGATCACGAAGAAGACGTACACGCGCTTGAGGGTGACCGCGCAGTCGACGTGGAAGAAGTCGCAGGCCAACATGCTCGCGGCCTGGGCGCGGAGGAATCGTCGCCAGGAGGTGTCGGTGTCGCGCTGGGGCGCGGGTGGTATCCGCAGGCGCTTGAGCACGCGGCGAACCGTTGAAGCGCCTACCCGGTGGCCGAGCTTGAGCAGCTCACCTTGGATCCTGCGGTAGCCCCAGCCGGTGTTCTCCCGGGCCATACGCTCGATCAACGCCACGACGGTGTCGTCGGCCGGTGCGCGGCCGGTGCGGTGGGGGTAGGTCCACTTCTTCGCGACCAGGCGCCGGTGCCATCGAAGGATGGTGCCAGGTGTCACCAAACGGTGCTCGCGCAGCATCTGGGGGAGTCGGCGCACCAGGGCGGCGAGCACCGCGCGATCGGCCCACTCCAGTCGCGGGCGGGGGTTGGTGCGGCGTAGTACGGCGACTTCGTGCCGCAATACCAGCAGCTCTACGTCCTTGGCCGCCGATGACCGGCCGAGCAGAACCAGCCAGCCAACGAGCCGGACGAAGATCAGGTACAGCAGTCGTAGCACCACACCTCGCGATCCTGCCTCTACGGCTCATGATGTGCGATCACCGCAGCTCAGCGCTCAGATGCAGAGTTGTGGAACCCCACAGGCCAGAGCGGCGAACCAGAATCGGTCCGCGGGCTCGTAGCGGACCGGGCCTGCGAGTTGCCGACGAAGGACCGCGTTCTCGTGCCGCGGCACGAGCAGCCCGGCGTCCTTCGCTGCCTCGCCGCGCAGCAGCACCGACGGGACGGACAGCAACTTCCGGGTCACCTTGTACAGCAGGGACACGATCACCCGGACATGGTCTCAACGCGGCGACACCCCGCTCTACCAGCAGCGATGACTTTTCGAACGGCACAGGTTCACGTCCATCCCGGAGGTGGAGAAGCGACTGTCCGGTTATCACCACAACGTCCGGTCACAGCTCGACGCGGTCGCCGCCACCAAGCTCTCCGAGCCGTTGTTCTCCAACGCCGCCTTGCTGGTCGAGGGCACCAGTGACAAAGCGGTGCTGGAAGGGCTCGCCGAGGAATCCACGGTGACTTCGCTGCTAAGCAGAGGCATCACCGTCGTCGACATGGGCGGCAAGCACGGCGTCATGCTCGCGCACGCCATCCTGTCCGAGCTGGGCGTCCCTTGTTACGCCGTATTCGACGGCAACAAAGGCAACAGCGCGCGGATGCGCAGGAACGGGTGATCGAGCAGGACATCACCATGCAGGCCTTTAAGGACGCGGCCGACAACCGTAGGATGCTGGCCTACCTGGAGGCCGACGAGGAGGAAGACTTCCCGGAGACCGCCGCGCACGCACGCTGCGCGGTCCTCGAAGATACCCTCGAACCGCTGCTCGAAGCGCAATGGCCCGGCTGGCTCGACCAAGTTGTCGAAGCCGGGCTCGCGACCGGCAACAAGAAGAACGCCCTGCTCTACCTCATCGCCGCCCGCTGCATCACTTCACCGTCCCCGAAGTTCCTTGAGGACGTTCTGCACCGTGTGCACCGCCTGGTCGGATGACAAGGCGCGTTCCGTCGGTGAGCGGCCTGAGCCCGGCAGACCGCGGCGATAGCCCGGTCGCCGTGCCCTGCCGCAGCGACCTGGCTCTGCCATCGACCAGCCCATGCGCCTGTCAATGGACCTGCACGCCGGGACGGCGAGCAGCCTGGCTCGACCTCAGCGCGGCATGCACCCCGACTCACCCGCCGCACTGCCCTTCTTCGCCCACCACCGCACTCCGGGACAGGCCCCGGACCGCGGGACCACCACGAAGCCCCCATCGGCGCAGGGCTTGGGGTGGTGGACGCTTACTGCCGCACGTTGGTAACGAGCGCGGTGCCCTGAGAGACAGTCCAACTATGTTGAATACCGTCGCCCCCGCCTTGGTCGCGGGTTTCGCAGGACTACTTGGTGTTGTGGTTGGTGGCGCGCTGGAGCCGTACAAGCTCCGTGCTGCCCGGCGCGCACGTGTTCGACAGGATCGGGCGGAGCGTTGTGCCCGGCTCGTCGAGACCACTATGACGTCCCGTACTCGGCTGCTCGCTCTCAACCGCGCTCACCGCCGTGGCATCACCGGCAAGGACTTGGACGAGTGGATGGAGAAGTGCAGAGAGGCCCGCAACGAGTTGCGGCAGGCTGTCGCGGTGATGCACCTGAGTGGCCCGCAGAAACTCATCAACGCAGCGAAAGCGCTGCGCGAGGCGGAGCGGAAGCTCCGGGAGATGCGTTTCGTGCAAGAGGACGATGGCAAGTTCAACCCGGATAGGGCGCCGGAGTCAGTGATGAAGATGGCCGACGCCCTGGAAGCCGCCGTATATGAGTTCGCGCAGATCGCTCGCAGGTACACGAGCTGACCTCTGCGGTCGTATCTTCCTCGTTGTTCGCTCCACCGGGTGAAGTTATCGTTCATGTGATCGGGCTGGGGACCATGAGAGGATGCTGCGCGGACGCTGTGGGAGCGTAGGTCACCGTGAGCCGGACAACGTGGACCCCGCCCGCTGGTCGCCGAGCGGATCGTCCAGGGACTGGTTGCGAAGTGGTCCCTGATTGACGACCTATCTTCGGCCTGTCAACTCGAGTCGGTCGAGCAGGAGCGGTTCGGTGTTCTCGGTGTTCACCAGGCTGACCGCTTCCTCGAAAGAACACGGTGTGCCACCTGAGGACCGCACGAGGGTGCTTGTCGCGGCCAGGCCGAGTGACCTGCCGTCCCGCCTGCTCGACAAGGTCGACCCGGTGACGACCAGGGTGCACTGGTGGTGGAGCGCGTGCGACCGGCTCGACACGGCGGTGGTCACCGCGGCAACCCGACCCCGGGTCGCACCGCGGGGGCACTCGCATCGGATCGACGTGCGGGAACTCGTGGCGGTGGAGGTGATCGTCGAGGTGGCCGGTCCCGACCTTCTGCTCGCGGAGGGGCTGGCGTCGTCGTGGGACGGTCGCCGGAGCACGCTCCGCGAGCGGATCGCCGCTTTTGCGCACGCGCAGGACGATCTCGCGCCGGACGCCGCCCGGCGACGGCGCGGCGGTGGCGGGCGACCGGCCGAGGAGCTGAGGCCCGCGTGGAACGCCGGTGCCCTGGAACTCTGGGACGGGCAGCTCCGGATCAGTCCTGCGGTGCGCGGGGCGATCGGCTCCGCGGTCGACCTGGACAACCTCGTGTGGAGGGGGCAGAACCGGGCACTGATGCCGCTCGTCGACAGCTGTCGGGCACGGCTCGAGCAGACGGTCCGCTCAAGGGCGAGCACAGCCATCCTCGCCGAGCTGGGCCGGGAGTTCCGCAGCGGAGCACCCGGCGTCGAGGAGGGGGGCGGTCGCGTCACCTTGGAACTCGGCGCGATGGCGTGGGCGGTGTCCACCTCCCGGGTCAGGCTGTCCCGCTCCGACAGGGAGCTGCTGTTCTGCCTGAGGGACACGCGAAACGCACTCGCCCACCTGAGGCCGCTCGACGACGAGGACCTGGACCGCGTGGCCGCCCTCGTGCCCGACCTGACGTGGTGACGGCGCGCCGTCGTGACCTCGTGTCGCGCACCGGTGGCAGGACCGTGGCGTGACGTGAGCGGGTCATCTCGGTTAATGGGTCACCGCAGTCGGTCGCCCGGGATTCAGAGGTTGGTGGGCGTCCGGTGCGTCGGCGCGCGGCGTAGTCCCACTTGTGGGTTATGAGTTTGCGGTGCCAGGCGAGCAGGGTGCCCTGCGTGACCGGGAAGACCTCTCGCCACCGGCGGCGATTCACCAGTGCGGACAGGGCAGCGAACCAGGGCGGTCCGCGGGCACGTAGCGGACTGGACCGGCGAGTTGCCGACGGAGTACGGCGTTCTCGTGGCGCAGCACGAGCAGTTCAGCGTCCTCCGCCGCTTGGCTGCGTTGCAGCGACGCCGGGACGGACAGCCGCTTCCGGGTCACCTTGTATAGCAGGGACACGATCACCGGCCATGCTCCCGAAGACGACGGCGCCCTCGCTCTACCGGCGGCGATGACATTTCGAGCGGCACAGGCTCCGACACCATCGGCGTCTACCACCCCAGCACCGACCACTCCTACCTGCGTAACGCCAACTCCGCGGGCGACGCCACCCACCGCTTCCGCTACGGCGTGGGCGGTGACATCCCGGTTGTCGGGGACTGGAACGGCGACGGCACCACCACCGTCTGCGTCCGCCGCTGAGTCCACGGCGGACGCCGTGATCTCCATGGCGTCCGCCGTCTCGTCCCGCAACCGGGGTGAGGTGTTCGAACCTGCGTGAATGTGCCCGAAGACGAACGCGTGCCGGGCGGGGGCGACACCCGCCCGGCACGCGTTCGTGTCAGGGCAGGCGGACCTGGAAGACCGCGACCCGGGCGTCGTGGCCGTCCACCCGCATGTCCACCGTCTTGGTGTCGATGAACTGCTCCTGGACGGTGCCGTCGCCGGCCAGCCAGTTGATGCGGTCGATTCCGGTGCTGAAGCACCGGCGCTCGGCGTCCAGGCTGGTTGCCTTGAAGTAGTTCGGGTTGTTGGTGTCCGCGGTCCAGAAGACCAGGCGACCCGCTTGGTGGTGGGCGAGCACGCGCTCGGCGTGGATGTTCTTGTGCTTGTTCCACTCGTCGCGCAGGTCGGTGCGCTGGTCACCGTTGTAGGCGTTGGCGATGTAGTGCGAGTTGATCAGCGCGAACTCGAGCGCGGGGTGGTTCTGGTGACGCACCACGACCTCGTTGATCCAGCGGGGCGGCGTCACCCCGCTGATGCCACCGTGCACGAACGTCGTCCTCGAACTCGCCACCTGCCACGGCTGCGGGATCGAGATCGGGACTCGGAACGACGTGTCGTGACGCAGGAACGCGTTGTTGTACAGCGGGCCGAAGTAGTGGTCGATCATCGCGGGCTCACCGGTGTCGCCCTCGTTGATCTCCTGCCAGCCGACCAGCGGCCGCACGAGGGGGTCCGCGTTGCGGACGGCGTCGATCGCCGCCTCGCGCGCGCCCAGGTTGTCGCGGCCGATGTTGGCCGTGATGATCGGCAGCCGGATCCATCCGGTCGCCGCGGTGGCTGTTCCCGCACCGGCGGCCAGGGCGCCGAGCGCGACGCCACCACCGAGGGCGAGTGCCCTACGCCTGCTGAGCATTCCGGACACAGATGGTCCCTTCTCGCGGGGTCAGTGGACTTGGCACGTCAAAGTGTCACAGAAGATAGCCGTTTTTGGTCGAGAGATCACCAGCTCGCCGCTGGTGCGGCCGGTCGCGGCACTGGTGCCGTGACGGGCGCCTTCGAGACCAAGGCGTAGCAGGCAGCCGCACACATACCGCCCCTGACCAGCGCATTGTGGGAAATCGCGGGTAATTCACACGAAAGGCCCTCGACGATGACTCCCGGTCGCCCGGACCACGGGCGGCACCCCGACAGAGGGCAACGAGAGGGGCACGATGAGGAAGATGAACGTCCTGACCCGGACGCTGGTGATGCTGTTCCTCGCGGTGGTCGCCGGGATCTCCGCGGCCGCCCCCGCGAGCGCCGCGGCGGGCCCGTCGGCCGGGTGGTCGACGGTGGAAGCGGACCGCGCGGTTTCGGCCGTGGACAGCGGTTCCTCCGTCACGCCGGCCGCCTTGGCGCACTGCCCCAACGGCTACATGGTCGCGACGTACGGCGCGAACGTCTACAGCGGCTGGGATAGCTTTCGGGTCATCGGCACCGTCCGAGCGGGTGATGTGGTCCGCTGCTACGAGGGTTACGACCTCGGTCGCCGGTACACCGCGTGCGGCGTGTCCAACGGCAACGGCTGGGTCCGGCTGATCGCCAACGACGGCACCCGGGGTTGGTCGCCACAGGCGTGCTTCGCCGACCTGTGACCTGCTGACACGGCGAGGCGTCCGGACGCGGGTCCGGAC
>NZ_JBFAMT010000097.1:0-17791 GCF_040656635.1 Actinosynnema sp. NPDC049800 | reverse complement strand
GGGGGGCGGGGCCGGGCGCCGGGGGGGGGGCGCGGGGGCCCCCCCGGCGGGCGTCAGTGCGACAGGGTCGCGGTGGCCGGGGTCCAGCGGACGCCCTTCCAGGTGCCGTCGGCGGTGGTGCTGCGACCGACCACGACGCCGTGGTTGTTGATCGCGACCGGCGTGCTGTAGGCGCCGCCCAGCGAGTCGAGGTAGGTGACCTGCCCGTCGCGCCAGATGAACGCGCGGGTCGACGAGTGGTCCGGCGACGAGGTGTGCCCGAGGATGTCGCCGCGCTCGTTGATCGCGGTCGCCACGGACGGGGCGGGCACGCCGAGGTCGACCTGCTTGCCGCCGGCCGGCCACAGCACCGCGCGGGACATTCCGTTGTCCAGCACCCAGCCGACCGCGTCGCCGCGCTCGTTGAGGGACTGCTCGCCGTGGGCGAGCCGGCCGCTCTCCGACAGGACGGTCAGCTCCTCGCCGTCCCAGCGCAGCGCCACCATGCCCCGGTTGGCGACGATCACACCGGCCTCGTTGATCGCCTCCGGGCCGTACGTGCCGTACCCCGGACCGGGTGCCAACTCCGTGCACACGCCGTCGGTGCAGCGGAGCGCGGCGAACTCCTGGAAGGAGGCGTAGGCGTAGCTCGTCGCGACGACACCGGCGTTGTTGATCGCGTACGCCGACACGTGATCACCGGCCACCGGCAGCTCCAGGTGCCGCTCCCCGTCCCACACGGTGGCGTGTTGCTCGCCCCGGGCCGACGTGGCGTACGACATCGGCACGCTGCCGTCGTCGTTGATCACCTGCGCCAGCGCCCACGCGGCTCCGGGCGGCGAGATGGCCTGCCGCTGACCGCCGAACCAGACCCACGGCTTCTGCGTGTCCGGCACGCCGTCGGAGGTCAACCCGAGCACCTGGCCGGCCTGGTTGATCGCGCCGGCCAGACCGGGGCCGAGATCCGTCGCACCGCCGCGCGGCGACCACAGGATCGCGCGCGTCGGCGCGTTGCCCTGCGCACTGCCGACGACCTGGCCGAGGTCGTTGACACCGGTGGGGTAGTAACTGGGGTTGCCGGGCAGGCCCGCGACGCCCGCCAGTTCGGCGATGACGTGCGTGGCGGACGCGACCGCCGCGGGAGTGGTGGCCAGTGGCAGGGCTGTCGCGAGCGCCAACACGGCCAGCGACGCGCGTAAGTCGGGCATGATCGCTCCGTTGCGAGTATGTCCTGAAGTGGTACTGGATCGATCAACAGTAACCCCGGCGCGCCCCCGACGGTGACGGCCGGACAGCGCAACGGTCCACGGAAACCCTTGCGCCGCACGGAGGTTCGCGGATCGCCGAGTCCTGACGCGGCGCTCGGCCGGGCGACGGCGCAGGACCGTCGGATCAATGCCGGTCGGGCGCCCTGATATCGGCGATGCCACTTTTCAAACCTGTCCACCAACCGGCCGTTGACGTTGTGAAAACTTCTCTGCACCAAGCAAGAGGACACACCGGGTTGATCGGTTCAGTTGCTCAAGGAGCCCGCGTCTCGCCTTCGTACCCGCGGTACGTCCGTGCCGTCAGAGGACAGCACAACGTCCTGAAGTAGCCGATAAGAGGACGCAAGCCTCCTGGTTGCAACCGCGCGGTCCGGCTACGGACTGAGAGCCCGTTGTCTATACCTTGCTCGCCACCACCATGTAGTTCTCGGCCTCAAGGTTAAACGTGCTCATTTCCGTCTGGAGTCCGACCCGGTGCAACTCGACTTCGAGTTCTTCGTATCGGTACGGCCAGCTCGACAGCAGTTCCGAGCGGGCAAGAACCGACCCAGCCGTATCCACTTGCGCGATCGCAATCTCGATGTGGTGCTCGTCCTCCCAGTTCGGCGCAATGTCCCAGCGGTAGACCACGACGGCATCGCGACCGTTCCGGCGGACGAGTCGGTCACTGATGTCCAGTCGGGAACCTCTGGCCCTCACGAGTTCCCAAGTGCGGGAGGTGAGTACCAAGCGCCCGCCATGGCGCAGAAGCCGTGACATCGACTCCAGAGCAGCAACTCTGCCTCGCGCGCCCTCGGCATGGTGCAGCGAGTTGCCAACGCAGAACACCATGTCGAAGGTGTCGTCATCGAAATGGTCGGGCAACTCATGCCAGTCCGCCCGCACTGTCCGGACAGATGCCCTGAACTCCTCAGACAACTCCGCAGTCCGACGAACCATCGCTTCGCTGGCGTCAGTTGCGACAACGTGCATGCCAAGACCGGCGAGGCCAACCGCCAACTGTCCGGTTCCGCACGAACAATCGAGGACGTGCGCGTTCGACGGCAGAGGACTGAGGACGTCATCGAACGACGAAGCGAACTCGGCCGGAGCCAGCTTTGCATCTGAGATGAGCCACTCGTACACCTCGGCAAGCGCGTTATAGCCACTCACAACTACTACCTCCGTCACGCGGCAGACTCACGGTGGTCATCAGTACATCAGCGGGGCAAGTCGGTCACCAATGGTTTTCGCAAGGGCAACGCGTCCGCGCATGCCGCTGAGGGCGCTTCGCCAGCTCTCAGGCGGATCGTCCCCGGCAGGACTTGGCCAGCCGGGGACGATCGGTCTGGCTCGGTTATTGGACTGTGCCGACGACGGGCATGCCGAGGTCGACCTGGCGGGTGATCCGGATGAGCCGCAGCGCGTCGGCACGCTTGTCGCGCAGGCACTGGAGCGTGAGGTCGACCCCCTCGATCTCACCCAGCCAACCGCGGCCGGTGCTGCCGATCGTGGCGATCACGAGGGCGGCCCGGTCCGACCGCTGCCCCAGTTCGCGGGCCAGGGCGTCCAGGCTCAGGGCGCCGTCCGCACCGGTGTCGACCGGCACGTGCGGCAGGCGCAGCATCCGGGCGATCTTGGGGACGGAGTAGTGCGCTTCCGCCGAGGCGTACAGCACCGCGTCCGGGTACCGCTCCCGGCCGACGTAGGCGGCGAACAGGTTGGCCTCCGTGCCACCGTGCGCCACGTGCCCCGAGACCTCCCCCGGTACGCCGGCCGCGAGATCGGCGAAGAAGGCGACGACGGCGTCCTCGAACGGCTTGGAATCCAACCCGTACTCGCTGCTCTGGCCGGGACTGCCGGCGTTGTTGAGGTGCAGCGACAGGAAATCGGCCAGAACGCCGTAGTCGAAATCGAGGTTCACCGGGAACCCGAGCATCGTTTCCTGCCGCTTCCGGACCGACTCGGCGAACCGCCGCAGCAGCTCCACGTCGCCGTCTTCCGTGCCGCCGGCGCTGTGCTCCGGTATTCGCAACTCCGCAGGTGTGAGCATGGTGGCTCTCTTCGCGCGGCGGGTGTGTTCGGGGTGGTCACCACGAGCTTGTCGGCGCTTCCCCGCGTCCGACGGTACGAGCACTCCGTCGGTGCCACAACTCGCGTTCTCGATGTGCGAGTACCGTTTCCGGGTGGACGATTCCCTTTCACGGGGAAACGTCGTACCGGACCGCCCGCAGAAACGGGTGAAGCGCGACCGGGTGAACCGCGCAGGGGCCCGTTTCCGCCTCATCGGCCGGGCACCGCGTCTACGTCACCGACGAGTCGTCCAACGCCGTCTCCGTGATCGACACCGCCGGCAACAACCGATCAGGACCACCAAGGTCGGGAACGCGCCCCTCGATGTCTCGCCCCGGTGGCCGGGCCGACGTCGCCAACACCGGCTCCGGCACCGTGTCGGTCATCGACGCCAAGAGCGGCGAGCCCGCCGACCCGTTCGCCGTCGGCAAGCGGCCCGAAGGCGTGGCCGTCACGTCCTGACCCGGTGCCCGGCTTCCACTTCGCGCTGCCCGCGCCGGTCCTCGGCCTCGCGGCCCTGACGTCCGTACGACCACGCGACCCGCGCCATCGCGCGCCCGACGGGGTCGCGCACTTGGCCTGTCACCTGCACAGGTGCAACAGTCCGACGAGGGAGTCGTTCCGCTTGCGGGCCGGGATCACCGGACCCATGCTCTGTCGGGGAAGACGGCCGGCTGGCAGTCGCGACGCCGGTCGCGTCCGCCGCGCCCGCGACGAATCGGTCTTCTCCACGAGGAGTGACGAGGTCCATGCCCCACCTGGGTCCGTCCGAGCCGCGCGCCGCCGAGGGCGTCACCGTGGTCATGTCCGTTCAGCGGAACGAGGGCGACCTGGCCGCGGCGGTGGACGACCTGGTGTCCACGTTGGACCGCGTGGGTGAGAGGCACTGCGTGCTCCTCGTGCTGGCCGACGACAGCACCGTCACCACCGGGGACGTCGCGGACGGGTTGGCCGACCGCTACCCGGACCGCGTCAAGGCGGTCCGCCACGAGCCGCGGCGGGGCGGGGAGGCGTTGCCGCGCACGGCCTTGGCGGCGGCCCTCGCGGAAACCGATCATCGGCGGATCTTCCTGACCGACGGCCGCTTCGCCGCCGCGCACCTGCCCACCCTGCTGGCGGTGGCGCGCGAGGAACGGGCCGACCTCGTTGTCGGGTACCGGCGCGACCGCGTCGACCTGCCGCGGCGCGGGATGTCGTGGCTGCGGGCGGTAGTGTGCCTGGTCCTGCCTCGCCGTCGCCGCCCGGGTTCGGCTTGTCACCTCGTCGACCGGCGCACGCTGACCGACCTGGACCTGACCGCGCGGTCGGCGCGGGTGGAACTGCTCGCCGAGCTGCGCCGGCGTGACGCGAGGATCCTGACCGTCCCCGTCCGGCACGTGCCGGACGGCGACCACGGTGGCCCGCTCACGGGCCTGCCCGACGTCCGGAAGGGCTTGCTCCGCCCGGGTCCGGTCCGCCGCGTGGCCGGCACGCCCCGCGACCCGGTGCTGCGCGCGGTGGTGCTGGCCGCGGTGGTGCTGTCGGTGGGCGCGTGCGCCGTGGTGGCCTCGAAGGGGATGACGCTGGCGTATCCGGACGCGGTGTCGCACTTGCTGATCACCCGCCGGGTGCTCGACGGGTCCACGCCGGGCGCCGCCCAGCTCGGCGGGGTCTGGTTGCCGCTGTCGCACCTGCTGGCACTGCCGCTCGTCGTGGACGAGTCCTGGTACCACGCGGGCGTGCTGCCGAGCGCGGTGTCGATGTGCGCCTACGTCGCCGCGGCGGGCTGGCTGTACCGCATCGGCCTCGCGCTCACCGGGCGGCGCGGCGGCGGGATGACGACGGCGCTGGTGTTCTGCGCCAACCCCAACGTCCTGTACCTGCAGAGCACGCCGATGACGGAAGCGCTGCTGCTGGCGTGCCTGGCCGCCGCGACCTGGCACCTGCTGCGCTGGTGCCGGGACGACGGCTACCGCCACCTGCTCGCGACCGCCGTCGCCGTCCTCGGCGCGACGCTGGTGCGTTACGAGGGGTGGGCTTTCCTGGCGGCCGTGGCGGTGGTCGTCGGGGTGCGTTCCCGGCGGCGGTCGAGGACGAAGCCGGACCGGTCGGCACTCGTGCGGGCCGACCTGGTGTTCTTCTGCTGCCTGGCGGTCAGCGGCGCGGTCGGCTGGGCGGTGTGGAACGCCGCGATCTTCGGCGACCCGCTGAACTTCGTGCGCGGCGAGTTCGCCAAGCCCGCGCTGTGGGTCCACGCGGACGAGGCGGCGGTCGGTGACTGGGCCGCGTCGCTGTGGACCTACCTGCACGCCATGCGGTACGACCTCGGCCCGGTGGTGCTGGTGCTGTCCGGGGCCGGACTGGTCTGCTTCGCCTGGCGGACCAGGTTGCGCGACGAAGCACTGGCGCCGTTGCCGCTGCTGGTGTTCCTGCCGTTCTTCGTCGGCGCGCTCCACTCCGGACAACGGCCGCTGCACGTGCCCGAGATCGGCGGCGACCTCTACAACGTCCGGTTCGCGCTCGTCATGGTGCTGCCCGCCGCGGTGTTCACCGGCTACCTCGTCGTGCTGGCGGACCGGGCGCTGCTCCGATCCCTGCCCGCGGTCGCGGCGCTGGTGGGCTGCGCTCACCTCGCACTGACCGGAACGGCGACGCTGAACGAGGCCGGCGCCTTCCGCACGAGCGCCGCCGAACGCGTCAACGCCCAAGCCGCGGCTTGGCTGCGCGAGCACTACGACGGCGGTCGGGTGCTGATGCAGTCGTGGAGCAACGAAACCGTCAGCTTCAAGTCCCGGGTGCCCGCGGACCAGGTGGTCTACGAGGGCAGCTTCCGCCAGTGGGAGGCCGCGCTCCACGACCCCGTGGGGCAGGGGATCCGCTGGATCCACCTGCGTCGCACGCCCGGCGGTGAGGACGAGGTGTGGCGACGCCTGCACGACAGCCCGCTGATGCACGACGAGTACAAGCCGGCCTATGCCGATGACCACCACATCTTCTACCGGCGCGTCGAGGCCGGAGTACCGGGGCGGCACACCCCATGAGCGATCCCCGAGCGGGGCGGCAGACCATCGCCTACGTCTTCCCGGTCTACAACGAGGCGGAGAACATCGAGCTGCTGCACCTGACGGTGTGCCGGGTGACGCAGCCGCTCGCCGACCGCTACGACTTCACGTTCATCTACGTGGACGACGGCAGCAAGGACGACTCCGCGAGCCGCCTGCAGGCGCTGGCCGACGGGGACGACCGCGTCACCGTGATCGAGCTGGCGCGCAACTTCGGCCACCAGACCGCGGTCACCGCGGGCTTGGACCTCGCGGACGCCGACGCCGTGATCATCATGGACAGTGACTTGCAGGACCCGCCGCGGGTGAGCCTGGACCTGATCGAGAAGTGGCGGCAGGGCTACGAGGTGGTGTACGCGCAACGCCGCTCCCGCCGCGACTCGACGTTCAAGAAGGTCACCGCGAGCGCGTTCTACTGGGTGCTGCGCAAGATCGCCTCAGTCGACATCCCGCGCGACACCGGCGACTTCCGGCTCCTGGACCGCAAGGTGGTCGACCAGCTGCGCCGGTTCCGCGAGCGCGACCGGTTCCTGCGCGGCCTGGTCAGCTACATCGGCTTCCGCCAGACCGGGGTGCTGTTCGACCGCGACGAGCGGCACGCGGGCACCACCGGCTACCCCCTGGGCAAGATGCTCCGACTGGCCGCCGACGGCCTCCTCGGCTTCTCCGTCGCCCCGCTCAAGCTGATCAGCCGGCTCGGGTACGGCATCTCCCTGCTGAGCTTCCTCGGCATCCTCTACACGGTCGGGGTGAAGGTCCTGGCGCCCGAGACCGCGGTGCCCGGGTGGGCGTTCACCGCCATCGCGATGTTCTTCCTCAGCGGTGTGCAGATCACCATGCAGGGTGTGCTGGGCAGCTACATCGGCCGGACCTACGCCGAAGCCCAAGGGCGACCGCTCTACACCGTCTCATCGGTGCGCACGGCCGCCGATCGACGCGCACCGGCGCAGACCACGCCGGACCGGGGCGCGCAGTCGGACGACCGGGTCCTGAACCGGTGAAGCCGAGCACCGCCACCCGCCTGCGCTTCGGCGTGGTCGGTGTCGTGAACACCCTCGTGGACCTCCTCGGCTACACCTGGCTCGCGCTGGCGGGCGTACCCCTGCTCGCGGCGAATCTGATCTCCACCTCGACGGGCATGGTGGTGAGCTTCGCGCTCAACCGGTCGTTCACCTTCCGCGCCCGGTCCGGCGACCTGCGCGCCCAGCTCGCGCTGTTCGTCCTGTGCACGACGTCCGGGCTGTGGGTCGTCCAACCGCTGGTGATCACCGGAACCGGGCACCTGTTCGCCGGTCCGGGATCCCTGACCGCGGTCACGGGACCCAAGCTGGCGGGCCTGGCGGTCGGGCTGGTGTGGAACTACGTCCTGTACCGCAAGGTCGTCTTCCGCCCTCGGCGACCGGTCGGAGAAGGGAGCCACAGCACGCATGACGACCAGGTCTCCACGACACCGGGCGGGCCGTCCCGTCCTTCCTGAGCGGTACAGCGCCTTCCGGCTCCTCGGCCGCGGACAGGCGATCGCGCTCGCGGTGACATCCGCCGTCCTGGCGTGCGCGCTCCTGGCCGGGACCTTCACCACGACCGCACCCCGACCGCTGTGGTGGGCGCAGGCGTTCGTGACCGCGACGACGGTCGTCTACGTGGTGGTGATCTGCTTCCGGTGTCTGCTGGTGGCCGCCGGTCCCGGCGCGCGGATCATCCGGGTGCCCGCCGAGGACCTGACCGCCGTGCAGCACCTGCCGCCTTACACCGGTGCTCCTCCCCCTGCACCGGGAGGAGGTGGTGCTGGCGGGCCTGGTCGACACCATCCACCGGCTCGACTACCCCGCTCACCGGCTGCAGGTGCTGCTGCTGGTCGAACAGGACGACGACATCACCCGCCCGGCACTGGACCGCCTGGAGCTGCCGCCGGAGTTCGAGGTGGTGCTCGTGCCCGAGGGCGGTCCGCGCACCAAGCCCAACGCGTGCAACGCGGGCCTGGCCCGCGCCACCGGCGAGCTGTGCGTGATCTACGACGCGGAGGACCGACCCGAGGCCGACCAGCTGCGCAAAGCGGCGGCCGCGTTCGAGGCGCAACCCGACCGGGTCGTGTGCGTGCAGGCCGAGCTGGCCTACTGGAACCCCTGGACGAACTGGCTGACCCGCAACTTCGCCGCCGAGTACGCGTTGACCTTCGCCTTGGCGCTGCGCGGGCTGGACCGCTTCGGGCTGCCGATCCCGCTCGGCGGGACGTCCAACCACTTCCGGGTCGACGCCCTGCGTGCGCTCGGCGGCTGGGACCCGCACAACGTCACCGAGGACGCCGACCTGGGCGTGCGCATCGCGCGCCGCGGCTGGGACGTGCGGATCTTCGACTCGGTCACCTACGAGGAGGCCAACAGCGAGCTGGGCAACTGGATCCGCCAGCGCAGCCGCTGGATCAAGGGCTACTGCCAGACCTGGCTGGTGCACATGCGCAACCCGTGGCGGCTGCTGCGGGAGCTGGGGCCGCGGGGGTTCGTCGGCTTCCAGCTGACGTTCGGCTTCACCACCGTCACCACGCTGGTCAACCCGCTGTTCTGGTCGCTGACGTGCCTGTACCTGGTGGCGGGACCGGAGCGGATCGAGCCGCTGTTCCCACCGGCGGTGCTCTACGCGGGCACGGCCGCCATGCTGGGCGGCAACCTCGCCGTGCTGTACCAGTTCATGGCCGGCTGCATGGAACGCGGCCTGCACCGCGCCGTGCCGACCATGCTCACCGTCCCCCTGTACTGGGCGCTGATGAGCGTCGCCGCGTACAAGGCGCTGGTCCAGCTCCTGCGCCCCGACAAGCGCCACCACTGGGAACTCACGCGGCACGGCCTGGTCGGCGATCACCAGGCCGACCGCGTTCACGCCAACCAGATCCGGTAGGCCACCACCGAGTGGGCGGGCACGCGGGCGCGCAGCTCGTCGCTCGTCGACGTCTCCGCCTTGGTCCACAGGTCGAACACCCGGTACTCCGCCGCGGACGGCAGGCCGATCGCGGCGGCGGTGGTGCCCATCTCGCGCTCGGCCGACGCCCGGTTGAACAGCACCACCGCGGCCGACCCGTCCGACATCGGCTTCGCCCACACCTCCTGCTCGCCGTCGTCGCGCAGCCGGTGCCCCTGCCGCCCGCCCCAGTCCTGGTTCAACGCGATGAGGTCGCGGTTGAGCAAGATCTCCCTGGTCGCCGGGTCCATCACCCTCAAGTCGTTGCCCGCGATCAACGGCGCGTTCAGCAGCGCCCACATGGTGAAGTGCGCCCGGTACTCGTGCCCGGTCATGCCGCCGTTGCCGACCTCGAGCATGTCCGGGTCGTTCCAGCCGTTGGGCCCCGAGTGCTCCTCCAGGCCGACCTGCAGGTCCAGCAACGCCGTCCAGCTCGCCCAGGTGTCGGCGATGTCGCGGGTCGTGCGCCACAGGTGACCGCCCGCCTGGCGGCCCCAGCCCTCCCACGGGCGCTCGTGCCCCCACTCGCAGATGCCGAGCACGATCGGCCTGCCCGACTCGCGCAGCGCGCGCCCCATCTTCCCGTACCGCTCGGCCGCCGGGCTGCCGTCGTTGTTGCAGTTGTCGTACTTGAGGTAGTCGACCCCCCACTCGGCGAAGCTGCGCGCGTCGACCTGCTCGTGCCCGAGGCTGCCGGGGTAGCCCGCGCACGTCTTCGACCCCGCGTCGGCGTAGACGCCGAACTTCAACCCGCGCTCGTGCACGTAGTCCGCCACCGGCTTGAGGCCGTCGGGGAACTTCGCCGGGTCCGGAACCAACAGCCCCCGCTCGTCCCGCTCACGCGCCATCCAGCAGTCGTCCAGGTTCAGGTAGGTGTAGCCGGCGTCCCGCATCCCCGACGCCACCATCACGTCCGCGGTCTCACGGATCATCCGATCCCCGATGTCGCAGCCGAACCGGTTCCACGAGTTCCAGCCCATCGGAGGCGTCGGCGCCAGGCCCGCCGACGCGGAGCGGGCCGCGAGCGGTGCCACCGCGACGACCGCGGACACCAGCAGTCCCGCGACCGCCACCTGGGCCACCGACCGACGCACGACACCTCCGGAGAAGACGACGTGGATTCCATGGAACCAGGAACACCCGGGAGCGGGAACCCGAGGCTCGGATTTTCACCGTGCCGTGGGCATTACCGCCCCGGTGGAACGGTCCCTGCTGGTGGGCGGCGGGCCGTTCGTGCCGGGATCGCGGCGTACGCGCAGCACGACCGGCCGGCGCGGGTCCGCACGGCCGATCCGCCGGGCGGCGATCACCGACCGGAAGCGGGACCGACCCGTGCGGCGACCCGTTGGAGGATGGTGGTCATCCCACCGACCTCGTCCTCGGCCGAGGTGCCGCCAGCTTCCCGTCCCCACACGGCACTCGTCGGTGCCGCACCTCCCGACCATCCACAATAGACTTCGCGGTGAAACCAGCCGCCGGCTCCGACGTCGTGCCCCGCGCCGGCTGAGCCGCCATTGGGGTGATCGTCGACGGCGATCAGCACCGGCCCCGCGGCCGCACGCGCACTCACCGCCGCCACCAACGACTCGACGACGCGGTACGCCCCCTCACCTCCGACCGGATGCCGCGGCACGGGCACCACGGCGTCCGCCGGCACCGCGGCCAGCGCCCCGAAGGGCACGGGCCGTCCCAGTTCGGCGGCCGAGCCGCACGAGGTCCGAAACCCCAGCCGCACGGCTTCCTCGATGATCCGGGCCAGCAGCCTGCTCTTGCCGATCCCCGGTTCGCCGCGGATGAGCAGGACCGCCCCGGGCTCCCCGAACCGCGTGATCAAGCACGTACCGCGCCCGCAATGTCGCTGTCCCGGCCCACGAACGGCCCGGCGCCCGACTGCGGCGCTCCCCCACTTGAGTGCGTCTCCGTCACGTCCGTTCAGGGAGGGCGGTCACCGCTCCGGATACGCCTTCACCCAGCGATCACCGGTTCGACTGATCGGCCGCCCGGCCGACCTCACCCGGCCGCACCACACTGGGCCACCTGGCACCCGATCGGGCGACGCTCGACCGGACGCTGCCCGGCCGGCATCCGCAAGCGCCACGCTGATCAGCGAGGTGTCGCGCGGTCGGGGTTCGCGCCCGGTAGCCGAACCCTGCGACGCGACAGGCGTGACGGCCTCACCGACAAGCCCTCGAGCAGAGGGCTACCAGGCGTCTCTCAGCAACGACGGTCCCGGCTCGTCATCGTCGTCGTCCCGGGCAGTCCCGCGCGGCGGCGGTGTCGGCTCGGCCTCGACGTCCAGGTTCGCGAGCCCGGCGATGTACTCGTCGAGGAATGCCGCCCCTTGCCCGACGAGCGCGGCGCGTTCGGTTTCGGGCAGGCGTTGGAACTCGTCGATCGCGGCGAAGGCCTTGTCCGCCACGGACTCCACCGCCCACTGCTGGGTGAGCAGGTCGCGCGGGGCCGAGCGACCGGCGACGACGTCCTTCGCGAAGTCGGAGATGGCGCCGTCGTCCGCCGCGGCGAGCACCCGGAACAGGTTGTGCTGCGCCTGCACGCCGTCTGCGGTCGCGAACGGGTTCGTCATCACGCTCCCGGGTGGTCGAAGTGGGACCACGGCCAGATCGCGCGCACGCCGTCGCCCTGCGCCCGTGCGGCCTGCACGACGGCGGCGAACCCGTGCACGAGTGCCCGGACCTGGTCGACCGCGGACTGGATCTGGTTGGCGATGCCGATGATCGAGCCGAGGAACTTCGCCGCGCCACCGGTCGCGACGTCCGCGATCGTGCCGATGAACTTGACCACCGCGTTGCCCCTCATCGCGGTGAGCAGCGCGACGATGGCGTCGATCAACGTTTCCAGCAGGACGCCGATCGTCTGGTACAGGTGGAAGGCGGACTCGGCCAGCAGCGAGACCTTCTTGGCCACGTCGTGGCAGTACTTCGCGTGCTCCGCGCAGCCGAGGGCGAACTCGTCGAGCCACCGCTCGGCCGCCGCCGCCGCGTTGCCGTCCCAGGCGTCCTGGATGGCATAACGGCCGCGCTGGACGTTCTTGGCGATGCCGTCGAACGCGGTGCCCGTGTCGGCGATGACGACGCTCTCCCGGTAGATGCCGTTCCAGTCGCCGCTGTAGACCTCGGTGATGCGGTCCAGCGGGCTCCAACCGAGGATCTTCTGCGCGATCTTGTCGGCCGTCGCGGCCACCGAGCCGAAGTCGCCGACCTCGAGCCACTTGCCGAGCTTGTCCTCGACCCCCATCGGCCACTTGTCCCGCAGCACTTCGTTCTCGATGCTCGTCTCGCCGGGGCCGTTGTAGTACCTGGTCTCGACCACGTCGCCGAATCCGCTGGACGCGACGCCCGGCGGCAGTTCGCTCGCCTCGACGTTCCTCGGGTACGTCGGCACCGCCGGGTACACCTGGTCCAGCCGGCCGGCCTGGTAGCGGTCCGTGGTGCGGTAGAACTCGGCCGCTTTGGTCAGTTCGACCGCCGACGAGCCGGCGAGGCTCAGTGCGCGCCGGGTGTTGTCCTGCGCGTGGAAGCGCAGGTTCTCCAGGTGGCCGGAGAGCTCTAGGAAAAGCCCCTGACCCAGGTCGTCGACCTGGTTGTGCTCCAGTGCCTTCAGGTGCGCGGCGATGCCGGAGCTCTGGCGCTGCACGAGCCCGCCCAGCAGCTCGACGGCCTTAGGTGCGACCTTGAAGGAGTCCCCCACAGCCAGATCATGGCACAGCGGCGACAGCGCCTGCGCGTGCAGCACCGGATCACCGCCCGGTGCTCTAACCGCAGGTCGGGTCGTGCGGCCGGCTCTTGGCACCCCACAGGGCCGCTCCGGTCTTCCCGCACGGCGGGAGACATGATCGTGGAGCCGAGCGTGTTCTCCACCTGCTCCCGCCACGTGACCAGGTCCGACATCACCAGCACCAGCACGTCGGCGAAGGCGTCGTAGTGGCCGAGCACGGCCCCGCGACCCACGATCGCACGTTCGTAGTGGGACTTCCCCATGCTCCGGCACGCCGACGCGCAGCGGCTGCTGCCACCGGAGCGCCCCTACCCCACTCCCCCATCGCCCGCCGGATCCAAGCCGACGCCCGACTCCTTGGAGGCCCGCGTCGAAGCCGCCGCGGGTGCGGCCCCGATTCCGCCGCGGAACACGGGTTGACCTGGAGCGCGCTCCAGCCACTAGCGTCGCGGCCGTCGATGGCGGAGCAGGTGGAGAACGGAGCACGACGTGCGACTGGGTGTGCACATCAACCGGTTCAACCAGGGTGCGGCGCGGCTCGGTCCCGAGTCGGCCGCCGCCGGCGCGGCGGCCGAGGAGGCCGGGGTCGCGTGGCTGTCGGTCATGGACCACTTCTTCCAGATGGAGCACAACGACGCCGCCGAGGACCCGATGCTGGAGAGCTACACCACGCTCGGGTTCCTCGCCGCGCACACCTCCACCGTCCGCCTCGGCGCGCTCGTCACCGGCGTCACCTACCGCCACCCCGGCCTGCTGGCGAAGAACGTCACCACGCTGGACGTGTTGTCGGGCGGTCGCGCGACCCTGGGTATCGGCGCCGCCTGGTACGAGCGCGAGCACCGAGGGCTGGGCGTGCCGTTCCCGCCGTTGGGCGAGCGCTTCGAGCGCCTGGAGGAAGCGCTGCGGATCTGCCTGCGGATGTGGGACCCGGCGGACAACGGCCCGTTCGAGGGCGAGCACTACCGGCTGGCCGAGACCCTGTGCGTGCCCGCGCCGGTGAGCTCGCCGCACCCCGAGGTCATGATCGGCGGCAACGGCGAGCGGAAGACCTTGCGACTGGTCGCCCGCTACGCCGACGCCTGCAACCTCCTGCTCGCGTCACCCGCCGAGGCGCCGCACAAGCTCGACGTGCTGCACCGGCACTGCGACGACCTGGGTCGCGACTACGACGCCATCCGCAAGACCGTGGTGCACCTCGGGGACCTGCCCGAGGACGCCGAGGCGTGTGCCCAGACCGTGGCGGGCTACGCGGGCATGGGCATCGACACCGTCATCCTGCGATCGCCGGACGGCGACCAGGCGGCGTGGATCGAGCGGGTGATCGCCCCGACCACCGGCCGCCTGGCCGAACTCGCCTGACGGGTCACGACCGCCGAGGGGCGGCGGCAACGCCGCCCCCGACGCTTACGGACGTCAGCGGCGGGGTTCGATCTTCAGGTCGCCCGCGGTCACCGCGCGGACGTGGTCGCCGGCGAGCGGGTCGTGCGGGTAGCCGAGGACGGGACGCGTCGTGCGGGAGGTCGCCGCGGAGCAGGACCGCACGCCCGGGCCAGGTCACCCTGGCGTGGACCCCGCGGAACCCGGCCGTGGCCGAGCCCTGCCGAGGCCTCCAGCGAGGAATGACCGAGTTCGACGAGCACTTCGACAAGCGCAAGGTTGGACTCGGCTCCTGCGGGCGCCCCTACAGCACGCCCTGCCAGCACGAACACGCCTGCTCAACCGAAATGATCTTGATGTTGATCACAGTTCCACTCGACGGACCTTCGTTACGGAGCGTTACTGGAATCTGACGACAGCGTGAGGCTTGGGCGTGTCGCGGCCCCCATGCACGATGAAGGGATGCCGTCGGTCGGGATCGTTTGCGATGATGCCCCGGTGGACCAGGTGGTGGTTGGTCGAGATGGGCACGCCCTCATCCTGCGCGATGTCGTCCGCGGAAGCGGAGGGGAGATCTGGTCCGTGGACGTCGAGGTCGTCGACGCCGGACTGCGCGCCGAGTCGACTGTGACGTCCCACTATGCCGTGGGCTTCGACGATCTCGTCGAGTTCTTCGCCGGAATGATGGAAAGCTGGCGCGGGTGGGACGGCGACCGGGTTTACGAGTCTCTTGAGCATGAACTCCGGCTCGTGGGACAACATCTCGGGAGCAGAGTCCGCATAGGTGTCGAACTAGCCCAGGCGTCCGATCCCGACGGCTGGTGCGTCCGAGCGACCTTCACGGTGGACGCAGGTGAACAACTCAGCACCGCCGCCCATGACCTCGCGACGCTCCTCGGACCGCATCCCTGAACATCGGCGACGCACCGGCCAGTTGCGTAGGTTGAATCATCCGAGAGCAGAGTGGAAGTCGGGAATTCCCAGATGGACTGACGTTTGTGGGTCGTCATCGCGCGCATGGCTTCGAGTTCCTGGACGGCGGCTATCGTGGTCTCGATCGCGGCGACTTCCCCCAGCCAGCCCTGCTCTTTGGCCTCCTGCAGGCGGTCGACGAGGTTGACCTGGATCTCTTCCAGTCGCGGCAATCGGGTCGGGTCAACCCGAAGGAGTGGGCACCTGACACAGGCTTCTCTGAACTGACGTCGGTGCACTCAAACGACGACCGCCGGCCGTCCGAGATCGGCAGAACGAGCTGTCTGCGGCGTGTAAGGATGTCGTGGGAGGTCAGATGGAGCCACAAGCGCGGCGCAGGTACGACGTCGTTCACTGCTCGGTGGTCGGCCATGCTCGGTACGGGCTTCTGGTCGAATCCGAGGACGGCGAGCACGGATTCGTGGACAGCTCGTACATCACGGACAAGCCGGGCGAGCCGTGGCCCGCAGTGGGTCGGCGGTTGCGGTGCGTGGTCTTGGGCTATACGAAGGACGGCAGGCTCCGAGTCGCGGCGACGCCCCTGTACGTCGAGATGGTGGCCGCAGCAGACGACCCTGTGACGGCAGTGGATGAGTGGAGTCTGCTGACGGGTAGGGGGCGGCGGCACGAGTGAAGTGTCCGCCCCCGTCCGGCATGCCGGTGCATTGTGTGTCGTCAGCTCTGCGTTGACGTGGATGTTGTTCGGCCGGCGAGTGAGGTGAAGGCGGGCATGCCGAGCGCGACCGCGCCGGTGGGGCGTTGGAGCGCGGTGTCAATCTGGGAGATCTTGTCTCTGGCTCCCGTCAGGCTGACTTGCGGTCCTTCGACCTCCCCGAGCCATCCTTCGCGTTTGGCCTCGATAACACGGGCCTCCAGATTGTGACGGATCTCCTCCAGCCGTGATCGTTGCGCCGGGTCAGGCCGCGGTAGTGAAAATCTGACGCAAGCATGCTCATGGACGCAAGGCGATCCGAATGCTCGCGCGCAGATCCCGACGGACACCTTCTGTTTTTCGAAGTGTGCGAAGAAGGAGTCCCGTTCTGGATCGGTCGGGGTCCGAGTTCTGGGCTCACGAGCAGAAGTCGCTCCGTGTCGGTCTTGGACGGCGCGATCTGGAGCAGCGGCACGAGTTCGCCGGTGGAGGGCAGGCGGTATTCGGTGATGCTGTGGTGGCTCAGCTCCAGCATCTCCTCGCAGCGGATCCCGGTCAGGCGCAGGACTTCGATGGTGAAGAAGGACCAGAACGCCTCCTCGTCCTCGAAGGACAGGTTGCGCCGCTTGCCCGTGGTCGTGTCCTCGGCCCAGACGTGCCGGCCGATGGATGTGGGGGCGATCGCCCTGCGCAGCGCGCCGTCGGTACCGGGGATCGGTGGACCGGGCCGGGTGTCCTGGGCTGCCCGCAGCCGTCGCTCCGCGGCGAGGCGGCGTTCGTGGGCCGTTCGTGCCAGAACGGGCAGGACGGGCAGCCGCTCGCGGGTGCGCTGGTCCATGCGGGCCTTGCGGTGCTTGAGTTCCTTGGCGCGGCCGATCTCGGCGTCGCTGATCGGGCAGGACACGGCCCACGGCGCCCAGTGGGCGATGTCCAGGTAGAAGGCCCGCACCCGGAGCAACTCGTCCTTGGCGTTGATGCGAGGGCTGGAGATCTCGATCTGCTCGCCGGCGGCGTTGGTGGTGATGCGTTTCTTCGTGCTCAGGTCCTCCTTCCAAGCCCGCATCGTCCCCGGTGGCAGGCGCAGCGTGTCGATGCCCGGCGCGAGGGCCTCGATCCGGGCCCAGAACAGGCCGGCCAGGGTCCGGGAGATCGCATCGATACTGGCGAAGTCCAGAGACGGCTGCCGTTCCCGCAGGTAGTCCACGATCAGGTCACGGACCGGCCCGCACCGCAGCGGATAGCGGTCCACCAACTCCTCGATGCTCAGCCGGCCCGCCGCCAGCCCGAAGGCGCGGACCGCGTGGGGTGCGTCCTCGGGGAAGATGCCCAGCGCACGCAGCCGCAGGCAGAAGTCGACCTTCTTCTGGCCGCCGCGCACGTGCACGCGGCGTTGTGTGTCGGCCAGCTCGACGCAGTCGCCGACGGTGGACTCGTGTCCGGTGAACAGCAACGCAATGGACAGCCCGCGGCCTCGGTGTCGGACACTCCATCGGTGGCGCAGAGCCGGGAGATCACGTCGTCGCCGGGGTCGGACCGCTTGCGGAGTGATCCAGGCCGCCCACCCCGACTGAACGACCTCGCCACGACGCCGGGCCGGCGGTTCACCCAGGCGCGAATTGTCCACTGAGGACGCACCGGTGTGGCCCGGGGGCCACCCCGGGCGCCGGGGCCCCCCCCGGCGCGACGGGTGGGGGCCCACCCCCCCCCCGGGGTGTATTACGCGGCCCGGGCGGGCGCCCCCGCCCCCCCCCGCGGGGGGCCCC
>NZ_JBFAMT010000096.1:0-18328 GCF_040656635.1 Actinosynnema sp. NPDC049800 | reverse complement strand
CGCCGGCTGTACGCGAAGTACACGACGACGCCCAGCGCCATCCACACCAGGAACCGCACCCACGTCAACGCGGTCAGGTTCAGCATCAGCCACAGGCACGCCAGGATCGCCAGCACCGGCACGAGCGGCACCAGCGGCACGCGGAAGCCGCGCGGCAGGTCCGGCCGGGTCTTGCGCAGCACCAGGACGCCCGCCGAGACCAGGATGAACGCGAACAGCGTGCCCACGTTCACCATCTCCTCCAGCCTGCCCGCCGGGAAGAAGCCCGCCGCGACGGCGACCAGCACACCGATGATCACGGTGATCCGGAACGGCGTGCCGTGCTTGCCCGTGCGCGCCAGGCCGCGCGGCAGCAGGCCGTCACGCGACATCGCGAACAGCACCCGCGACTGGCCGAGCATCAGCACCATCACCACCGTGGTCAGACCGGCCAGCGCGCCCACCGAGATCACCGTGGCCGCCCAGTCGACGCCGTTGGCCGAGAACGCCGTCGCCAACGTCGCCCGCGTGCCGTCGGGCTGGGTCTTGAGCTGGTCGTACGGCAGCATCCCGGTGATCACCAGCGACACCGCCACGTACAGCACGGTCACGATCGCCAGCGACCCGAGGATGCCGCGCGGCACGGCGCGCTGCGGGTCGCGGGTCTCCTCGGCGGTCGTCGCGACCACGTCGAAGCCGATGAACGCGAAGAACACCAGCGACGCGGCGGCCAACAGCCCCAGCACGCCGTACGTGCTGCCCTCGAAGCCCGTGACCAGCGAGAACAGCGACTGCTCCAACCCGGACCCGGCGGCGCCGCCGGACTCGGCGGGCGGGATGTACGGGGTGTAGTTCTCCGCCTTGACGTACCCGATGCCGAGCACGACCACGAGCAGCACGACGGCGACCTTCACCGCCGTGATCACCGCGCTGACCCGCGACGACAGCTTCGTGCCGATCACCAGCAGCGTCGTCAGCACGGCGATGAGCAGCAACGAGCCCCAGTCGACGTCGACCCCGCCGACCGACGCGGTGGTCTTCACCGCCACGCCGAACTGCCCCAGCACCGTCTGCAGGTACAGCGACCAGCCCTTGGCCACCGCCGCCGCGCCGACCGCGAACTCCAGCACCAGGTCCCAGCCGATGATCCACGCCATGAACTCGCCGAACGTCGCGTACGAGAACGTGTACGCGCTGCCGGCCACCGGCACGGTCGAGGCGAACTCCGCGTAGCACAACGCGGCCAGCGCGCAGGCCACCGCCGCCAGCACGAACGCCAACGACACCGACGGCCCCGCGAGGTTGCCCGCGGTGGACGCGGTGAGCGTGAAGATGCCCGCGCCGATCACGACCGCGACGCCGAAGACCGTCAGGTCCCACGCGGTGAGGTCCTTGCGGAGTCTGGTGTCCGGCTCGTCGGTGTCCGCGATCGACTGCTCTACCGACTTCGTGCGCCACAGCCCGTTGCCCGGCACGGTGGTCCTCCTGTGCTCGATCGCCTGCTCCGACGCGTCCCCGCGCCCTGGTCGGTGTTGGTGCTTTCAGCCTAAAGGTGGGTACCGACAAATGGCGGCACCGGTAGTTTTCGCGCATGACAGTGCTCTGCCTGGACGTCGGCTCGACGTGGACCAAGGGCGCCCTCGTGTCGCACGCCGGCGAGTTGCTCGGCACCGCACAGCACCCGACTACCCCGCCGGAGGTGCTTCAAGGCATCGACGCCGTCACACGTGCCCTGGGCCCCGCCGAGCACACCCTCGCCTGCTCCTCGGCGGGCGGCGGGCTGCGGCTCGCGGTCGTCGGGCAGGAACGGCTGGTCAGCGCCGAGGCCGGGTACCGGGTGGCGTTGTCGGCGGGCGCGAAGGTCGTGCACGTCTCGGCCGGCCCGCTCGACGGCGCTGGCGCGCGGGCGTTGCGCGCGGCCCGGCCGGACCTGGTCCTCCTGGTCGGCGGCACGGACGGCGGCGACGAGTCGGTGCTCCTGCACAACGCGGCCAGGCTGGGCCGGGTGGCGTGCCCGATCGTGCTCGCCGGCAACGTCGAGGCCCAGCCGGCGGCGGCCGACCTGCTCGCCGCGCGGACCGTCGTGCGGACCGCGAACGTGCTGCCGGACGTGGGCGAGCTCGCGCCGGGGCCGGCCCGCGCGGCGATCCGCGAGGTGTTCCTCCGGCACGTGATCGGCGGCAAGGGCCTGTCCCGGGGCCGGAGGTTCCGCGGGCTCGTGCGCGCCGTGACCCCGGACGCCGTGCTGAGCGGCGTGTCCCGGCTGGCCATGCAGGACCACGAGGGCGCGGTGCTCGTGGTGGACGTCGGCGGGGCGACCACGGACGTCTACTCCGCGGTGTCCACTGTGGAAGGTCCGGAGCGGACGGTGGCGCTGCCGCCCGACCGCCGCACCGTCGAGGGCGACCTCGGCCTGCGCTGGTCCGCACCCGGCGTGGTGGCCGAGGCGCTCGCGGAGAAGCTGATCGACAAGGACGAAGCCCTCGTGCTGGGGCGGGAAGCCGCCGCCCGGGCCGCCGACGTGAGCTGGCTGCCCGACGACCCGACCGCGGACCACCGGCTGGCCGCGCTCGCCGCCGTGCTGGCCGTCCGCCGCCACCTCAGGCTCGTCGACGGCCAACTCGGACCGCAGGGCGCGGGCTTGCTGGTGCTCTCCGGCGGCGTCTTCCGGCACGCCGAGTCGACCGCCGACGTCGAACGCGTGCTGCGCGCCGACCCCGTCCTGCGCCCGATCCTGCGCACGGCGGCGATCGCGGTCGACCGCGACTACGTGCTGGCCCCGGCGGGCCTGCTCGCCGAGACCGGCCGCACCGCGGCGGCCGACCGGCTGCTCACGTCGGTTCGGTCAACGGCGAGCTGATCGGCGCCCGCCGCGCGGTCGGCAGCACGGGAGGCGACGGCGGGTCCGTCGTCTCCAGGCCCGCCGCGATGGCGATCGCCCGGTCCCACTCGGGGTCGGAGGTGTAGTCGGCGTGCCGGTTCACGCCCGCCGCCCACCGGCGACCGGGGAACGGACCGCGCTGCGGGTCCGGCAGCCAGTGGTCGCCGCCGAGCACCAGCGCGCCCGTCGGACCGCGCAACGCCGGCGGCAACGCGCCCGACGTGCCGTCCGGCCGGAACCCCGCGCCGAGCAGCATCCCGTCGAACACCTGCCGGTCCCACGTCATCACCGCGCCGCCCAACGCGTCCGTGCCGCGGCACAGCGCGCGCCACCGCCCGGCCAGCCCGCCCGCCAGCGTCTCCAGCGAGCTGTGCGGCACCACCGCCGGGAACGCCCTCGGGTAGGCCCACTGCAACTGCGAGCCCGCCGTGACCAAGCCCACCCGTTCCGCCTCGGCCGGCGGCAGTTCCTCCAGCAGCCGTGCCGCCGCGACCGCCGCGAGCAGGCTGCCCTGGCTGTGCCCGGCCAGCACCACCCGCGTGCCGGGGTCGGCCAGGTGCTCCCGCACCCGCGCCACCAGCTCCGGCACCACCTTCAACGCGTAGCACGGCGGCACCACGGGGTGCGCCTCGCGCGGCCAGAACGCCGCCAGGTCCGCCAGCACCCCGACCTGCCGGGCCTTGTCCGGCCGCCGTGCCGCCAGGTACACGGCCCGGAGCAGCGACAACGCCAGCACGGCCAGCACGACCACGCCGAGCGCGACGACCGGCCGCGCCCACGTGGGCGGGTCGACCTCCCGCAGCCGCAGGAACGCCGCCGGCACCGCGCCGACCGCCAGCACCGTCGACATGATCAGCACCACGTGGTGGCTGTGCCGCCGCTGCCACCGCGCCCACCACCACGCCCGCGCAGCGCGCTTCGCGTCCCGTGCGCGCCCCGAGTGCAACAAGGACGCCTCACGCGCCCACTCCTTGACCCGGCTCTCGTCGCCACCGTGGGGAATCCGCCGGAGGGAGCTCCACCGCATCATCCCGGTGGCCGCCGCCATCGCCACCCCGGCCAGGAACGCCAGCACCCCGGCCACGCCCCACAGCAGCGCGATGTAGTCGTACCCGCGCGGCAGGTCGCCGTACCCGAGCACCCGCCGCGCGGTCAGCGCCACCCCCGCGCCGAACCCGCCGCCGAGCAGCGCGGCCACCGCCACTACCGGCGCGGCCATCCACCCGCCCGCCCACGGCCGCAGCTCGCGCGGTTGCGCCGACCACGTGCGCCGGGCCAGCAACGCGGCGGGCACCAGCAGCACGGCGATCAGCACGCACACCAGCGCCACCATCGCCGCGACCATCTGCACGGCCAGGTCCGCGCCGGGCAGCCGCACCGGCAGCCGGTCCAGCAGCACCACCGCGACCGGCAACGACAGCCACGCCACGGCCTGCAGCACGCGCCGCGGCCGGCGCCCCAGCGCCGCCCGCAGCCACCGGCCGCCCCGGTGCGGCGCGCCGCCGGTCGGGTCGTCCAGCAGCATCGCGCCCAGCGCCGCCACCCCCACCAGCGCCACCCCGAGCACCCAGCACACGGTGATCGCGACGCCGTGGCCGCCGGGCGCGAGCAGGGGACCGGCCGGACCGCCCAACGCGATCACCACGGCCGTGCCCAGGCCCGCGACCACGTGCAGCACCCGCAACGCGGGCGTGTCGGGGTCGGTGGCCACGTGCGCGCCGGGCAGCCCGGACCGCACGCCCTCGGCCACCGGCACCTCCTTGCGCTCGATCCGCCAGTCCACGCTCGACATCCGGTGCAGCACCAGCACGGCCAGCGCGATCGGCGCCAGGCCCACGACCGCGCGCACCCACGGCGTCGTGCTCAGCCACGACGGGCCCCACAGGCACGTGGCGCCCGGCGCGAGGCACTGCGCGGCCACCAGGTCGAGGCTGATCACCTCCAGCTGGGCGACCAGCAGCACGGTCAGCAGCAGCGCGGCCAACCGGAGCAACGCGCGCAGCGCCACGCCCAGCAGGTGAGCGGGCACGGAACCGGTCGGCGTCGGCGGCAGCATCCAGTGCGCCACGTTCGCCAGCGAGAACGGGAACAGCAGCGCCCACGTCGCCTTGGCCCAGCCACCCGAGGTCATCGCGCCCCAGACGTAGCCCTCGACCACCCGGGTGACCGGGCGCCCGGCGGCCTGCAACACCGGGCCGGGCGCCGGTCTGCGCAGCCGGTCGGCCGGGCGGACGATGCGGCCGAGCCCGTCGCCCGCCACGTCCACCGCCGCCACCGCGTCGACCAGCGACTGCGGCGTGGTGCCCTGGACACCGTGCACCCGCAGTTCGACCACCCGCGTGTCGGGGCCGGGAATCAGCACAGATCCTCCCGCGAACATCACCTGAGCTTCGCCATACTGGTCCATGGGGGCGCAGATGCCGCCGACCGCCGTGGCCCGGCGTGGCGGGCGGTAGGGTCGGCTCGTCCTACCCGAAGATGGAGGAACCCGCGATGACCGCCGAGAGGCTCCAGACCCGCAACGGCATCGACTTCGCCGTGGCGGACCTCTCCCTGGCCGAGTTCGGCCGCAAAGAGATCCGGCTGGCCGAGCACGAGATGCCCGGCCTGATGGCGTTGCGCCGCGAGTACTCGGAGGTCTACCCGCTCAAGGGCGCGCGGATCTCCGGCTCACTGCACATGACCGTGCAGACCGCCGTCCTGATCGAGACCCTGGTCGCCCTGGGCGCCGAGGTGCGCTGGGCGTCGTGCAACATCTTCTCCACGCAGGACCACGCCGCCGCCGCGGTCGTGGTCGGCCCCCACGGCACCGAGGAGGAGCCCAAGGGCATCCCGTGCTTCGCCTGGAAGGGCGAGACGCTGGAGGAGTACTGGTGGACCGCCGAGTCCATGCTGACCTGGCCGGACGGCGGCGGCCCGAACATGATCCTGGACGACGGCGGCGACGCCACGATGCTCGTCCACAAGGGCCTGCAGTACGAGAAGGCCGGCGTCGTGCCGCAGCCCGAGGCGGACGACCCGGAGGAGTGGAAGATCTTCCTGGGCACGCTGCGCGCCTCGTTGGCGGCCGACAGCGGCAAGTGGACCAAGATCGCCGAGGGCATCCGCGGCGTCACCGAGGAGACCACCACCGGCGTCATGCGGCTGTACCAGCTGGCCGCCGCCGGTGAGCTGCTGTTCCCGGCGATCAACGTCAACGACGCGGTGACCAAGTCGAAGTTCGACAACCGGTACGGCATCCGGCACTCGCTGATCGACGGCATCAACCGCGGCACCGACGTCCTCATGGGCGGCAAGGTGGCCGTGGTCTGCGGTTACGGTGACGTCGGCAAGGGCGCGGCGGACTCGCTGCGCGGCCAGGGCGCCCGCATCATCGTGACCGAGATCGACCCGATCTGCGCGTTGCAGGCGGCGATGGACGGCTACGAGGTCGCGACGCTGGAGGACGTGATCGGCCGCGCCGACATCGTCATCACCACGACCGGCAACAAGGACGTCGTGCGCATCGAGCACATGGCGGCCATGAAGCACCAGGCGATCGTGGGCAACATCGGCCACTTCGACAACGAGATCGACATGGCCGGCCTCGCCCGCTTCCCCGGCATCCGGCGGATCAACATCAAGCCGCAGGTCGACGAGTGGGTGTTCCCGGACGGCCACTCGATCCTGGTGCTGTCGGAGGGCCGCCTGCTCAACCTGGGCAACGCCACCGGCCACCCCAGCTTCGTGATGTCGAACTCGTTCTCCAACCAGGTGATCGCGCAGGTCGAGCTGTTCACCAAGCACCAGGAGTACGACAAGGAGGTGTACCGCCTGCCGAAGGTGCTGGACGAGAAGGTCGCCCGCATCCACCTCGAGGCGCTCGGTGGCAAGCTCACCAAGCTGACCAAGGACCAGGCGGAGTACATCGACGTCGACGTCGAGGGCCCCTACAAGCCCGAGCACTACCGGTATTGAGCCGGCGGATCGTGGGAACGGCCGGGGCGAGCGTCGCCCCGGCCGTTCTCAGGTCCACTCGACGCTGATCCCGGCCACGCCGGGGCCCACGTCCTCGAAGTACGCGCTGGCGAAGCCGCCCAGCCCGCACACCAGCTCCTCCAGGTCCACCGGCACGGCGTCGGCGTCGACCCGGAACTGCTTGGTGCACCGCGCCGGCAGGGCGCGCCGGTTGAACGCCAGTTGCAGCAGGTACCCGCGGCACGGTTCGCGGAACGCCCGCCGGTGGCCGGGTGTCGGCCCGCCCGTGTCGTCCACCACCGTGAAGCTGAACACGTGCTCCTCGCCCTCGGCGAGCCTGCGGTCGAACAGCAGTTCGAACGCCAGCCCGCGCGTGGCCAGCTGCCGGCGCAGCCGACCGAGCCGGCACCCCTCGCCGGGCCGCACGAGCGCGTTGTCGATCAGGCACCCCTCGTCGCCCTGGTGCACGGCCAGGTACCGGTCGGGCCCGGCCTTCGCCGCGCGCACCACCAGCCGGGTGCTGATCGACCGCTGCTCCCGCTCCGGCCCGATCAGCACGGTGTCGTGCACGGACAGCACCTCGATGTCGGTGTTCGCCCCGACGTCGCTGACCGCCTCGAACTCCGACAGCACCGGCACCGGCGACACCCAGCCGCTGGGACGGGTCAGCCGGGGCTGCGGCCGGTTGCCGACGAGCGCCACCAAGGACTCCGGCGGCAGCTTCAGGACGGTCTCCAGCGCGCGCACGGTGGCGATGGCGCGTGGCACCTCGGGGTGGCGCAGCCCGCGCTGCCAGTAGCTGAGCGTCGACTGTCCGACCTGGACGCCGAGCTGCTCCAGGTGCGCCCGCAGGCGGGCCAGGGACAGGCCGCGGTGCGCGATGGCGTCGTGCAGCGCGCGGTGGAACGGGCCGTACCGCAGGGTTTCGGCGAGGCCGCCGGGCAGGCTCCCGGGCGGGTGGGCGGTCTGCTGCTCAACCGGTCTGGCGTGCCCGGAATCCGCGGTCACCGCGGCACCACCCTTTCGCGCAACCGGAAATGGGCTTCACCGTAGTCACTCAATCTGGTGACGCAAAGGATCTCCGATCACCCGACTGGGCGATGTCATGCGGCCGATCGTGAGCGGACTGTGCCCCTTAGGGTGTTCTCGTGGGCAAACTCGTCGTGATCGAGGGCTTGGACGGCGCCGGCAAGCGCACCCTGGCCAAGGCGTTGACCGACGCGCTGGACGCGCGTGGCGCGAAGGTCGCCACGGGCGCCTTCCCGCGTTACGACGAGGACGTGCACGCCGATCTGGTGCGCGACGCGTTGCACGGCAGGCTGGGCGACCTCACGGATTCGGTGTACGGCATGTCGGTCCTCTACGCGCTGGACCGGCGCGGGGCGGCCGACCGGATCCGGGCCGACCTCGACCAGTACGACGTCGTGCTGCTCGACCGGTACGTGGCGTCCAACGCGGCCTACGGCGCGGCCCGGCTGCACCAGGGCGCGGACGGCGAGTTCGTCGAGTGGCTTCGGTCGCTGGAGGTGGATCGCTTCGGGTTGCCGATCCCGGATCTGCACCTGCTCTTGCGCGTGCCGGCGGGCGTCGCGGCGGACCGCGCGGCCAACCGCGAGGTGGAAGAGGCCAGGGGGCGGGACCTGTACGAATCGGACGGTGGGCTGCAAGCGCGCTGCGCCGCCGTGTACGACGGGTTGGCCGCGGCCGCGTGGCTGTCACCGTGGGAAGTGCTGGACGGCACCGTTGACCTGCGCGTCGAGGAGATCCTCGATCGGTGGTTCACCCATTAGTGTTACAAAGTAACAAAACGTCACCACTCCGCCGATGAGTCGCAGAGGATTCGCGTTTCGGCGGGACGAGGTGGGCACGTGGATCGGCGGCAGAGACTGGCTACGGAGTGGACGCGCACGACGACCAGCAGCGATGACCGCTGGGCGGTGCGTGGACTCCCGGCCACTAGTGGGACGATGTTGAGTATGAAGGCACGCGTGCTCGTCGTGGACGACGACCCCGCTCTGGCGGAGATGCTGACCATCGTGCTGCGGGGCGAGGGCTTCGACACCGCTGTGGTGGCCGACGGCGCCCGCGCGCTGCCCGCGCTGCGCGAGCTGAAGCCCGACCTGGTCCTGCTGGACCTGATGCTGCCCGGCATGAACGGCATCGACGTCTGCAAGGCGATCAGGTCCGAGTCGGGCGTACCGATCGTGATGCTGACCGCGAAGAGTGACACGGTGGACGTGGTGCTCGGCCTGGAGTCGGGCGCGGACGACTACGTGGTCAAGCCGTTCAAGCCGAAGGAGCTGGTGGCGCGCATCCGCGCCCGCCTGCGCCGCACCGAGGCGGAGCCCGCCGAGGTGCTCCAGATCGGCGACCTGACCATCGACGTGCCCGGCCACGAGGTGCTGCGCGAGGGCAAGCCGATCCAGCTCACGCCGCTGGAGTTCGACCTGCTCGTGGCGCTGGCCCGCAAGCCGCGCCAGGTGTTCACCCGCGAGGTGCTGCTGGAGCAGGTGTGGGGCTACCGGCACGCCGCGGACACCCGGCTGGTGAACGTCCACGTGCAGCGGCTGCGCTCCAAGGTCGAGCGCGACCCGGAGCACCCCGAGGTGGTGCTGACCGTGCGCGGTGTCGGGTACAAGGCCGGACCTCCGTGATCGGAAAGCGCTGGAGATGACCGAGCGTTGGTTCGACCCCGTGGTGCGCGAGGTGCGCCGCGGGGTCGAACGCGCTCGCAGGCACGCGATCACGTTCGGCGAGCTGTGGCGGCGCTCGTTGCAGCTGCGGGTCGTGGTGAGCACGCTCGCGCTGTCGTCGGCCGTGGTGTTCGTGCTGGGCATGGTGCTCCAGGTGCAGATCACCGGCCAGCTGCTGGAGACCAAGATCGAGGCGGCGGTCCGGCAGGCCGAGGCGAGCGCGGCGGCGATCCAGCCCGACCTGGCGGGCCTCAACCCCGGCCCCGACAGCGTGAAGACCCGGTTCACCACCGCCCTGAACAAGATCAACACTTCCGGGGTCGACCTCGACCCGACCAGTTCCGGCGCGGGCGCGTTCGAGCCGGTGCTCCGCGACCCCGTCGGCACCGGCTCCGACGGCCTGCCGGTCGCCGTCGGCCAGTACGAGGACGTGCCGGACGGGCTGTTCAAGATGCTCGAACGGGGCAGCGCCGGCTACCAGATCACCACCGTGGAGCGGGAGACCGGACCCACCACGCTGCTGGTCGTCGGCAAACCGGTGAACAGCTCCGCCCGCGCCATGCACCTGTACCTGCTGTTCCCGCTGACCAGCGAACAGGCCACCGCGGACGTCGTGCAGAGCACGCTCGTGGTCGGCGGCGTGGTGCTGCTCCTGCTGCTCGCGCTCATCGCGAACCTGGTCACGCGGCAGGTGGTCCGACCCGTGCGGCAGGCCGCCGAGATCGCCGAGCGGTTCGCCGACGGCAGCCTCGACCAGCGGATGCCCGTGGTCGGCGAGGACGACGTGGCGCGGCTGGCCGAGTCGTACAACGAGATGGCCGCCAGCATCCAGCGCCAGATCCACCAGCTGGAGGAGTTCGGCCAGCTGCAACGCCGGTTCACCTCCGACGTCTCCCACGAGCTGCGCACGCCGTTGACCACCGTGCGGATGGCCGCGGACGTGCTGCACGCCTCGCGCGAGCAGTTCCCCGGCGGCCTGGCCCGGTCGACCGAGCTGCTGGTCGACGAGCTGGACCGGTTCGAGTCGCTGCTCGGCGACCTGCTGGAGATCAGCAGGCTCGACGCGGGCGTCGAGGAGCTGGCCGCCGAGCTGGTCGACATCCGGGTGCTGGCCAGGCGCGCCCACGACGCCGTGCGCGCCATCGCCAACAGCAGCGGCACCACGATCGTGATGGACCTGCCCGACCACGAGGTCACCGCCGAGCTGGACTCCCGCCGGGTCGAGCGGATCCTGCGCAACCTGCTGGCCAACGCCATCGACCACGGCGAGGGCCTGCCGGTCGAGCTGACGCTGCGCGGTGACGGCGAGGCGGTCGCGGTCACTGTCCGGGACCACGGCGTCGGCCTGCGCCCCGGCGAGGCCGACCTGGTGTTCAACCGGTTCTGGCGCGCCGACCCGTCCCGCAACCGCCGCACCGGCGGCACCGGCCTCGGCCTGTCGATCAGCCTGGAGGACGCGCGGCTGCACGGCGGTCGGCTGGAGGCGTGGGGCGAACGCGGCCACGGCGCGGTGTTCCGGCTCACCATCCCGTGCCGGCTGGGCCACGAGCTGACGTCCAGCCCGCTGCCGCTCGAACCGCCCGACCTGCCGCCCGTGGTCGAGCCGGAGCCGGGCGAGCCCGAGCCGGTGGAGGAGGTCGAGCTGACCGAGGAGGAGATCACGTGGCAGCCCGCGCAACCGGTCACCGGCGAACGCGAGGAGGTCCGGTGAGGATCCTCGCGGTGCTCCTGGCCGTGCTCGTGGCCGCCGGCTGCGCCGCGATCCCCACCGAGACGTCCCCGATCGCGGTGAACCCGTCGGCGGGCAACGCCACCCAGGCCGCCGCGCCCGAGCCGGTCGAGGACATCGACCCGTTGACGCTGGTCCGCGAGTTCGTCAACGCCTCGGCCAACCCCGAGGGCGACTACGCGGCGGCCAAGGCGTACCTGACCGAGGACGCGAAGAAGGCGTGGAACACCAAGGGCACGCCGACGATCATCGACACCACGTTCAACACCGTGCCGACGCCGGGCGTGACGGCGGACGACAAGAACCGCACCGTGCTGCTGCAAGGGCGCAACGTCGGCCGGTTGCAGCTGGAGGACAACTCGTTCATCCAGCTCATCGGCCCCCTCGACACCCCGATCGGCATCGAGCGCGACGCCGAGGACCAGTGGCGCATCTCCGCGCCCCCCGACGGCGTCTACGTGCCGCTGGGCGGGTTCCAGCAGAACTACCGCCGGGTCACGCTGTTCTTCTACAGCCCGGACTTCAGCGTGCTCGTGCCCGACCCGCGCTGGGTGGTCATCGCGCCGTCCACGTCGATCCCGAGCCGGGTGACGAGCCTGCTGCTCAAGGGGCCCGCGGTGGGTATGAGGGGCGCGCTGGTCTCGGCCATCCCGAACGGCGCCGCGCAGCGCAAGAACACCTCCGAGGCAGACGACGGCGCGCTGGAGGTCGACCTGACCAAGGTCGGCGACATCACGGTGCAGACCGGCAAGCAGATCATCGCCCAGGTGGTGAGGTCGCTCGCGGGCGTGTCCAGCAGCCGGATCCGGGTCCTGGTCGAGGGCCAGCCGATCAGCTCCGAGCAGCTCGAGTGGCGGCCCGCCGACGTGCAGACCGGTGAGGAGCTGGCCACGCCGAACGCGGGCCTCAACGGGATGCTGGTCGGCAACGGGCGGGTCAAGCAGATCAACGGCGACGCGGTGCCCGGACCCGCCGGCTCCGGCGACTACCAGGTGCTGAGCGCGGCGCAGTCGCTGGACGGCAGCCGGCTGGCCGTGGTGAACCGGGTGGCGGGCGACGCCGTGCGGCTGCGGGTCGGGCCGGTGCAGGAGCCGTTGGCCGAGGTCGACCTGCGCGCGTCGACCATGACCAGACCGACGTGGCTGCTCAGCGGGCGCCAGGGCGAGCCGGGCATCGAGGTGTGGACGGTCGCCGACGGCGCGAACGTGGTGCGCGTGATCAAGACCGACAGCGGGTGGACGGCGAACGCGGTCAACGCCTCCGAGCTGGCCGAGCTGGGGCGCATCACCGACCTGCGGCTCTCGCGCGACGGCACGCGGGTGGCGGCCGTGGTGGACGGCAAGCTCGTGGTGGCGGCGGTGGTGCGCGGTCAGGACGCGGCGGTGTCGCTGCGGTCGCCGCGCCACCTGCAGCCGTCCCAGCTGGGCGCCAGCGCGTTGGGGCTGGACTGGCTGGCGCAGGACGTGCTGGTGGTGAGCACGTCGCTGGTCGCCTGGCCGATCGCGAAGGTGAACATCGACGGGGTGCGGGTGGAGCGGTACAACACGTCGAACCTGACCGTGCCGGTGGCGTCCGTCACCGCAGCCCCCGGTCGCAACGTGCTGGCGGTGGACCAGAGCGGGCTGTGGAGCGCGAACGACGTGGGTGACGTGTGGCGTGCGTCGACGACGAAGGTGGAGCCGGGCACCCAGGCCTTCTACCCGGGCTGAGCGGTGTTCGACGGCCGCAGCTCCGCGGGCGGCCCCTCGGCCGCCTGACGCGAGCGTCACGGTGGGCGTGGATCCATCTTCACCCGATCGAGAACGTCGCGCACCTCGGCGGAGGGGCCTGGATTGTCGGTGGTCGCCGGCACCGTGGCGACCGTGCTGATCAACCTGCTGTTCCCGCCCCGCTGTCCCGGCTGCGGTCTGTGGGGCGTGCGGCTCTGCGCCCGCTGCCTGGCCCTCTTCGGGATGCCGAAGCGCGTACCCGGCGCCGGCCCGCCGGTGTTCGCCCTCGCCGCGTACGCGGGCGCGGCGCGTGAGCTGGTGCTCGCGTTCAAGGAGCGCGGGCGCCGTGAGCTGGCGGCCGTGTTCGGCGCCCTGGTGGCCGCCGCCGTGCCCGGGCTGCCCGGTGTCGGGCCCGCGCCGTGGCTCGTCCCGGCGCCGTCGCGCGCGTCGGCCGCCCGTGCCCGCGGCGGTTCCCACGTGCTGAGAATGGCACGTGCGTCCGGCTTTTCCACGGCGCCCGCGCTCGCGTTCACGAGAGGCGTCCGCGATTCCGTGCGGCTCGACGCGGCCTCGCGAGAGGCGAATCTCGCGGGACGCGTCCGGCTCGTCCTGGATCGCCTGCCACCACCGGGCACATCGGTCGTCCTGCTGGATGACGTCGTGACGACCGGATCGACGGCGCGCGCGTGCGTTTCGGTGTTGAAAGCGGCCGGATTGCGGGTACCCGCTGTCCTCACGCTGACCACCGCACGCGGAACCCACCCACACGGGTGAATCCAGCCGGGAACCTCCCGGGACGCTCGGCCGTTGGCCGGTTATGACGCCCGCGCAGAGGCCGTTCGACGTAACCACTCTGCCGACGGGTGCCTGTGCCGGTCTCGGCCGTTCGGGTGAGCGGTCGTCGGTGTGGCGTCGGAGCGCGCCCGCGTGGCGCGCTGCCGACAGCGGTTTTTCGTCGCTCTGCGTCACGACAAGAAAATCTTGGAGTTCCCCCGCCCCAGGGGCTGTCGCAGCGGCGAATACCGGGCTAACGTGCACCGCTATCAGCGTTCCCGGCACGCGGGGAGGAGGCGAACAGCCCATGACCCTGGCGCCGGTGGGGCGCTGAGGGGCCACCCTCAGCGACATAGTCCGCGAACATGATCGCGAATCCGGCGCCCAAGCGATCCAAAGCCATTGCTCGCAGCAAAGCGAGGGAGGTCGTGTATGGACATCGTCGTTAAGGGCCGCAACGTCGAGGTGCCCGATCACTACAGGGTTCACGTCGCCGAAAAGCTGGCCAGGCTTGAGCGTTACGACCGCAAGGTCATCCGCTTCGACGTGGAGCTTTTCCACGAGCCGAACCGCAGGCAGTCGAAGAACTGCCAGCGCGTCGAGATCACCGGCAAGGGACGCGGTCCGGTGGTTCGTTCCGAAGCATGTGCGGGCGACTTCTACGCCGCCCTGGACTCCGCGGTGAGCAAGCTCGAGAACCGGTTGCGGCGCTCGCATGACCGCAGGCGCGTGCACCACGGGCGACGTGCCCCGGCATCGGTCGCCGAGGCGACCAGCGGACTCGGGGAGTCCCTGCCGCTGCGCACCGACAGCGACGGCGGTCAGGCACAGGGCATGTGGCTCGGCCACACCGCCGTGCTGGAAGCAGCCGAACCGGAACCCGCGCGCGAGGGCATGGCGGAAGTGCCCGCGCAGCGCTGGGAAGACGGTGTCGAGGACAACCTGCCCGGCCAGATCGTGCGCGAGAAAGAGCACACGGCCAAGCCGATGACCGTCGACCAGGCCCTCTACGAGATGGAACTGGTCGGCCACGACTTCTACCTGTTCTCCGACGCCGACAGCGGCCGTCCGAGCGTCGTCTACCGCCGGAAGGGGTTCGACTACGGCGTGATCAGGTTGGCCTGAGCGCCACCTGACCACGGTCCCCTCACTCGACTTCGCGCGGCCCCCGGCGTCTTCTGCGCGCCGGGGGCCGTCGTGCGCGCCGCATTTCGGTGATCGAAACGGTGATCGTCGGAAAATGTGTCACGGACGACAGGTGTGAGTTCGCGAACCTGTCACCTCGGAGCAAGCGGGCGTCCGTCGAAGTCCGGCCGGCCCGGTGGCGTGGGATTTGTCTCTAAAACCGGTCGATGGCCTGCTTTCGGCGCGTGAGCCCGGGGGAGACCGACCGCTTTGCGTCCGTCCGGGTGGTGGCCGAGCGGTCCTCGTCACGGAACGCGATCCAGGACGGCCCCGAGTCGGTCGGTCGGGCGCCCGCGGAGCGCCTCGCGAGGTCCTCCGAGAGGGGTTCCTACCTGTGTCTGTGCACACACCTTCACGACTTGCCTACGATGGTCGGTGGTGAAGGCTCGCCATGGCCGTGGTGAGCCCCGGTGGAAGGCGCCCGTCCCCCCGGGCGCGTCGCGATGAGGTAATGAGGTCGACCCGGATGGTGCTGTCCCGACTGCTCCGCGCTGGCGAGGGCAAGATGCTCAAGCGCCTGCGCAACATCGCAGCGCACATCAACAACCTCGAAGACGACGTCGTCGACCTCTCCGATGCGGAGCTGCGCGCGAAGACCGAGGAGTTCCGCAAGCGCTACGCCGACGGCTGGACCCTGGACGACCTGCTGCCGGAGGCCTTCGCGGTCGTCCGCGAGGGCGCCAAGCGCACCCTGGGCCAGCGTCACTTCGACGTCCAGCTCATGGGCGGCGCGGCGCTGCACCTCGGTCAGATCGCCGAGATGCGCACCGGTGAGGGCAAGACGCTGACGTCCGTGCTGCCCGCGTACCTCAACGCGATCGCGGGCGAGGGCGTGCACGTCGTCACGACCAACGACTACCTGGCCAAGCGCGACGCGGAGTGGATGGGCCGCATCCACCGCTTCCTCGGCCTGACCGTCGGCGCGATCCTGTCGGAGATGACGCCCGAGCAGCGCCGGGTCGCCTACAACGCCGACATCACCTACGGCACGAACAACGAGTTCGGCTTCGACTACCTGCGCGACAACATGGCCTGGAGCCGTGACGAGATGGTCCAGCGCGGCCACTTCTTCGCGCTGGTCGACGAGGTCGACTCGATCCTGATCGACGAGGCCCGCACGCCGCTGATCATCTCCGGCCCGGCCGACCAGTCCTCGCGCTGGTACGTCGAGTTCGCGCGGCTGGCCACCAAGATGCGCCGCGACACCCACTACGAGGTGGACGAGCGCAAGCGCACGATCGGCGTCACCGAGGCGGGCGTGCAGTACGTCGAGGACCAGCTGGGCATCGACAACCTGTACGACTCGACCAACACCCCGCTGGTCGGCTACTTCCAGAACGCGATCAAGGCCAAGGAGCTCTTCGCCAAGGACAAGGACTACATCGTCCGCAACGGCGAGGTCATGATCGTCGACGAGTTCACCGGCCGCGTGCTGTCCGGTCGCCGTTACAACGAGGGCATGCACCAGGCGATCGAGGCCAAGGAAGGCGTCGAGATCAAGGCGGAGAACCAGACGCTCGCCACGATCACCCTCCAGAACTACTTCCGCCTTTACGAGAAGCTGGGCGGCATGACCGGTACCGCCGAGACCGAGGCGGCCGAGTTCCACCAGACCTACAAGCTCGGCGTCGTGCCCATCCCGACCAACCGCCCGATGCAGCGCTCCGACCAGGCCGACCTCGTCTACAAGACCGAGGAGGCCAAGTTCGACGCGGTCGCCGACGACATCGCCGAGCGGCACGAGAAGGGCCAGCCGGTGCTGGTCGGCACGACGAGCGTCGAGCGCTCGGAGTACCTGTCGAAGCTGCTGGTCAGGCGGGGCATCCCGCACGAGGTGCTCAACGCGAAGCACCACGACCGCGAGGCGCTGATCATCGCGAAGGCGGGCCGCAAGGGCGCCGTCACGGTGGCCACCAACATGGCCGGTCGAGGCACCGACATCGTGCTGGGCGGCAACCCGGACATCATCGCCGACCACGAGCTGCGCGAGCGCGGCCTCGACCCGGTGGAGAACCCGGAGGAGTACGAGGCCGCCTGGGCGAAGCTGATCGAGGAGGTCACCGCCGAGGTCAAGGCCGAGTCCGAGGAGGTCCGCGCGGCCGGCGGCCTGTACGTGCTCGGCACCGAGCGGCACGAGTCGCGGCGCATCGACAACCAGCTGCGCGGTCGTTCCGGCCGTCAGGGCGACCCCGGCGAGTCGCGGTTCTACCTGTCGTTGAAGGACGAGCTGATGCGCCGCTTCAACGCGGCGATGGTCGAGACGGTCATGACCCGGCTGAAGGTGCCGGACGACGTGCCGATCGAGCACAAGATGGTCACCCGGGCCATCCGCAGCGCGCAGACGCAGGTCGAGCAGCAGAACTTCGAGATCCGCAAGAACGTCCTCAAGTACGACGAGGTCATGAACGAGCAGCGCAAGGTGATCTACGCCGAGCGCCGCCGCGTGCTCGACGGCGAGGACCTGCGCGAACAGGTCGAGCACATGATCACCAGCGTGGTCGGCGCGTACGTCGACGGCGCGACGGCCGACGGCTACGCCGAGGACTGGGACCTCGACCAGCTGTGGACGGCGCTCAAGACGCTGTACCCGATCACGCTCGACGCCAAGAAGGTGCTCGAGGGCGACGAGGACGTCACCCGCGAGTCGTTGAAGGCGAAGCTCCAGGCCGACGCCCTGGCGGCGTACGAGGCGCGTGAGGCGGACATCGACGGCCGGGTCGGGCCGGGCGCCATGCGTGAGCTGGAGCGCCGCGTCCTGCTCTCCGTCCTGGACCGCAAGTGGCGCGAGCACCTGTACGAGATGGACTACCTGAAGGAGGGCATCGGCCTGCGGGCGATGGCCCAGCGCGACCCGCTGATCGAGTACCAGCGGGAGGGCTTCGACATGTTCAACGGCATGCTCGAGGCGCTGAAGGAGGAGACCGTCGGCTTCCTCTTCAACCTCCAGGTCGAGGCTGCCGAGCCGGAGCCGGCCGCCGAGCCGCCGGTCCAGGTCTCCATCGCCAACGGCGGCCCGCTGGCCGGCAGCCGGGCCAGGGCCCGCGCCGCCGCCGCTGCCGCCGCCCAGCAGCAGGCGGACGCCAACCAGGCCCCCGCGGGCCCGGCCCTGGCACAACTCCAGAGCGGCAGCGCCATCCCGCCCGCGCTGCGCGGCAAGGGCCTGGACGGCCGGGCCCAGCAGGGCCTGACCTACACGGGCCCGTCCGAGAGCGGCGACGCCGAAACGACCGGCAACCCCGCCCAGTCCGGCCCCCAGCCGGGCGGCACCCGCAAAGAACGCCGCGCCGCCGCCCGCGCCCAGGCCAAGGGCCAACGCAAGACCCCTCGCGACTAACCAACCCTGAACCACCGAAAGCGGGCCCCGACCACCACCGGCGGCCCGCTTTCGTCATTCCCGGACCACCCACCCCCACCCCCACCC